>NZ_QQAO01000002.1:0-474683 GCF_003349855.1 Curtobacterium sp. AG1037 | reverse complement strand
AAAGAGCCACGATCGCACGGGGTCAAAATAATTGGCATTGACAATGTGCACGCTGTTGAGTTCTCAAGGACCAGACGCACCCACCAATCAGCCCGACAAACACCGGACCTCAACAGAGGGGCTTTCGATCTTGGTTGTCACCGGCAACGCGTCGGACCGAGGTCCTGTGGCTCATCCCGTGGGAGAGGGCCGGTGGAGTGTTCATCCTAAGCGTCGAAGCGACCGAGCACAAGACCCGGATCGAACTTCGGTGGAGGATGGCCCCCGCTTGAGGCCGGCAGGCTCTGGGCTCTCGCTCCAGCCGCTCCGCCGCACCTTTGGGGTGACGAGTAAGAACTCTACGCAGGGATCCCGACGAGCGCCAACCGTGTCCGCTCCCGGGCGTGTCGCGTTCTGCAACACGCTCCGGGATCCGATCAGGACAGGGTCACGCCGGCGAGCGTCTTCTTCCCCCGGCGCAGGACGACCACGCCACCGGGGAGCGCGAGCCCGGACAGCGGTGCGGTCGCGTCCTCGGCGCGTGCGTTGTTCACGTACACACCGCCCTGGTCGATCGCGCGTCGCGCCTCGCCCAGGGACTTGACGAGTCCGGTCTCGACGAGGGCGCGTGCCACGTCGGCGTCACCCTCGAGTGCCACCGAACCGGGCAGCTCGGCCACCGCGGCCCCCAGGGTCTCCGCGTCCAGTGCCGCGAGGTCGCCGTTGCCGAACAGCGCGGCCGAGGCGTCGATCGCGGCCTGGGTGGCGTCGTGCCCGTGCACGGTCGCGGTGACGTCGTACGCCAGCGTCCGCTGGGCCTCGCGTCGGAAGGGCTCGTCGGCGACGGCGCGCTCGAGCCGCTCGATCTCCTCGCGGGACAGGAACGTGAACTCCCGCAGCCGGTCGATCACGTCCGCGTCCGCGGTGTTGAGCCAGAACTGGTAGAAGGCGTACGGCGACGTCATCTCCGGGTCGAGCCAGATCGCGTTGCCCTCGCTCTTGCCGAACTTCGTGCCGTCGGAGTTCGTGATGAGCGGCGTCCCGATGGCGTGCACCGAGGCACCCTCGGACCGCCGGATCAGTTCCGTGCCCGACGTCAGGTTGCCCCACTGGTCGGAGCCGCCCGTCTGGAGCGTGCACCCGTACTGCCGGTACAGCTCGCGGTAGTCGAGTCCCTGCAGGATCTGGTAGCTGAACTCCGTGTAGCTGATGCCCGCATCGGAGTTCAGGCGCGCGGCGACGGCGTCCTTCTTGAGCATGCTGTTGACGCGGAAGTACTTGCCGACCTCGCGCAGGAAGTCGATCGCCGTCAGCGGCGACGTCCAGTCGAGGTTGTTCACGAGCCGGACGCCGTTGTCGCCGTCCGCGCTGAGGAACCGCGACACCTGGGCCTGCAGCCGCGACACCCAGTCCGCGACGGTCTCGCGGGTGTTCAGCGTGCGCTCTGCCGTCGGGCGCGGGTCACCGATGAGTCCGGTCGACCCGCCGACGAGCGCGAGGGGCCGGTGCCCGGCGAGCTGCAGCCGCCGCATGGTCAGCAGCTGCAGCAGGTTGCCGCAGTGCAGCGACGGGGCGGTCGGGTCGAAGCCGCAGTAGTAGGTGACCGGCTCGCCGTCGAGGGCCTCCTTGAGTGCCGTCTCGTCGGTGGAGACGTGCACCAGACCACGCCAGCGCAGTTCGTCCCACACCGAGGCGAAGGTGGGGTCGTTCCGCTGACGTGTCAGGACATCGTGATCGGTTGCGCTGGACACACGACGATCGTAGCGGCGCGCGGGCGCGCACCGGGATCCGGACTGGAGGCACGGGGCGGCTCCGTCAGTCGAGGGCACCCTTGTGTCGTCGGTACGCGGACACCGTGGGGTCGCCCGCCAGCCAGAAGCGCCAGGGGAAGGCGGCGCCGCCGGCGACGCCGCCGACGCCCGTCCGCGGCCCGCGCGCGATGCGCGGCCCGGCCGCGCCGGATCCTGCGGACAGGAGCGCGTCGACGACCGCTGCGGGCCCGTCGGCGGTGATCCGCGCCTCCAGGCCGGGTGCCAGGGCGAGCACGTAGGGGCCGGAGCCGTCGAGCAGTGACGTGCCGTCGTCCGTCCCGAGGACCGCGCCGAGCGCGGTGCCGAGGTTGCCGGGGCCACGGGCCAACGCCGTGTCCGCCGGGCGGTCACCGCGGCGGCCACGCGCTACCGGGACGCCGTCCACGACCTCGGCGGCCCGCAGGAGCGACCCCGAGGAGGTGCCCTCGGGGCCGCTCACGACGTTGACGCACGTGTGGATGCCGTACGAGCGGTAGGCGTAGAGGGTCCCCGGGGCGCCGAACAGGTGCCGGTTGCGCTCGGTCATGCCGCGGTGCCCGTGCGAGCCCGGGTCGGAAGGACCCCAGTACGCCTCGACCTCGGTGATGCGGAGGGCGACGCCCTTGCCCGTGATCGTCGCGCCGAGGAGCGCCGGCGCCGAGGTCGGCGCCGGCAGCTCGAGCAGGGCGTGGAGCGGCGAGGTCATCGCGCGAACGGCGCCCCCGCGGCGAGGTCGTGGACGCGCCGGGTCAGCGACGCGAGCTGCTCGGCGACCCGGTCGGGCGCGGTGCCGCCGACGCCGGACCGCGACGCGACGCTGCCCTCGATCATCAGGACGCCGCGGACCTCGGGCGTGAGGTGCGGGGACACCGCGCGGTACTCGTCGTCGGTCGGCTCGTCGAGCTCGATGCCGCGTTCCTCGCAGTGCCGCACGAGGGCGCCGGAGACCTCGTGCGCGTCACGGAACGGCACCCCCTGGCGGACGAGCCACTCGGCGACGTCGGTCGCGAGCGAGAAGCCCTGCGGCGCGAGGGCGGCCATGCGGTCGGTGTCGAAGGTGAGCGTCGCGATCATGCCGGTGAACGCCGGGAGCAGGACCTCGAGCTGCGCGACCGAGTCGAACACGGGCTCCTTGTCCTCCTGCAGGTCACGGTTGTACGCGAGCGGCAGGCCCTTCAGCGTCGCGAGCAGCCCGGTGAGGTTGCCGACGAGGCGCCCGGACTTGCCGCGTGCGAGCTCGGCGATGTCCGGGTTCTTCTTCTGCGGCATGATGCTCGACCCGGTCGAGAACGCGTCGTGCAGCCGGACGAAGCCGAACTCCTTCGTGTTCCAGAGGATGACCTCCTCGGCCAGGCGGGAGACGTCGATGCCGACCTGCGCGAGCACGAACGCGAACTCGGCGACGACGTCGCGAGCGGCCGTGGCGTCGATCGAGTTGTCCGCCGGGCGGGCGAAGCCGAGCTCGTGCGCGATGGCCGTCGGGTCGAGCCCGAGCGAGCTGCCGGCGAGGGCCCCGGCGCCGTACGGGCTGACGCTCGCGCGGTCGGCCCAGTCGCGGAGGCGTTCGAGGTCGCGGACGAGCGGCCACGCGTGCGCGAGCAGGTGGTGCGCGAGGAGCACGGGCTGCGCGTGCTGCAGGTGGGTCCGGCCGGGCATGATCGCGCCGGGGTGCTCGTTGGCCTGCTGGCTGAGCGCGTCGACCAGGTCGATCACGAGGTGCCCGATCCGGCGCGCGTGGTCGAGCATGTGCATGCGCCCCAGCGTCGCGATCTGGTCGTTCCGGCTGCGGCCGGCGCGGAGCTTGCCGCCGAGCTCCGGGCCGAGGTCGGCGATGAGCAGGCGTTCGAGGGCGCCGTGCACGTCCTCGTCGCCGTCCGCGGGCTGCAGCGAGCCGTCGGCGTGGGCGGTCTCGAGGCGGTCCAGTCCCGCGAGCATCCGCTCGAGTTCGTCCGCGGTCAGGTACCCAGCGGTGTGCAGGGCACGGGCGTGAGCCCGGGACCCGGCGATGTCGTACGGGGCGAGCTGCCAGTCGAACTGCGTCGATCGGGACAGCGCGGCGAGCTCGGCGCTCGGCCCGTCGGCGAAGCGGGCACCCCAGAGGGCGCCCGTGTTGGTGGCGTCGGTCTTGGTCGGCTGGTTCGCGTCGCTCATGTCGTCCTGCGTCGTTCGGTGGTGCGGGGTCTGGAGTGGTCGTGTCGTGCTCTGGCCGGGCGCTGGTCGGGGGGGTCAGTTGGCCCGGTTGCGTCGGGCGGCGGTCCTGCCCGGGCGGGCCCAGGCGTCGGCGAGGCTCGTCGCACCCGGGGCCGCGGCGAGCTCGAAGTCGTAGAGGCTCTGCTCCGAGCGGCGTCCGGTGACCACCGCTCCGCCGCCGTGCAGCCGGAGCCGGACCTCGCCGGAGACGTGCTGCTGGGTCTGCTCCAGGAACGCGTCGAGGCCCCGGCGGAGCCCCGAGTTCCATGCGCCGTCGACGACGAGCCGTGCCCACTCGGCTTCGACACCGCGGGAGAACACGGCGACGTCCCGCTCGAGCGTGAGCCGTTCGAGGTCCCGGTGCGCGACCGTCAGGGCCGTCGCGGCCGGGGTCTCGGCGACGTGCCGGGCCTTGCGGCCGTCACGCAGGTCCACGACCACGTCGTGCCGGCCGATCCCGTGCCGTCCCGCGAGGGCGTCGAGTTCCTGCAGGAGCCGGACGATCCCGAAGCGCTGACCGTCCAGGGCGACGGGGACGCCGTGCTCGAACGTCACGGTGACCTCGTCGGGGTCCGGGACGGTGACGGGGTCCTGCGTGCGCAGCCACCCGGTGTCGGTCGGCGCGGTCCAGGGGTCGTCCGCGGGGTCGGTCGCCGTGCCGGTCGGCGGTCCCGCCGCCGGGCCGGTCGTGCCGGTCGCCGGGACGAGTCGGCCCCACAGGTCCTGCTCCGCCCCCGTCGGGACCGCGTCCGGCGGCACCGGCACGACCTCGAGGTCCGGGTCCACGCCGCCGACCAGGGCGGCGAGGGCCGGCTCGTCCGGGGCGGCCGTCGCGTGTGCGACCAGCCCGGCGCCGAGCTGCCGGGCGGTCGTCACCAGGTGGGCGGCGACGAGGGGCCGTCGGAGCGCGGGGACGAGCGAGCGCCCCGTGTCGAGGGCGTTCGCGCGCAGGGCGGGAACCACGTACCGCTCGGCGTACTCCGTCTTCGCGTCGACGACGATCGCGTCGACGGCTCCGGCCGCTCGGGCGCGGTCCCGCACCTGCTCGACGTCGCGGCTCCGCCCGCCGACGTCGACGACGAGCGCGATGACCTCGCGGTCGGACGGGCCGAGCGCAGTGTGGTCGTCCGCGGGGCCGCTGTGGGCGAGCCGGGCGACGGCCTCGGCGGGATCGACGCCGGCTGAGGCCGCCACGACGATGCGGTCGGTCACGGGGCTCCTTCCGGACGGGCGGGACGGGGTCTGCGGGGCTGGCTCCGCGGGGCTGGTGCCGCGGGGCGGATCAGGCGGCGGCGAGCAGCCAGGCGAGCAGGGCCTTCTGGGCGTGCAGCCGGTTCTCCGCCTCGTCCCAGATGATGCTGCGCGGACCGTCGATGACCTCTGCGGTCACCTCGTACCCACGGTCCGCCGGCAGGCAGTGCATGAAGACGGCGTCGTCCGCGGCGTGCGCGAGCAGTTCGTCGTCCACGCGGTAGCCCGCGAAGGTCTCGAGGCGCGACTGCTTCTCGTCCTCCTTGCCCATCGAGACCCATGTGTCGGTCACGACGACGTCCGCATCGGCGACCGCGGCGACCGGGTCCGTCACGACGAGGACCGACCCGCCCGTCTCGGCGGCTCGGCGCTCGGCGTCGCTGACGACCACGGCTTCCGGGCTGAAGGCCGCGGGGGCGGCGACGCGGACGTGCATGCCGGCGGTGGCACCCGCGAGCAGGTACGACTGCGCCATGTTGCTCGCGCCGTCGCCGACGAAGGCGACCGTCTGTCCGGCCAGGGCACCGCGGTGCTCGCGGATGGTGAGCAGGTCGGCGAGGAGCTGGCACGGGTGGAAGTCGTCGGACAGCGCGTTGACGACGGGCACGCGGGTACCCTCGGCCATCTCCTCGAGCCCGGACTGGGCGTAGGTGCGCCACACGATCGCCGACACCATGCGCTCGAGCACGCGAGCCGTGTCCGACGGGGTCTCCTTGCCGCCGAGCTGGCTGTTCGCCGTGGTGATCACGAGCGGGCTGCCGCCGAGGTCGGAGATCCCGACGTGGAAGGACACCCGGGTGCGGGTGGACGACTTGTCGAAGATCACCGCGACCGACTGCGGGCCGGCGAGCGGCTTCTCGCCCCAGCGGTCGGCCTTCATGCGCGCGGCGAGGTCGAGGATCGCGGACTGCTCGGCCTGGGTGAGGTCGTCGTCCCGGAGGAAGTGGCGGGTCATGCTGAGGTCTCCTGGACGGCGACGGCCGCGAGGCTCTGGCCGAGGATCGACACGAACTCGTCGATCTCGGCGTCGGACACGATGAGCGGCGGCGCGATGCGCAGGCTCGACTCGTTCGGGGCGTTGATGATGAGACCGCGCTCGAGCGCGGCGGCGTTGACGGCGGCGGCGACCGGGGCGGCCAGCCCGACGCCGATGAGCAGACCCGTCCCGCGGACCTCGTCCACCAGCGGCGAACCGAGGCTCGCGATGCCGGCGCGGATGCGCTCGCCCTTCGTGACGGCACCGGCGACCAGGTCGGCCCGCTCGATCTCCGCGAGGACCGCGTTCGCGACCCGCGTGCCGAGCGGGTTCCCGCCGAAGGTCGACCCGTGCTGCCCGGCGGAGAAGAGCTCCGAGGCCCAGCCGAAGGTGACGAGGGCGCCGATCGGGAAGCCCCCGGCGATGCCCTTGGCGATCGTGACCGCGTCCGGCGTGAACCCGTGGCCCTGGAAGGTGAACCAGTTGCCGGTCCGGCCGACCCCGGTCTGGATCTCGTCGAGGATGAACAGCGCGCCGTGCTCCTCGGTCAGGCGACGGGCCGCGAGCAGGAAGCCCTCGGGCAGGTCCACCACGCCGGCTTCGCCCTTGATCGGCTCGACGATGAGGGCCGCCACGGTGTCGTCGATCGCGGCCTCGAGTGCCTCGACCGTGGAGTCGATGTGGTCCACGCCGGCCACCATCGGCAGGAAGTCCTGCTGCAGCGCGGGCTTGCCGGTCAGCGCGAGGGCGCCCATGGTGCGGCCGTGGAAGCCCTGCTTGAGCGCGAGGATGCGGGTCTTGCGCCCGTCGGCGCCCTTGTTCAGGCGCGCGAGCTTGAAGGCGGCCTCGTTCGCCTCGGCCCCGGAGTTGCCGAAGTACACGCGCCCGGCGTCCCCGGCGCCCGTGATGCGCTTGAGGCGCTCGGCGAGTTCGAGCTGCGGCGGGGTCGCGAAGTAGTTGGAGACGTGCACGAGCTTGGCGGCCTGGTCGGCGACGGCCTCGACGAGCGCCGGGTGCGCGTGGCCGAGGGAGTTCACCGCGATGCCGGCGAGGAAGTCCAGGTACTCGTTGCCGTCGACGTCCCAGACACGGCAGCCCTTCCCACGCTCGAGCATGATCTTCGGGGCGGGCAGGGATCGCATGAGCGACGCCCCGAACCGGTCGTTCCAGGTCTGGGTCTGCGTCTCGGTGCTCACTGCTCGTTCCCCTTCTGCGTGGTGTCGGCGTCGGCTGCGTGCCGGCCCGGGTCCGCTGCGGACTCGGGGACCCGTCGGCCGACCTCGGCGTGGGTGTTCTGGTTCTCGGTGCGACGGCTCGGGTCCGGGATGACCTCGGTCCCCGCGCCGCGGAGGGTGAAGACCTCGAGCAGGATCGAGTGCGGGATGCGACCGTCGATGATCGTCGCACCGCCGACCCCGCCGACCACGGCGTCCAGGCACGCGGTCATCTTCGGGATCATGCCGGACTCGAGGCTCGGCAGGAGCTCCCGGAGTTCCTCGACCGCGATGAGGTCGATGATCGAGTCCCGGTCCGGCCAGTTGCGGTAGAGGCCGGGCACGTCGGTCAGCATGAGCAGCTTCGCGGCGCCGAGGGCGATCGCGAGTGCGCCGGCCGCGGCGTCGGCGTTCACGTTGAGGGCCTGGTCCGGGTGGGCGTCGTCGATCGCGATGCTCGACACGACCGGGATGCGGCCGGCTTCGATCGCGGCCAGGACGCCGGACGGGTCGACGTGCGTGATGTCGCCGACGTGGCCGAGGTCGAAGTGCTCGCCGTCCACGACGACGCCCTTCTTCTCGCCGGTGAACAGCGAACCGCCGTCACCGAACACCCCGACCGCCAGGCCGTCGCCGTGCTCGTTCATCAGGTCGACGATCTCGCGGTTCACCTCGCCGGCCAGGACCTCGCGGACGACCGTGATCGCCTCGGTGGTCGTGACCCGGTAGCCGCCCCGGAACTCGGACTCGATGCCCTGCTCCTTGAGTGCGGCGGAGATCTGCGGGCCGCCGCCGTGCACCACGACCGGGTGCAGGCCGGCGTACCGGAGGTAGACCATGTCCTCCGCGAACGCGCGCTTCAGGTCGTCGTTCACCATGGCGTTGCCGCCGAACTTCACGACGACCGTCTTGCCGGAGAACCGCTTCAGCCACGGCAGGGACTCGATGAGCGTCGCGGCCTTGACGGCGGCGAGCTCGTGCTCTTCTTCCTTGGTGAGGTCGCTCATCAGCTGGAGTACGCGCTGTTCTCGTGGACGTAGTCGTGCGTCAGGTCGTTCGTCAGGATCGTCGCGGCGTGCGGACCGACCCCGAGCTCGATGAGCACGTGCGTCTCGCGCGGGCTGAGGTCGACCTCGTCGACGGGTCGGTCGGGCGCGCCCGCGTGGCACACCCGGACGCCGTTCATGCTCACGTCGACGGCGTACGGGTCGAACTCGGCGTCGGTCGTGCCGATCGCGGCGAGCACCCGCCCCCAGTTGGGGTCGTTGCCGAACACCGCGGCCTTGAACAGGTTGTTCCGGGCGACGCTCCGGCCGACCTCGACCGCGTCGTCCTCGGACACCGCGCCGGTCACCGCGATCGTGATGTCGTGGCTCGCACCCTCGGCGTCCTGCTGGAGCTGTCGGGCGAGGTCCGCGCAGACGGCCGTCAGCGCCTCTTGGAAGTCACCGACCTCCGGGGTGACTCCGCTCGCGCCGGACGACAGCAGCACGACGGTGTCGTTCGTCGACATGCAGCCGTCGGAGTCCACGCGGTCGAAGGTGACGCGGGTCGCGGCGCGCAGGGCGTCGTCGAGCTGGGCCGGGGTCTGCACGGCGTCCGTGGTGATCACCACGAGCATCGTCGCGAGCCCCGGCGCGAGCATCCCCGCACCCTTTGCCATGCCGCCGACGGTCCAGCCGTCCTCGGTCACGACCGACTGCTTCGCGCGGGTGTCGGTCGTCATGATCGCCGCGGCGGCGTCCGGCCCGCCGTCCGCGGACAGCGCGGCAGCTGCGAGGTCGACCCCGCGGAGCACACCGTCGCGGAAGGTCTGGTCGCCGCGGCCGATGAGGCCAGTCGAGCAGACGACGACGTCGCCCGCACCGACGCCGAGGGCGTCGCCGACGGCCTCGGCCGTCAGGTGGGTGGTCTGGAAGCCGAACGGCCCGGTGAAGCAGTTCGCACCGCCGGAGTTCAGCACGACGGCGCGGGCGGTCCCGTCGCCGACGACCTGGCGCGACCAGATCACGGGGTGCGCCTGCGCACGGTTCGTGGTGAACACCGCGGCCACCGCGGCGTCCGGTCCGTCGTTGACGACGAGCGCGACGTCGGGCTTGCCGCTCTCCTTGAGACCGGCGGTCACGCCCGCGGCGCGGAACCCCGCTGCCGCGGTCACGCCCTGGAGGCTCGTGCCTGCGTCGTCCGTCTCGGTCACGTCGGTCACGGTGCGACTCCGTCCACGCTGAGGCCCAGGGTCTCGGGGAAGCCGAGGGCGATGTTCGCGGACTGGACCGCGGCACCGGCGGTCCCCTTCGCGAGGTTGTCGAGGGCCGAGACCGCGACGACGCGGCCGGCGGCCTCGTCGACGGCGAGTCCGACCAGGCAGGTGTTCGCGCCGACGGTGTCGGCCGTCCGCGGGAACTCGCCCTGCGGCAGGAGGTGCACGAACGGCTCGTCCGCGTACGCCTGCTCCCAGGCCAGCCGGACGTCCCGGGCGCTCACGCCGGGCGCGAGCCGGGCCGTCGTCGTCGCGAGGATCCCCCGCGACATCGGGACGAGCACGGGGGTGAACGAGATCGTCACGTCGCCAGCCCCTGCGGCCAACAGGTTCTGCTGGATCTCCGGGATGTGCCGGTGGGTCCCACCGACGGCGTACGCGCTCGCGGAGCCCATGATCTCGGAGGCCAGGTACGTGGTCGCGAGCTTCTTGCCCGCTCCGCTCGGCCCGACGCTGAGCACGGCGACGATGTCGTCCGACTCGACGAGCCCGGCCTGGATGCCCGGCTGGATGCCCAGGGTGACGGCTGTCACGTTGCACCCGGGGACCGCGATGCGCTTCGTCGCGGCGAGCTCGGTGCGCTGGCGCCCGGTGCCGGCGATGTCGTCGACGTCGCGCCACTCCTCCGCCGAACCCGGCGTCGGCGCCGCGTGCAGCAGCTCCGGCAGCCCGTACGTCCACGCGCCGTGGTAGTCGCCGCCGTAGAACGCGTCCCACGCCGCGGGGTCGGTCAGCCGGTGGTCCGCACCGCAGTCCACCACGAGGGTGTCCTCGTCCAGCTCCGCCGTGATCGCCCCGGACTGCCCGTGCGGCAGCGCGAGGAAGACCACGTCGTGCCCGCGCAGGTGCTCCGCGGTCGTCTCGACGAGCGTCAGGTGGGCCAGCGATCGCAGGTGCGGCTGGGTCGCGATGAGCGGCTGACCGGCGTTGGAGTACGCGGTCACCGTCCTGACGTCGAACTCCGGATGGGCGGCGAGCACGCGCAGGAGCTCACCACCCGCGTAGCCGGAGGCTCCCGCCACGGCGACGGATACGGACATGGGTTCCACCTTTGGTCGGACTGGTCGTCGAGGGAGTCGGAGGCGGCGGCCCCGCGCGGTGCTGATCCGTCGGGATCAGTCGCGGAGGGTCGCCCCGAATCGCTCGCCGGCACGTCGGACGGCGCCGTCACGGGCCTCGGAGGCCTCGGCAGCGGTCAGCGTGCGGTCCGTGGCGCGGAAGCGCAGCGCGAACGTCAGGGACTTCTGTCCCTCGTCCACGCCGGTGCCCCGGTAGTCATCCACGAGCCGAGCATACTCCAGCAGCTCGCCGGCGCCCGAGCGGACCTCGGCGAGGACGTCACCGGCCGGGACGTCCTCGTCGACGACCAGGGAGAGGTCCTGGGTGGCCGCCGGGTACGACACGATCGGCCCGACCGACGCCAGGTCCGGCGCCGCGGCGACGAGGGCGTCGAGGTCGAGCTCGACGACCGCGACGACCCGCGGCAGCACCGCGGCCTCGGTCAGCGCGGGCAGCAGCTCGCCGGCCACGCCGACCACGGTGTCACCGACGAGCAGGGAGGCCGCCCGTCCCGGGTGCAGGGACGGGTGCGACGTCTGTGCGACCGAGAGCTCCACACCGCCGACCGCCCAGGCGACCGTGCGGGCGACGTCGAGGGCATCCGCGATGCCGTACGGCTCGGGCTGCACGCCGGGCTGCTTCACGACGCGGTTGCCCGTGAGCAGGGCCGCGACGTGGAAGGGCTGCGCGGGCAGCGCGGCGTCGAGGGCGGCGAGCACGTCCGCGTCGGGACGGACGGCCCCGGCCGGGACCGTGTCCGTGCCGAGCACCGTGTCGGCCGCCGGCAGGAAGACGCGGGAGGTCTCGTAGAGCGCGACGTCGACGAGTCCGCGGGAGACGTTCCGACGTGCCGCGTCGACGAGGGCGGGGACGGCGCTGCGGCGGAGCAGGTCCTGCTCGCTGTCGAGCGCGTTCGCGAGCACGACGCTCGGACCGCCCGTGCCGTCGATGCCCGGGTACGCGTCCTGCGTGGCGCGGGACACGAACGGCGCGGTCACGACCTCGAACAGACCGGCCGAGGCGAGGGCCGCGGCGACGCGACGACGGGCGCGCTGGTGCGCGGTGAGGCCACGTCCGGGCGGCGCCACCGGGAGCACGCTCGGGATGCGGTCGTACCCGACGATCCGGGCGACCTCCTCGACCAGGGTCGTGTCGTCGGTCAGGTCGGGGCGCCAGCTCGGGGCGGTGACCGCGAGCTGCTCACCGTCCACCTCGACCGTGGCACCGATCGCGCGGAGGGTGTCGATGACCTCGGCGTCGGTGTACTCCACGCCGATGAGCTCGGCGGGGCGACGGAGCCGCATCGGGACGAGCGGGCGCGGGGTGGTGTCGACGAGCGTCGAGCCCAGGGCGTCCGGGGTACCGCCGGCGAGCTCGACGAGGAGCTCGACCGCGCGGTTCGCGGCGGCCTCGGCCACGAGCGGGTCGACGCCGCGCTCGAAGCGCTTCGAGGCCTCGCTCGGCAGCTTGTGGCGACGGGCCGTGCGCGCGATCGACACCTGGTCGAAGCCGGCGGCCTCGATCAGGACGTCGGTCGTGGTGTCGGAGATCTCGGTCCGCGCGCCGCCCATCACACCGGCGAGACCGACCGGCCCCTGGTCGTCGGTGATGACGAGGTCCTCGGCGTCGAGCGTACGGGTGGTGTCGTCGAGCGTGACGAGCTGCTCCCCCGCGGTCGCACGCCGGACACCGAGTCCGCCCTGCACCTTCGCGAGGTCGTAGCCGTGCAGCGGCTGCCCGAGCTCGAACATGACGTAGTTCGTGATGTCGACTGGCAGCGAGATCGACCGCACACCGGCGAGGGCCAGGCGGGACACCATCCACGCCGGTGTCGTCCGCGCCGGGTCGATACCCCGGACGACGCGCGTCACGAAGGTGTGCGCACCGACGCGGCCGCGGATCGGCGCCCGGTCGTCGATCGTGACCCGGAAGCCCTCGCCGGAACGGGGCGTCACGCGCTCTGCTGGGTCGTGGAAGCTCGCGCCGGTCGCGTGGGCGTACTCGCGGGCGACGCCGCGCAGGCTCATGGCGTAGCCGCGGTCCGGCGTGACGTTGATCTCGACCGCCGCGTCGTCGAGCCCGAGCAGGCCGATAGCGTCCGCACCGACCTCGGGCTCCATGCCGAGGTCGGCGAAGCGCAGGATGCCGTCGTGCTCGTCACCGAGCCCGAGTTCACGGGCCGAGGCGATCATGCCGTCCGACACGTGGCCGTAGGTCTTGCGCGCGGCGATCGGGAACGGTCCGGGCAGGACGGCTCCGGGCAGCGTGACCACGACGAGGTCACCGACGTCGAAGTTGTGCGCGCCGCAGACGATGCCGCGGGGCTCGGGCTCGCCGACGTCCACCTGGCACCAGTTGATGGTCTTGCCGTTCTTCTGCGGCTCCGGCTCGCGCGACAGCACCCGGCCGACCACGACCGGGCCGGTGAGGTCGAACGTGTGGACCGCTTCTTCCTCGAAGCCGACCGACACCAGCGCGGCGTGGACGTGCTCGAGGCTGACGTCGTCGGGGAGGTCGACGCTCTCGCCGAGCCAACGGACTGGGACGCGCATCAGACCACCGTTCCGAACTGCTGCGAGAAGCGGATGTCGCCCTCGAGGAAGTCACGCATGTCGTTCAGGCCGTTGCGGAACTGCAGCGTCCGCTCGATGCCCATCCCGAACGCGAAGCCCTGGTACTCGTCCGGGTCGATCCCGGCGGCACGCAGGACGTTGGGGTTCACCATGCCGCAGCCGCCCCACTCGACCCAGCGGGCACCGCCCTTGGCGTTCGGCTGCCAGACGTCCATCTCGGCGCTCGGCTCGGTGAACGGGAAGTAGTTCGGGCGCAGGCGGATCTGCGCTTCGTCGCCGAAGACCTGGCGGGCGAAGTGCTCGAGCGTGCCACGGAGGTGCGCCATCGTCAGGCCCCTGTCGATCGCGATGCCCTCGACCTGGGTGAAGACCGGCAGGTGCGTCGCGTCGAGCTCGTCGGCGCGGTAGACGCGTCCGGGGGCGATCACGTACAGCGGCAGCTCGCGGGAGAGCAGCGACCGGACCTGGACGGGCGACGTGTGCGTGCGCATCACGAGGTGCCGGTCGACCGGCTCGACGAAGACGGTGTCCGCCATCGCCCGGGCCGGGTGGTCCTGGTCGAAGTTCAGTGCGTCGAAGTTGAACCACTCGTGCTCGAGCTCGGGACCCTCCGCCACCTCCCACCCCATGCCGACGAAGATGTCGGCGACGGTCTCGTTGAGGAGCGACAGCGGGTGGCGCGAGCCCGGCGTGCGTCGGCTCGGCAGGGCGGTGACGTCGACGCGCTCGGCCTCGAGCCGCGCGTGCTCCTCGGCCTCGGCCAGGACGCTCTCCTGCGCGGCGATCGCCTGGTTCACCTGCCCACGGGCCTGCCCGACGAGCTTGCCGGCCGCGGCCTTCTGCTCCTTCGGGACGCTGCGCATCGCCGCGTTCATCCGTGCGAGCGGGGACTGCTCGCCGGTGTGCTCGGCCCGGGCCTGCTTCAGCTCCGCCACGGTCGTCGCGGCACGGACGGCGGCGAGGGCCTCGTCCACGGCGGCGGCGACGGCCGGTTCGCTGATCTCGAGGTGTTCTGACACGAGGCCCAAGCCTACCGGCCGATGGGATACCGCCGTCCTGTACCGCCCGGACCGTGGACGGACCCCGCGGTCAGGCGCCTGTGGAGGAGGAAGCCGCGGTGCGCTGGGCGAACGCGCTCTCGTACAGGCACACCGACGCGGCGGTCGCCAGGTTCATCGACTCCGCCTTGCCGTAGATCGGGACCTTCACGGCCCGGTCGACCAGGGCCAGGTCCTCGCTGGTCAGCCCGCGGGCCTCGTTCCCGAAGACCCACGCCGTCGGTCCGTCGAGCATCCCGTCCGCCCGGACGTCGGGCAGGTCGTCGCCCGAGACGTCCGCCGCCAGGACCGTGTAGCCGAGGGCCTTCGCGCGGGCGACCGCGTCCTGCAGCGAGACCCCGACCGACACCGGGACGTGGAAGAGCGACCCGGTGGTCGACCGGACGACCTTGGGATTGTACGGGTCGACCGAGCGCCCGGTCAGCACCACGGCGTCTGCGCCCGCGGCGTCCGCGGCGCGGATGATCGTGCCGGCGTTGCCGGGGTCGCGCACCTGCTCCAGGATCGCGACGATCCCCGGGAGCCCGCCACGATCCTCCCGTCCGACCGTGCCGGGGTCGGGGAAGACCTCGCGCACCGACGTCGGGAACTGCTGGCAGACCGCGACGACGCCCTGCGGCGTCACGGTGTCCGCCATCGTGTCGAGCACCTGCTCGGTGACGAACCAGGTGTCGACCGGCGCGTCGTCGAGCGCGTAGCGCGCGGCGGCCGTCGGCGTGACGTACAGCTCGCGGAGGAGCTCGGGACGGTACTCGATCGCCTCGCGCACGGCCTGCGGCCCCTCGAGCAGGAACAGCCCGGTGTCGGCTCGGACGTCCTTCTTCGACAGGGCGGCCACGGCCCGGACGCGGCCGGCCTTCGGGTTCTCGAGGAGATCGCTCACGGACCAAGTGTCGCAGCATGCACGAAGCCCCCGCTCCGTGGACGGAGCGGGGGCTTCGGGAGCTGGCGTGACTACGCGGCCTTCGGGGCCGAGGTGTCGGCCGGCAGGGCCTTCTTGGCGGTCTCGACGAGCGCCGCGAACGTCTCGGGGTTGTTCACCGCGAGGTCCGCGAGGATGCGACGGTCGACCTCGACGCCGGCCAGGCCGAGGCCCTGGATGAGGCGGTTGTACGTCAGGCCGTTCGCACGCGACGCGGCGTTGATGCGCTGGATCCAGAGGCGACGGAACTCGCCCTTCTTCGCGTGACGGTCCCGGTACGCGTAGACGAGGGAGTGGGTGACCTGCTCCTTGGCCTTGCGGTACAGGCGCGAACGCTGGCCGCGGTAGCCCTCGGCGCGCTCGAGGATGACGCGGCGCTTCTTGGCGGCGTTGACCGCTCTCTTTACACGTGCCATGTTTTCGTTCCTTTACGATTCCGCCGGCTCAGTGGCCGAGAAGCTTCTTGACGTTCTTCGCGTCGGCCTTGGCGAGGACCTGGTCCTCGTTGAGGCGGGCCTTGCGCTTGGCGCTCTTGACCTCGAGGTTGTGACGCATACCGGCCTGCTGCTTCATGATCTTGCCGCTGCCGGTGAGCTTGAAGCGCTTCTTCGACCCGGAGTGGGTCTTCTGCTTGGGCATCGTGGTGCCTTTCCGTGGGGTGGATGGGTGGGCCGCGTCATCGCGGTTCGGGGAGCGCCGCGGGGGCGATCACCAGGACCTACTCGGCGGGAGCCTCGGCCGGCTCGGACTCGGAGGACCCGGAGGTCTCCTTGCCCTTCGCGGCGTGCTCCGTCGCGCGACGTTCGGCCTTCTGCGCAGCACGCTTGGCGTTCTGCTCGCCCTTGACGTCGGACTTGTTCTTGAGGGGGGCGATGATCATCGTCATGTTGCGGCCGTCCTGGGTCGGACGCGACTCGACGACACCGAACTCGGCGATCTCCTCGGCGAACTTCTGGAGGAGACGGACGCCCTGCTCCGGACGCGACTGCTCGCGACCGCGGAAGAGGATCATGGCCTTCACCTTGTCGCCACCGAGGAGGAAGCCCTCGGCACGCTTGCGCTTCGTCTCGTAGTCGTGCACGTCGATCTTCAGGCGGAACCGGACCTCCTTCAGGTCCGTGTTCACCTGGTTGCGACGGGCTTCCTTGGCCTTCTGCGCAGCCTCGTACTTGAACTTGCCGTAGTCCATGATCTTGGCCACGGGCGGCTTCGAGTTCGGGGCGACCTCGACCAGATCCAGTTCGGCTTCCTGCGCGAGACGCAGGGCCATGGCGATCGGGACAACGCCGACCTGCTCACCCTGGGGGCCGACGAGTCGGACCTCGGGAACGCGGATTCGGTCGTTGGTGCGGGGATCGGTGATGCGGAGCTCCTTCAATCAGGTGGTGGCCGTCCGGGGCTGTTGCCCTGGACGACGGCACGAGAGAGGAGATCTGACGCACGGATCGGAACCCGTTCGGCAGCCGCCCGACGCCGTCCCCTGCGGGACGACCTGCCAGCGAAGGGCCGGCGGAGCGGTGGGACCCGGTAGCCTTGGTGCACGGCCGCGGGTGGGAGAGACTCCTCTTCTACGACGCCGTTCGACCACCTTGGAACAGGTTCCAGGGCACACGGACAGCATCTGCCGCCGACGAGTCTAGCAGAGGAGCACCGTGACCGACACCCCGCCGAACGAGCCCACCGGGGCCGACGAGGCACGCGACATCGCAGAGGTCCCCGCGGTCGAGCTCATCAACACCGTCGCGGTGCACCTGCTGAGCGCCGCCGCCGTCAAGGTCGGGCTCGCGGACGACCCGCAGGAGCAGACCGACCTGGACGAGGCTCGGAAGCTCATCACCGCCCTGGCCGGCCTCGTCACGGCGGCCGCGACGGAGATCGGCGACCACCACGCCCGTCCGCTGCGCGACGGACTGCGGTCGCTGCAGCTCGCCTTCCGCGAGGCGTCGGCGATCCCGGACCCGGTCGGCAAGGGCCCCGGCGAGAAGTACACGGGGCCGGTGAACTGACCGGACCACACGACGGACGGGAGGCACGGTGCCGGCTGGCACCGTGCCTCCCGTCCGTCGGTGGGTCGGCCTGGCAGGCAGCGCTGCGCGCGCACTGCTCCTGTCGAGCAGCGCTGCGCGCGCTCTGCTCCCGTCAAGCAGCGCTGCGCGCTGCGAGCCGCGCGACCGCCGCGAGCGGGATCCCGGCCCAGTCCGGGCGGTTGCGGGTCTCGTAGACGACCTCGTACACGGCCTTGTCGAGCTCGAAGGCGTCGAGCAGCTCCCGGTGCTCCCGCAGGTCCGTCCCGGTCCCCCGCTGGTAGCCGTCGAGGAACGCGGCCCGGGCGGTGTGCGCCCACGCGCCGGCGTCCACGAACGTGGCGTCGTGCGCGAGCGAGCCCGCGACGTAGTCGAACGAGCGGAGCATCCCGGCGACGTCGCGGAGCGTCACGTCGGGCAGGGACCGCTCGGTCAGCGGGCGGAGCGGCTCGCCCTCGAAGTCCAGGAACACCCAGCCGCGGGGCTCCGGCGCGGCGAGGACCTGCCCGAGGTGCAGGTCGCCGTGGATGCGCTGCAGGTCCGGCCACCGCGCGGCCGCGGCGCGCCCGTAGACCGAGCGGACGGCGTCGACGTGGGGTTCCACCGTCGGGGCCTCGCGGACGGCGGCGTCCAGGCGCGCGTGCATCGTCGCGACGGCCGCGGCACGGCGCGCGTCGTCCGCGGGTTCCGTCGGCAGGGCCTGGGCGAGGGTGCGGTGCACCTCGGCGAGGGCCTCCCCCAGCCGCTGCGCGTGGTCGTCCCACGGGTTGCCCTCGCGGGCGTCGGTCAGGGCCACGCGCCAGGCGTCGTCGAGCCCGGGGAGGAACTCCTGCGCGAACGCGAGGTGCCCGGTCGCGGTGCCGTCCGGACGACCGGTGTCCGGCCAGCTCGCCCGGAGCGCGCCGTACACGGTCGGGACGCGCGCGCTGCCGGCCGCCGAGAGCGCGAGCTGCGTCGTCACGTCGGGGTTGTCGCCGTGGTGCAGGACGCGGAAGACCTTGACGATCACCCGCGCGCCGTCGGCGGTGTCGCAGATGACCGAGGTGTTCGACTGCTCGCCGGACAGCACGCGCGATGCCGTGACGCGGCCGATCGGGCGGAGGCTCGCGGGGTCGGCGTCGATGCGCGCGGCGAGCTGCTGCACCCAAGCGGTGTCGGTGGTGGCGTCGACCGGGTCGGCGTCCGGTCCACCGCCGGAGACGGGCACCTGGTACAGGACGGGGCCCGTCGGGGCGTCGTCGAGGACGAGCCGGGTGCCGTCGGTCTGCGCGATGGTGTGCAGCGCCGGGGTGCTGCCCTTCGCGGTGTACCAGCGCTGCCGGGCGATCCAGCCCTCGAGCGTGCGGTCGCTGACCTGGTCGGGTGCCTCGGCGCTCATGGGATGGACGGTACGCGGCGGTCGCCGTGAAGGCACCCGCAGTGCTCAACAACGATGCACATTGCTTTACAACGATGTACTTCGGCGGCAGCATGGACCCATGAGCACGCTCGACGGCACCGTCGCCGCACCTGACCTCCCGCTCGCGTCCCGCCAGGACGGCGAGTACCCCCGCCCCCAGCTCCTCCGCGGCGAGTGGGCCGACCTCGACGGGACGTGGTCGTTCCGGAACACCGGCGACGACCCCGCCTGGCGGAACGGCTTCCCCGACGCGCGGGAGATCACCGTGCCGTTCCCGCCGGAGTCCGCGGCGTCCGGCATCGACGAACCCGGCTTCCACGCCGTCGTCTGGTACGCCAGGACGATCGGTCGCGAGGAGCTCACGGCCGCCGGACTCGGCGCCGACCGGGACCGACTCCTGCTGCACTTCGGTGCCGTCGACCACCGCGCGCGGGTGTGGATCGACGGGCAGTTCATCGGGGAGCACGAGGGCGGCCACACCCCGTTCGTGCTCGACGTGACCGAGGCGCTCGGCAGCGCCCCGGACAGTGACACCCCGGACGGCGGGCACCTGCTCGTGGTCCGTGCCGAGGACGACCCGCACGACGTGACGCAGCCCCGCGGCAAGCAGGACTGGCACGAGTACCCGCACGCCATCTGGTACCGCCGGACGACCGGGATCTGGCAGACGGTGTGGCTCGAGGCGGTCCCGTCCCGCTCCGTCGCGGCCCTGCGGTGGACGAACGTCGACCACGCCACCGTGCGCCTGACCGTGCGGCTCCGCGGCGAGCGCCGGACGGACGAGCGGGTCCGGGTCGAGGCCTGGTGGGAGGAGCAGGGCGAGCGGATCGCGCGCGTCGAGACCAGCGTCCCGGCCACCGCGGACGAGGTCGACGTGACCGTGCCGGTCACCCGGCAGACGAACGGGCAGGCGGCGGACGAGCTGACGTGGAGCCCGGAGACCCCGCGGCTCGTGGACGCCACCGTCACGCTGCTGCAGGACGGGGTCACCCCCGTCGACGCCGTGGCGAGCTACTTCGGTGTCCGGACGGTCGGGCTGGACGGCGGCGCGTTCCTGCTCAACGGGCGCGCGTACGACGTCCGGAGCGTCCTGAACCAGGGCTACTGGCCGGAGTCGCACCTCGCCGCACCGTCCCGCGCGGCACTCCGGCGCGAGGTCGAGCTCATCAAGGAGCTCGGCTTCACCGCGGCCCGGAACCACCAGAAGATCGAGGACCCACGGTTCCTGTACTGGGCCGACCGGCTCGGGCTGCTCGTCTGGGGTGAGGCACCAGGGGCGTACGCGTTCTCCCCGCTCGCGGTGCAACGGCTGGTGCGGGAGTGGATGGACGCCGTCGAGCGCGACGCGTCGCACCCGTCGATCGTCACGTGGGTGCCCGCGAACGAGAGCTGGGGCGTGCAGCAGATCGCGACCGACCCGGCGCAGCAGGCGTACGCCCGGGCGCTGGCCGACGTCACCCGGGCCCTCGACGCGACGCGGCCGGTCGTCTCCAACGACGGGTGGGAGCACCCCGACTCGGACATCGTCACGGTGCACGACTACGAGGGCGACGGCTCGCGGCTCGCGGCGACCTACGCCGACGACGCAGCCCGGACGGCCCTGCTCGGCGGACGGGGGCCCGCTGACCGGCGGATCCTGGTCGGCGGTGCGGTGGACCGTGGGCAGCCCGTCATGCTGACCGAGTTCGGCGGGGTGGACTACCAGCCGGGGGCGCAGCGGGAGGACGGGTGGGGGTACACCTCGGCCGTCGACGGCGACGACTGGATCGCGCGCATCACGGCGCTGTACGACGGCGTCCGGGCGAGCTCGTTCCTCGCGGGGTCGTGCTGGACGCAGCTCACCGACACCCTGCAGGAGACGAACGGCCTGCTGAACGCCGACCGGACCCCGAAGGTACCGATCGAGCGCATCCGACGGGCGGTCACGGGCGCCTGACGGAGACTGGCCGCCGTTGATGGAGCAGACGACGTCGGGTACCTGACCGGGACCCGACGTCATCTGCTCCATCGGTGCAGCCGGCGGAGACGCCGGGGGCGCCTCAGGAGGCGAGGAAGCGCAGGACTGCCTCGTTCCACTCGTCCGTGTGCGACGCGAGCACGCCGTGCGGGCCGCCCTCGATGACGTGCGTCTGCGCGTCCGGGATCGCCTCGGCGGTGCGCTTCCCAGAGGCCTCGAACGGCACGATCCCGTCCGAGTCGCCGTGGATGACGAGCGTCGGGACGTCGATCTTCGTCAGGTCGTCGCGGAAGTCGGTCGTCGCGAACGCAACGGTGCAGTCGAGCGTGCCCTTCGGCGACGCGAGCTCGGCGATCGCCAGGTCGTACGCGCGCTGGTCGGCGGAGACCACGGGCTCCCCGGACTCCCCCGGCGTGTAGAACATGTCGACGAACTGGTGCAGGAACGCCGGGCGGTCCCCGGTGATGCCGTTCGCGAACCAGTCTGCGAGGTCCTGATCGACGGCCCCGTCCGGGTTGTCGTCCGACTTCCACAGGTACGGCGGCACGGCGCTCGCGAAGACGAGCTTCTTCACCTTCGACGTCCCGTAGGTCGAGACGTAGCGTGCCAGTTCGCCGCCGCCCATCGAGAAGCCGATGAGGGTGACGTCTGACAGGCCGAGCTCGGTGATGAGCTTGTCGAGGTCGGCCGCGAACGTGTCGTAGTCGTAGCCGCCCCACGGCTGCGACGACTGGCCGAAGCCACGGCGGTCGTAGGCGATGACGCGGTGGCCGGCCTCGACGAGTGCGGGGACCTGGCCCTCCCACGAGCGGCCGGAGAGCGGCCAGCCGTGGATGAGGACCACGGGGTCGCCCGTGCCGAGGTCGTCGTAGTGCAGGTCGATGTCGTGGCCGTTCTCGGCGCCGACGGTGATGAAGGGCATGGTGCCTCCTGTCGTTGGTTTCCGTGGAACGTGCTCGATGCAACGCCCGCTCCGCTGACGGAACCTGACCGCGTGCGGTGACCGGACAGCGCACCGGCGCGCGCGGAGGTGGGAGGATCGGGCGGTGACCGACCTGGCGGAGCCGACCCGCGCCTCCCGGCCGGGTCTGCCGACCCGCGTCCGACGCGTGGTGACGGACGGACTGGAGGCGCGGCACAGCGGGTGGACGGCTCCCCTGCTCGTGTGGCTGGCCTCGCGCGTGGTCAGCACCGTCCTGCTGCTCGGCGTCTGGCTGATCGCCACCGCGCAGGGCTGGACGTTCGCGTCCCACCGCCGGGAGGGCACGTTCTGGTCGTTCCTCGGCTCCTGGGACGCGTCCTTCTACCGGACCATCGCGGAACGCGGCTACCCGGCCGTGCTCCCACTCGACCAGGACGGGCACGTGCTCCCGAACGCCTGGGCGTTCCTGCCGGTGTTCCCGACGTTCGTACGCGCGGTGCAGCCGCTCGTCGGCGGGTCCTTCTGGGTGGCCGGGGTGCTCGTCGCGACGCTCGCGGGGGCCGGGGCGTGCGTGGTGCTCTACCGGCTCGTCGCGGCGGTCGCCGACGTCGGGCGCGCGCGGTGGGCGACCGCCCTGTTCGCGTTCGGGCCCACCGGGTTCCTGCTCCAGGTGGCCTACGCGGAGAGCACCTTCCTCCTGCTGCTGTTCGGGGCGCTCCTCGCGCTCGTGCGGCGGCGGTACTGGCTCGTGCTGCCGCTCGGGCTCGTGGCGGCGTTCACGAAGCCGGGGGGCCTCGCGCTCGCGGTCGCGCTCGCCGTGCACCTGGTCGTGCGGTGGACACGCGAGCGTCGGGCGCTGCCGGTGCGGGACGCGGTGGCGATCGTCGTCGCGGGGCTCGGGATCGCGGCGGCCGGTCTGGCGTGGCCCGTGGTCGCCTCGGCGGTGACCGGACGACCGGACGCGTACCTGGACACCGAGCTGTCGTGGTGGGTGGGGTTCGTCGGTCGGCAGCACTTCGCACCCCTGACGCCGTGGTTCACGATGGCGGGGACCTGGCTCGGGCCGGCCGGGATCGTCCTGGTGGTCGTCGTGCTCGCCGGGGCCGTCTGGTTCTGGACCCGGCGGGGCGTCCGTGCGCTGGGGGTCGAGGTCGTGTCGTTCACGGCGGCGTACGCGCTGTACCTCGTCGCGGTGTTCCTGCCGCAGCAGAGCCTGCCGCGGCTGCTCATGCCGACGGCTCCGCTCTTCGGGGCGGACGCGTTCACGGCGACGCGGCGGCGGGCGGTGGGGTGGCTCGTGGTCGGGGTGTGCCTGCAGCCGGTGGCCGTGGTGCTGCTGTGGTTCCTCGGGTACCCGTGAGCCGCGGCGGCGCGGGGCAGCGCGGCGCGCGTGCGGGGCGGGCCGCGGCTTGTTCGGCGTGTCTGCGCACAACGGGAAGCACGCCGAACAACTGAGTTCCGTGGCGCGGCGTGCTTCCGGTTGTGCGGGCGCCCGCGGCGGCCCGGCGGCCCGCCCGAACGCGCGCGCGGCGGCGGCTACGCGTCGAACGTGTGGAACCAGGCGGTGCCGCCCGGGTGCTGCACGGTGATCATCTCGTCGAGGTCCCGGTAGGGCCCGTCCTGGTTGTGGCTCGCCGACTTGATGCGGACGGTGCCGTCCGGCTCGGTGAACACCTCGGACACGATCGTCACGTGGTCGGGTGACTGATTCGCGTTCCAGTCGTAGAAGACGATGTCCCCGACCTTGACCTTGCTGCGCTCGTCGAGGGGCCGACGGGTCAGACCGAACGTCGACGCGTTCGCGCTGAGCCACGGGTCCATCGACGGGCAGTAGGTCCACGTCGCACTGTGCTGCGCCCCGCCGTCCCGGTTGTACCAGTCGCTCCGCTGCTGCCATCCACGCGCGATCAGCGTCTGGCTGACGTAGTTCGCGCAGTCACCGCCGATCGGGTTCATGGTGCCGTACTCGGCGGTGTTGTAGTCCTCCCAGTGCGCCATCGCGTACTCGAGCTGCCGGTCCACGTCGGTCAGGGCCGCGTACGTCAGCGAGCTCGTCGCGACGGCGGTCGACGCGTCCGGCACCGGTGCGACGGTCGGGCTCGGCGTCGCGGTGGCGTCGTCCTGCGTCGCCCCCGCCTGACCGTCGTTCGCGGCGCTGCCGTTGCCGTCCGACGAGCGGTTCGCCGACGGCGAAGGCTCGATCGCGGTGGTGAAGAGTGCGACGTCCGCGGCTCCGGCGGTGTACATCGCCTGGTGCGGAACCGTGAAGGTCACCTTGGTCGCCGAGGCCTGCACGTCCCGCGCGGCGACCCCGCCGACCGTGACCCCCCGGACGGCACCGAGGCCGGTCCCCGCGATCGTGACCGTGACCCCGCCGGCGAGCGGCACCTGCGCCGGCTCGAGCGAGGAGGCCGCGGGTGTCGCCGTGCCGGCCGCGCTGCCGGACCCGCCGGACGCACGGCCCGAGGCGGCCCCGGTGGGGTCCGATCCGCCGTCCCCACCACGGGAGCAGGCGGCCACGGCGAGGCCGATGCCGGCGACACCGGCGAGCGAGAGCAGCGAACGACGCGTGAACGAGGAAGACATGACCTGTCCAGGGTAGGCGACGGTGCGGCAGGATCACCCGTAGCAACCCGACCAGCACCGGAAGGATCAGACCATGCCCGAGAGCCACGACTTCTTCGTCGCCGCCGACCCCGAGTCCACCCGAGCCCGCGTCCGCGACGCCCTCGTCCGCGAGGGGTACGCCGTCGTCGACGGTGAGCAGGGCGCCCTGCAGGCCACCCGTGGCAGCCTCGGCCTCACGCTGCTCATCGGCGGCCTCGCGAACGACCGCACGTTCCACACCCGACTCGACGTGCAGGTGATGGTCGCGCCCGACGGACGCACGGTCGCCCGCCTGCTCCGCGGTTCCGGCAAGTCCGCGCTGAAGGGCGGTGCGATCGGGATCTCCCGCGGCAACCGCGCGTTCGAGCAGGCTGCGAACGCGATCCACGCCGAGCTCACCCAGGCCGGGATCCTGACGGACAGCATCGCGAGCTGACCCAGCGGCCCGGGGAACACCGCCCAGGAAAGACAGCCCGGGAAACACAGAAGGCCACCCCGCGGGGTGGCCTTCTGCACTCGAGTGGAGCTAAGGGGATTCGAACCCCTGACCTTCTCATTGCGAACGAGACGCGCTACCAACTGCGCCATAGCCCCGACTGCTCGACCACACTAGCACCACGTCGTCGACGATGCGAAATCGGTCCGACCCGCTCGGGCGTGCCGCGGAGTGGACGCTGGTCAGACCGCGCGACGGCGACGCATGATCGCGTCGAGGTCGGCCTGCTGGAAGCCGTCCTCGTCGAGCACGCCCATGCCCGCCCAGCGGCTCGGCGGGGCCGGTTCCGCCACGGGCTCGGCGGTCGGGGCAGCGGCGGTCTCCTGCCCGCGCGGCTCCGGCGCGGGCGCCCGCAGTCCGAGCCGCTCGGCGAGCCGGCCCTGGTCGTGCGCGGAGAGCGAGGCGACCGCTTCCTCGACGTCCGGCCGCATCCGCGACACCCTGGCGAGCGAAGGGTCCGTCTCAGCGGCGCGGATCGCCGCGGCCTCGGCGTCCGCCTCGGCCTTCGCCGCGGCGACGCGCTCCCGCAGCCGTGCGGCGAGCTCCGCGGACGACTCCGGCGAGGGGGTCGGTGCGGCGGGGCGCTCGACGTAGAGCGGCTTCGGGACGGCAGCCGGCGGAGTCCAGGTGCGGTCGCGCGTGGGCTCCGTCTGCTGTTCCGTGGGCAGCGGCGGCGCCGGGTCCGTCCACGTGGTCGACGGCCGGGAGGCACGGCGCGCGTCGGCAGCGCCGGCTGCGGCACGCGCCTTCCGCGCCTGGGCGACCTGGTGCAGCTGGGCGAGCACGGCGGCGGACGCTCCGGCCGCGACGAGTCCGGCGACCGCCACGAGCCACGCGGACGGTGCGGCGACGAGGACGACGAGCGCGACGACGAGGCCGATCGCGCCGAAGGTCGTCGCGCCGAGCCGGGACCGTCGCATCCGACGGGCGGTCAGTGCCGGAACGGCCGACACGCGCTCGAGCTGGGGCTGCTGCTCGGCGAGTCGCCGGGTGATCTCACGCTGCCGAGCAGCCTCGTGGGCGCGGACGATCGCGGCGCGCTTCGCTTCCTCCGACCGGGCGACGCGCTGCGCCTCGGCGAGCGACCGGGCGTTCATCTCGACGCGGACCTCGTCCGGCAGCTCGGCGGTCTGGGCGAGGATGCGGAGGGTCTGCTGCAGCCGGATGGCGTTGCGCTCGGTGGCGAGGTACTGGCGTCGGGCGGCCCACGAGGGCATCAGGTAGACGACCCAGAGCACGGCCGCGATGAGCAGGACGATGCCGCCGCCCCAGGAGCCGATACCTGCCATGGGGCAACGGTAGGGGTGCGGGTTCCCCTGGCGGGTGATTGCCGGTCGCGTGTTGCGCGGGTCGCGACGGATCCGGTGGAGGCGGGGCGCGCCTCCCGGCCATCACTGGATGCGCGCGGTCACTGGATGCGGGGACGGGTGTCGAGCGGCATGGCGGCCTCGTCGCGGGCCGCCAGCGGCACGCTGCCGACGCCGGCCGGGACGCGACCCGCCACCCAGCGGTCGAGGACGCCCTCGCGGACCTCCTCCGCGACGAGGGCGAAGCAGAAGTGGTCGCGCCAGTCGCCGTTGATGTGGATGTAGCGGCGGCGGAGTCCCTCGTACCGGAAGCCGAGCTTCTCGACGACCCGCAGGCTGGGGGCGTTCTCCGGACGGATGCAGATCTCGATGCGGTGGATGCCGACGACCCGGAAGCAGTGGTCGACGGCCATCGCGACGGCGATCGGGGTCACGTTGTGCCCGGCGGCGTCCTCGACGACCCAGTAGCCGATCGACGCGCTCGCGAGGGAGCCGTAGGAGATGCCGGACACGTTGAGCTGGCCGACGAAGCGACCGTCGAGCTCCATCGCGAACGGGAGCCCGAGCCCGGCGCGGGCGTTGGCCTGCAGCGCGCGGATGCTGCCGCGGACGTCCGTCGACACGTGGCCGGACGGGTTCGTGGCCTCCCACGTCCGGAGCCAGCTGCGGTTCGAGGCCAGGGCGACGTCGAGGTCGCGTATGTCCCGGAGGCGGAGGGGCCGGATGGTGACCCGCCCGTGGGACAGGGTCGGGATCGTCGTCATCGCTGTGGTTCCTCCGGTACCCGGTGGTCGGCCGGGTGGATGCACGAACGGGCCCGGGGGTGACCCCCGGACCCGTTCGCACGGGGTCGGCTATTCGCCCGCGTTGAACTCCTTGAGCCACGACTTGAGGTCGGGGCCGAGGTCATCGCGGTCCGAGGCGAGCTGCACGATCGCCTTGATGTAGTCGAGTTTGTCACCGGTGTCGTACCGACGTCCACGGAACACGACGCCGTACACGCCGCCGGTCCACTCCTCGGCGCCGGCCATCTTCATGAGGGCGTCGGTGAGCTGGATCTCGCCGCCCTTGCCCGGCTCCTGCTTCTCGAGGACGTCGAAGACCTCGGGGCGGATGACGTAGCGGCCGATGATGGCGAGGTTCGAGGGGGCTTCGCCCTGCGGGGGCTTCTCGACCAGGCCGGTGATCTTCACGACGTCGTCGGTGTCGGTCTCCTCGACCGTCGCGATGCCGTACATGTGGGTCTGCGAGGCCGGGACCTCGAGGAGCGCGACGATCGTCGCGTTCTTCTCGCCCTGGACCTCGATCATGCGCTTGAGGAGCGGGTCGCGGGCGTCGATGATGTCGTCACCGAGCAGGACCGCGAACGGCTCGCGCCCGACGTGCATCTTGGCCCGGAGCACCGCGTGGCCGAGGCCGAGCGGGTCGCCCTGGCGGACGTAGTGCATGTCGGCGAGGTCGGTCGACTGGTTGACCTTCTGGAGCTTCTCGTGGTCGCCCTTCTTGCGGAGCGTCTCCTCGAGCTCGGCCACGTGGTCGAAGTGGTTCTCGAGTGCGTTCTTGTTGCGCCCGGTGATCATCAGCACGTCGGTGAGTCCGGCACCGACGGCCTCTTCCACCACGTACTGGATCGCCGGCTTGTCGACGACCGGGAGCATCTCCTTCGGCATCGCCTTGGTCGCGGGGAGGAAGCGCGTGCCCAGGCCTGCGGCCGGGATCACCGCCTTCGAAATCTGGAAGCCCATGCCGAGAACGTATCGGATGGCCCCTGCACGGGGCATGTCGTCACTGCTGGGGACACGGCTTCCCGCGTCGAGCGGCGGGAAGCCGCATCGTGCCCGCTCGCTAGACTCCTCGCCATGACCGCCGACCTCGGGAACGAGAAGCGAGCCCTGCGGGCCGAGCTCCGGCAGCGCCGGCGCACCCGGACCGCGACCGAACGGGAGGGCGACAGCCTCGCCCTGACCGCGAGCCTGCAGCGCTTCGTCGAGGAACGGCAGGTCCGGTCCCTCGCGCTGTACCTGTCGGCGCCGGACGAGCCCGACGTGCGACCGTTCCTGAACTGGGCGCACGAGCACGGCGTGCGGGTGCTCCTGCCGGTGACCCGCGAGGACGGTCTGCTCGACTGGGCCGTCGGCGACGGAGAGTCCGAGCGCGAGGGCCTGTCCGGCATGCCCGAGGTCGTCGGCGAGGTGCTCTCCCCGCTCGCGCTCGGCGACGTCGACGCGATCCTGACCCCCGCGGCCGCCGTCGGGAAGGACGGCTGCCGGATGGGCTGGGGCCGCGGCTACTACGACAAGACGCTCGGGTCCATGGCGAACCGTCCGCCCGTCTATGCTGTGATCTTCGACGCGGAGTACCTCGACGAGGTCCCGCGCGAGGCCCACGACGAACCCGTCGACGGCATCATCACGCCGTCGCGCATCATCACCTTCCGGAGCTAGGGTGCCCACCTACTCGTACCGCTGCACCGCGTGCGACAACGCCTTCGACGTCAAGCAGTCGTTCTCCGACGCCGCACTCACCGAGTGCCCGGTGTGCGGGGGCGTCCTGCGCAAGGTCTTCTCCCCCGTCGGCGTGACGTTCAACGGCGGCGGCTTCTACCGCACCGACTCGCGGTCGACGCCCTCGTCCGGTGGCTCGTCGTCGGGTGGCTCGTCGTCCGGCGGCTCGTCGTCCGGTGACTCCTCGTCGAGCACGTCGAAGGCCGCACCGAAGAAGACCGAGTCGAAGCCGGCCGCGCCCAGCGCCTCCTGACGAGGACTCGTCCCCATCGGTACGGTGGGGTCTCCTCGACACGGAAGGAGGCCCGCGTGAAGGGCTTCAAGGAGTTCCTGCTCCGCGGGAACGTCATCGACCTGGCCGTCGCGGTCGTCATCGGTGCGGCGTTCACCGCCATCGTGACCGCGATCGTCAACGCCGTCATCAACCCGGCGATCGGCGCGGTCTTCAACGCGTCGAGCCTGGACAAGGCGCTGCCCGTCGCGATCCCGACCGTCTCGGGCGGCGAGGCGGTGATGTACTTCGGCGCGGTGATCGGCGCGGTCATCAACTTCGTCATCGTCGCGGCGGTCGTGTACTTCGCACTCGTGCTCCCGGTGAACCACCTCAAGAAGCTCGCCTTCGAGCGGGTGCAGAAGAACCAGGAGCAGACGCCGCAGGACGTCCCGCCGACGGACGTCGAGGTGCTGCTCGAGATCCGCGACCTGCTGCGCACGCAGAACGGCGCCGCGGTCGGCACGGGTGGCGGGGCGCACGTGGCCCCGTCGACCGCGCCCGAGGGTCCGGGGATCGCCGGCACGACCAAGCTGTAGCGCGCTGGGCGACCGCGGTCGCCCCGCTCCGAACCACGAAACCGACGTCGAACCATGCACGTGTGCTGATTCCACGTCGGTTTCGTGGTTCGATCCGCCCGCGATGGCGGGCGGCGCGTCAGCGCGCGCGGGACTCCGCGCGGTGCTTCGCGGCGAGGGCCCTGGCGTACTGCACGCCCGCGACGACGTGTCCGATCGTCCCCGCCCAGACGAACACGAGCGCGGTGACCCGCACCCAGTCGTGGTCGGCCGCGAACGACGTCGACGAGAACAGCAGCAGCGGCAGGCCGACGAACAGCAGGGCCGAGCGCACCTTGCCGGTCCAGGTGACGTCGAGGTCGGGATCGCCACGGAACCACAGCCCGGACAGCAGCGCCAGCACCGCGTCGACGAGCACGATGATCGCGACGCTCGGCCACGGCAGCAGTCCGACGAGCACGAGCGACAGCACGATCGCGATGATGGCGAGCCGGTCGGCGATCGGGTCGAGGGCCTTGCCGAGCTTCGAACCCTGGTCGAACTTCCGCGCGATGAACCCGTCCGCCCAGTCGCTCACGCCGAGGACGACGAGGGTCACCAGGGCCCAGCCCGAGTGGTGTGCGACGACGAGCCCGATGAACACCGGGATCAGCAGGAAGCGGACCACCGTGATCAGGTTCGGCCACGTCTGCCAGTCGGGGCGCTGCCGCACGGTGTCAGTCATCGCGTCCCAGGCTACCCGTCACCAGTGCGGGGGGACGTCGCGGCGGAGCTGGTCGTCGTTCTCCCCCGTGCGGTGCCGCGGCGGTTCCGGTGCGGGAGCGGGGTCGCTGCCCGGCACCGGCTGGGTGGTGACGCGCCGACGGGGTCGCGCCGTGCCTCCAGGCCGGTCCCCCGTCTCCGGTCCGGCAGCCGCCGGCCGGACGGGAGGCGCGGGGTCCGGCGCGTCGTCGGCCCGCGTCCACGTGCCCACCAGCTGGTCCGTGTCGGGCGTCACCGGTCCCGCGGGCCGGTGCGCCCTGCGGCTCATCGGCGGGCGGGGCCCGGAGCGGGCACGCGGGGCGCGAGATCCGACGCGCTCATCGGCGGGCCGGGATCGGCGGGATGCTGATCTCCTGGGTGGCCCCGCGGTCGACGCCGAGCACCGACGCGACCGTGTCCGCGACGCGGTCCGGGTCGGAGAACAGCTGGAAGGCGTGCACACGCACGTAGTGCCAGCCGAGTCGACGGAGCACCTCGGGACGGAGTCGCAGGCTCTCGCGGAGCGACCCGCGGACGAGCGACGCGTCGGTCTCGATCGTGACGCAGACCCCGCCGTGCGCGGCCACCAGGCCGAGCTTCCCGCGGTGCCCGAGCGCCACCGGGATGCCGCGCATCTCGAGGCGTCGCGCCAGGTCGACGAGCAGCGGGTCGGAGTCGTCCGGCACGTACTCGGCCGTGGTGCGCGCGCGGACCTCGGCGAGGATCTCGGCCAGCGCGACGGTGCCGTGTCCCATCCGCTCGGCCTCGATGTCGGACGGCTGGAAGCACGTGACGATGACCATCGAGCGGCGCGCACGGGTCATCGCGACGGCGAGCAGGCGCTCCCCGCCCGGCTTGCCGAGCGCCCCGAAGTCGCGGAGGACCCGGCCGTGCGGCGTCCGCCCGTAGCCGATCGAGAACACGACGCGGTCGCGGCTCTGGGCGACCGACTGCTCGAGCGTCGCGACGATGAACGGCTCGGCCCGGTCGCCGATGACGAACTCGGTGAGGTCCTTGTGTCCCTGCGCGGCCGTCAGGACCGCCTGCTCGACGCGGACGGCGTGCTTCGCGGAGGCCGTGATTACCATGAGCGACTCGGACGGCCGGGTGCGGGCGTGCTCCATGACCAGCCGGACGACGCGGTCCACCTCGGCATCGACGCTCTCGACGGCGCCGGACTCGGGGTCCGGGACCGCCTTGCCGTCGCTGACGTAGTCGATCGCGATCGAGCCGTGCCCGAGGAACGACCCGGCCCACGGCAGCGACTCGATGCGGCCGCCGTAGAAGCGCCGGTTCACGAGCTCGGCGAGGTCCTCGCCGCCGGCGCGGTACGACCGCGTGAGCGACAGGGTCGGCAGCAGCGTGGAGAGCTTCGCCAGCGCGGAGTCGGCGTGCAGGGCGTCGAGCGTGCCCTCGTCCACCTGCAGGGCGCGGTGGTCGGGGTCGACGGCGATCCGGAACGGCGACGGCGTCTGCGTCACCGGGTCGCCGAACGCGACCGTCTGCCGGGCGCGACGGATCGCACCGACGGTCTCGGCGATCGTGACGGCGCCGGCGTCGACCAGGATGACCGTGTCGAACGGCATCGTGTCGGCGATCTGCGCGACCTCGTACGGCGATGCGAGCCACACGGGCGCGATCGACCGGGACAGGTGCGGCGCGGAGTCCTGGAGCAGGCGCGAGGTGATCGCGCCCTCCTTGAGCTGGGTGCGGAGTGCGGTCGCCTCTTCCGGCCAGTCGACGAGACCGACCTTCCAGTTCTCGGCGAGCTGCCACGCCAGACCCTGGGACACCCCGGCGGCGTGCGCGTCGTCGACGAGCCGGAAGTCCGCCTCGACGCGGTCGAGCATGTCGGTGTTGCCGCCGAGCAGCGCCCGGTCGGACTCGAGCATGGTCTCGAGGGCGGACTGCCACCACGCGAGCTCGAGCTCGGCGGGCACCTGGGTGTCCGGGACGTGGCGGTTCGCCAGGTCGGTGATGAGCGGCTCGAGCTGCAGGTCGCGCAGGGTCTGCATGAGCTCGGTGCGCTCCTGCAGGTTGTGCAGGACGTCGGACTCCTCGGCCAGGCGCGCGATCGTGGGGACGAGCTCGTCGATGGGCAGGTTGGCCAGCTGGGTCTCGCGCGACGTGCGGCCGAGCGGCTCGTCCAGGCGCGCGAGGTCCTGCACGACGTTCGAGAAGAGCACCTGGACGTCCCCGATGCCCGTGGGCACCTCGGGGTTCACGCCGGCGGCGACGTAGCGCTGCCAGAGCACGCGCTGCTGCTGCACGCGGGTCAGGGCCTCGTGCAGGTCGGACACGTGCACGCCCGGGCGGACGTACTCGCGCGCGAGCTTCTTCAGCCGGCGCCGGTTCGTGGACGACATCGGGGCGCCCTCGCCGCGCGGGGCGGTGGCGGCGACGAGCTCGGCGACCGAGCGGTCGAACACGACGGGCAGGAAGCGGTCCAGCGTGTCCCGGATCTCGGTGAGCAGGCGGAGGTAGATGCCGAGCTCGTTGATGGTCGTGAACTGCCGCATGTGCGTCGAGGCGACGAGGTCCTGAGCACGGCGGAGCAGCGTCGGCAGCCCGTCGGCGTCGAGGTCCTGCGCGGTGCGGTGCGCCCGCTGCGCCCCGTCGCTCGAGCCGAACTTCGCGCCGTACCAGGGCGAGTCGTCGGGGCCGTAGCGGAACTCGCCGAGGTTCGCGGCGCTGACCATGGTCTCGGCGACGCGCGAACGGCCCTCGACCATGCTCGTCACCGAGGTGGACGACAGGCGCGCGGTCGTCGACGGCGGCACCGGCAGGAGCGAGAGCCGGGACAGCTCGACCAGGCAGTCGAGCACGGAGACGCGGAAGTGCGGGTCGACCCGGGTCAGCGAGCCGCGGTAGTCCGTGAGGACCTTGCGGAGCCGGACCAGGGCGTCGTCGACCTCGCGGAGGTTCGGCCTGGACGCCTTCTCGTTCCGGGCGATGGCGCGGACGACGTCACGGCGGAGCGTGGACGGTGTGACGGCGACCCCGGGGAGCTGCACCTCGGCGAAGCGCGCGGCGATCCCCCGCAGGGTCGCGCGGCGCGGGCTGACCACGAGGACGCGCTTGTTCGCCGCGACGAGCCCGCCGAGGGCGTTCACGATGGTCTGCGTGCCACCGGTGCCGGGGAGGGTCTTCACGACGATCGAGTTGCCGGCCGTGATCTGCGCGATCACGTTCTCCTGCTCGTCGTCGGCGTCGAGCAGGAGCGTGTCGGTCTCGGGGCTGCGCTCGTCGGACGGCGTCTGCTCGACCGGGTGGTACGACTGCTCGACCTGCCACTTGGCGCTCGGGTTGCCGGCGAGGGCGTCGAGGACCGGGTGCGACAGGTCCTCCGTGTCCTCGACCAGGCCGCTCGCGACCTCGGCGAACGTCGACACGACCAGGCGCGCGTGCACCGAGAAGCCGGGGATGTGCGCGGTCAGGCCGCGGAGCCGGTCGATGACCGGGTTCGGCGTGAACGAGCCGTCCTGCTGCGCGAGCGCGACGAAGGACTGCGCGTCGAGGATGACGCCGTACTGCTCGTGCAGGGCGTCGGCGAGGCCCGGGTTCAGGACGGGTTCGCCGAGCAGGCGGACCTCGAAGTCGCGGCCGTGGCGTCGGATGGCCAGCGGGCGGAGCAGCACGGGGCCGCGGAAGTGCTCGTCGGCGTGCGTCCAGTCGGCCATGCCGATGCCGAGCTCGACCGCGTCGATGCCGCGGACCGTGGCGAGCTCGGTGCCCTTCTCCTCGACCCGGGCGGCGGCGACGCGGGCGGCGCGGAGCGCCACCTCGTCGCGGATCAGGCTGGAGAGCAGGGTGGTCTTGCCGGTGATGAACTGCGCGAGGCCACCCGGGTGGGTGGTCGAGAGCTCGATGCGGGTGCGCGGGTGGTCGCTGAAGTGCGTGAGCGGGCTGACGCCGCCGACCCCGGTCAGCTGCTTCCGCCACGCGTCCCACGCGGGTTCCGCGGCGTTGCCGGCCTGGAGGCGCGGATCACCCAGGCTGATCGCCTGCGGACTCGTGAGCTGCAGCTCCGGCCGCAGGGTCCGGTCCGGTTCGTCCGTCACGACGTTCGCTCCCTGCTCCACCTGCTGGTCGTCCTGCTCCCCCCGGCCGTCGGCGGGCACGGCGCGGCCGCGCGCGGGGACGTCGCCGTTCGCGTCGCCCTCGTCGTCGGTCACCCTGTCCGCTCGCCACACATCGGACACTGTAGGCGGAAGCGACCGCCCTCTCTGGCAATGAACCGAGGTTTCCGGGATTCCGGGCCGCCCCGGGACGGTCGGGCTCCCCGGCCACCCGCGTGTGGTACCAACATGGACATGGCCATCGACGACCGCACCACCACGTCCACCCCTGCGCCGGACCGGCGTCGATCGGTCCCCGCCGAGATCTCCCGTTCGTGGCTCCTCGTCCCCGGCACCGCCGCCGACCGGTTCGAGCGGGCGCAGCGGTCCCGGGCCGACCAGATCATCCTCGACGTCGAGGACGCGGTCGACCCCGCCGCCAAGCCGGGCGCCCGCCAGACGGTGGCCTCGTGGCTCGCCGGCGGCGGTGAGGCCTGGGTGCGGATCAACGACGTCACGACGGACTTCTGGGCGGACGACGTCGAGGAGCTCCGCGGCCTGCCCGGCCTGCAGGGCGTCATGCTCGCGAAGACCGAGTCGCCCGCACAGGTCACCGACACGTGGCACCGGCTCGGCGGCCACACGCCCGTGATCGCGCTCGTCGAGTCGGCGCTCGGCATCGAGGAGGCGACGTCGATCGCCCGCGCGCAGGGCGCCTTCCGACTGGCGTTCGGCTCCGGCGACTACCGCCGTGACACCGGCACCTCCGCCGACACGATGGCGATGGCGTACCCGCGCTCCCGGCTCGTCGTGGCGTCCCGCGTCGGCGACCTGCCCGGGCCGATCGACGGCCCGACGGTCGGGTCCGCGCACGCGATCCTGCGTGAGCAGTCGCAGGTGGCGGTGTCCCTCGGCCTGACCGGCAAGCTCTGCCTGGACACCGAGCAGCTCCCGGTCATCAACGAGGTCATCTCCCCCACGCCGACCGACGTGGCCTGGGCGCAGGACTTCCTCGACGACTTCGAGGCCCGGGGCCGGGTGATCCGCGACGGCTCCGACCTGCCGCGACTCGGCCGTGCGCAGAAGATCCAGCGACTCGCCCAGGCGTTCGGGGTCGAGGCGCGGTAGACCGGTCCCCATGACCTGGTCGAACGTGCCCGGCGGTCCGCCGCAGTCCTCGCCCACCGGCGGTCCCCACGACCGCGACGCCCAGCAGCGGGCCGAGTGGGCGCGCGGCGGGACGACACTGTTCCCCGCCGGGCGCATCGCCGACCGGGTGTCGACCGTGCTCCTGCTCGTGTTCGGCGCCGTGATGACGCTCGTCACGGCGGTCGTCGGCATCGTCGCGCTCGTCTCCGCCACCGCTGGGTGCGACGCCGCGACCGGGTGCTCGCCCGGCGGCTACCTCGGCGGGACGGCCATCGCGGTCGGCGGCGCCTTCATCGTCGGCGTCGCGACCGTGGTGCTGACGATCGGCGCCTGGCTCCGGCGGCGCTCGTCGTGGTGGATCGCCGCGATCGGCTTCGTCCTGGCGATCGCCGTGATCACCTGGGGCGGCGTGGTGTTCGCCGACGCGGCGGACGGTGTCGGGACGGCAGGGACCGCGACCGCAGCACCGTGAGGGTCTCGCGGACGTCGGTCGCCGTCGTCGGGGGCGGCCCCGCCGGTGTGGTGCTCGGGCTGCTCGTCGCTCGGGCCGGCGTCGACGTGCGGGTCGTCGAGTCGCATCACGACTTCAACCGCGACTTCCGCGGCGACACCGTGCACGCCTCGACCATCCGACTGCTCGACGAGCTCGGGCTCGGCGACCGGTTCCGGGCGCTCCCACAGTCGCGCCTCGACGACTTCTCGCTGCCCCGGCCGGACGGGTCACGGCTCGTGCTCGGCGAGTTCTCGCGGCTCCGTCCGCCGTACGACCACGTCGCGATGGTGCCGCAGTGGGACCTGCTCGACCTGCTCACCACCGCGGCGCGCCAGGAGCCCTCGTTCACCATCACCATGGGCACCGCGGCCTCCGACCTGATCGTGGAGGACGGGCTGGTCACCGGCGTGCATCTGACGCCGCGCGACGGCGGCGAGCCCGAGGAGCTGCGCGCCGACGTGGTCATCGCGTGCGACGGCCGGAACTCGGTGTTGCGTGCCGCGGCGGGACTGCGTCCGCGACGCTTCCCGGTCGGGTTCGACACGTGGTGGTTCCGGTTGCCCCGCCACGAGGACGACGACGCGACCGCGCTCGTGCCGGCCTTCACCGGTCGAGACGTCCTGCTCGCCTTCCCGCGGCAGGGGTACCACCAGGTCGCGTACTTCGCGCCGAAGGGGTCCGACGCCGCCCTGCGTGCCGCGGGCGTCGAGGCCTTCCGGGCGCGGATCGCGCGGCTGCGACCGGACTTCGCCGACCGGGTGGAGGGCATCCGGTCGATGGACGACGTGCACGTGCTCGACGTCCGGACCGACCGGCTCCGTCGCTGGTGGCGTCCCGGGCTGCTCTGCATCGGCGACGCCGCGCACGCGATGTCCCCGGCCGGCGGGGTCGGCATCAACCTGGCCGTGCAGGACGCGGTCGCGACCGCCACCGCCCTGGTCCCCGCACTCCGGCAGGGGCTGCGCGGCCGGGCCCTCGACCCCGCGCTCCGGGCCGTGCAGCGCCGTCGGACGCCCCCGACCGTCGTGGTGCAGACGGCGCAGCGGTTCCTGCACCGGGTGGTGTTCGAGCGCGCCTTCGCCGGGGAGCTGCAGGACGGGCCACCGCTCCTGCCCGTGCTCCTCGCCCGCTGGGTGCCCCCGGCGCGGGGCCTCTACGCGCGGGCGGTGGCGTTCGGGCCGCTCCCCGAGCACGCCCCCGCCTGGGCACGGCGCTGACCGCCAGGAACGCTCAGGCCGGCAGGGGCTTCTGCCAGCGGTCGATCCGCACCGTGATGCGCTGCGTGGTCTGCCCGTCCCAGTCGGCGTCGAGCCCGTGGTCGACGAGGGCCGCCACGACCGCCGAGGCCGCACTCACGCGGCTGTGCCGGCCCAGGACGGCCCGCCCGTCGACGGACTGCTCCGCGAGCGCGACGTGGTCCGGCTCGAGGTCGGGCGACGGTCGGAAGGCGCCGTAGGCCAGGTACAGCAGCGCAGTCGGCTCGGCCAGCCGCTCGGCGTCCTGCTGGTGGAAGAACACGTAGGCCCACTCCCGGTGCCCGTCCGGCGCGGTCGGGTCCGGCGTCCGGGCGTCCGCGCACTCGGCGACGCCGTCGGCCTGGTCGACGCCGACCGCCATGCCGGTCACGAAGCCCTGCTCGCGGAGCGTGGCGAAGGCGTCCCGGAGCCGCTCGTACTGTCCGGATCCCGGCTCCCACGCGTGCTGCTCGGTCAGGCGCGCGGCCCAGCGGTCGCGGACGGCCCGCTCGACCACCGGCCGGAGGGTCTCCGGGTCGTCGACCTCGTCCTCGTGCACCTCGACGACCGTCTCGACGACGTCCTCGAACGGGGTGAAGCCGGGCAGGACGAGTGCGTCGATCGTCTCGGCGAGCGCCACGGGGTCGAGTGCGACGGGTGCCGGCGCCGGTACCGGAGTGGTCGTGTCGGGGGTCGCCTCGGAACGCCGTCGTCGCCACCACCGGAACGCCATGCGCCGATGCTACCGAGCGGCCCCGTGCCCCGGACCCGACCAGACCGGACCGGGCGGCGGACGCGAGCAGACCCGTGGGACGGGCACCGTGCCTCCAGGCCGTGCGCACACTGGGCACCCACCCGACGGACGGGCGCATGCTGGCGACATGAAGCAACGAGTCATCGGAGACGTGTCGGTCAGCGCGATCGGACTGGGCGGCATGCCCATGTCCATCGAGGGCCGGCCCGACGAACGGCGGTCCATCGCGACCGTCCACGCGGCGCTTGAGGCGGGCGTCACGCTCATCGACACCGCGGATGCCTACCACCTGGCCGGCCACGACGAGGTGGGGCACAACGAGACGCTCATCGCCAAGGCGGTGCGCGAGTTCCACGGCGACACGGACGCCGTGCTCATCGCCACGAAGGGCGGGCACCTGCGCCCCGAGGCGGGGCCGTGGGCGCAGGACGGGCGGCCGGAATACCTCAAGGAGGCGGCGAAGGCCTCGGCGAAGCGACTCGGCGTCGACGCCGTCGGGCTGTACCAGTTCCACCGGCCGGACCCCGCGGTCCCGTACGCCGACTCGGTCGGCGCGCTCGCCGAACTGCTCGACGAGGGGGTCATCCGGATGGCGGGCATCTCGAACGCCGACCCGGACCAGATCCGCACGGCGAACGAGGTCCTCGGCGGGCGACTGGCGTCGGTGCAGAACCAGTTCTCGCCCGCGTTCCGGTCGAGTGAGCCCGAGCTGGAGCTGTGCGACGAGCTCGGCATCGCGTTCCTGCCCTGGAGCCCGCTCGGCGGCATCGCGAAGGCCGCGGACCTGGGCACCGCGTACGAGGACTTCGCGGTCATCGCCCGGGAGCGCGGGGTGTCCCCGCAGGTCGTCGCGCTCGCGTGGGAGCTGCGGAAGAGCGACGTCGTCGTGCCGATCCCGGGGGCGTCCCGGCCGCAGTCGATCCTGGACTCGGTCGTCGCGGCGACCGTGAAGCTCCGCGACGAGGACGTCGCCCGGCTCGACGCCGCACGGCCTGCGGCCTGAGGCACGGGCGCTGCGGCGCACGCGGCGCGAGGTCCTGCGCGGCGCGTCTGCCGCGCTCCCGCTCCCCCGGCGCAGCGACGCCCCGTCCGGCAGTGGTGCCGGGCGGGGCGTCGTCGTGCAGCCCGGGGTCAGGCCGTGCAGACCTTCTGGAACTCGGTGCCCGCGTCCTGGACCTTCTGCGTCGTCGCGGTGAAGGCGGAGAGGTCGGCGGACTTCGGGTCCTTCGCGATCGACTCGATCTGGGTGAGCATCTCGTCGTAGGCGGAGCGGAACGCCTCGGCCTTCGGCTTCACGTCCGTGTTCTGCACGGCGTCGACGCCGTCGGAGAGCGACTGGTCGAACTCCTTGAGCTTCGCGACGGCGGCGTTCGGGTCGGACTGCAGCGCGGAGACCTGGGACTGCAGGCCCTTCGCGGCGTCCTCGACCTTCGACTGGAAGGCGGAGCAGGCCTCGGCCTTCGACTGGGACGACGCCTGCGACGACGCCTTCGGTGCGCTGCTCTGTCCCGTGCTGCCGCTGCCGCTCCCGCTGCTGTTGCCGTTGCCGTTGCCGCCCGATCCGCCGGCCGAGCAGCCGGCGAGCAGTGCGACGGCGAGTGCGGCGGTCGCGAGTGCGGTGGTCTTCCTGGCCATGTGGGTCCCCCTGGAGTCCGTGCCCGCGCCTCGGTCGTGCGCGGGTCGCCGTCGACGGTACATGGCGGACGCACAGGTGGTCGCGGGTCCCGGGGCTAGCGTCGAGGGCATGCAGGCGATCACGGCACACGACGGCGCACCCCGACTCGACGAGCTCCCGGACCCGGTGGCCGGTCCCGGCGAGGTCCTGGTCGAGGTCGCCGCGGCCGGGGTGAACAACGCGGACCTGCAGCAGGTCGCCGGGAACTACCCGCCGCCGCCCGGCGCCTCGGACGTGCTCGGCCTCGAGGTCTCCGGCACCGTCCGTGCCCTGGGCGACGGGGTGACCGGGTTCGCGCGCGGCGACCGGGTCTGCGCCCTGCTGTCCGGCGGCGGGTACGCCTCGCTCGTGGCGGTCCCGGCGGCGCAGGTGCTCCCGGTCCCGGACGGCGTCGACCTGGTCGAGGCCGCGGCGCTGCCCGAGGCGGCGTGCACGGTCTGGTCGAACCTCGGGATGATCGCGGGCCTGCGTGCCGGGCAGACACTCCTGGTGCACGGCGGCACCGGCGGGATGGGCTCGCACGCGGTGCTGCTGGCGAAGGCCATGGGCGTCCGGGTGATCGCGACGAGCGGCGGCGAGCGGAAGGTCCGGGCGTCGCAGGAGCTCGGCGCGGACCTGGTCGTCGACCACCGCACCGAGGACTTCGTCGAGCGGGCCCTGGCGTTCACGGACGGCCGCGGGGTCGACGTCGTGCTCGACGTCGTCGGCGCGGACTACCTGGCGAAGCACCTCGCCGTCCTGGCGCCAAACGGGCACATCGCGGTCATCGCGGCGGGCAGCGGCAGGACGGGCGAGCTCGACTTCGGCGCGATGATGCGGAAGCGCGCGACGATCAGCGCCACGACCCTGCGCGCCCGGCCCCTCGACGAGAAGGCCGCGATCGTCGCCGCGGTCCGGGAGCACGTCTGGCCGCTCGTCGCCGACGGCAGCGTCCGACCCGTCGTGGACAGCGTGCTGCCGCTCGCCGACGCCGCCGAGGCGCACCGCCGGGTGCGCGACGGAGAGGTGGTCGGGAAGGTGCTGCTGCGCCCGTAGCAAGCCCTCCGCAGAACGCAACGTCGGCGGTTGCTCGCAGCGTCATACCGCTGCGAGCAACCGCCACGATTGCGTTCTGCGGAACGGGAGGCGCGGGACGCCGGGTCAGGCGTGGACGCGCGCCAGGAACTCGACGAGGGCGGGGTGCTGCGGGCGGTCGAGCACGTCGGCCGGGGCGCCCTGCTCGACGACCTCGCCGCGGTGCAGGAACACGATCCGGTCGGCGACCTTCCGGGCGAACTGCATCTCGTGCGTGGTCATCAGGATCGTCGAACCCTGCTCCTTGAGCTCGCGCACCAGGTCGAGCACCTCGCCCACGAGCTGCGGGTCGAGCGCGCTCGTCACCTCGTCGAGCAGGAGCAGCTCCGGCGAGGTCGCCACCGCACGCACGATCGCGACGCGCTGCTGCTGCCCGCCGGAGAGCCGGTCCGGGTACGCGTCCGCGAAGTCCGACAGTCCGATCCGCTCGAGCAGCCGCCGGGCCGTCGCCTCGGCCTCGGCCCGCGGGACGCCGTGCACCCGACGGGACGCGAGCGTCACGTTGTCGAGGACGCGCATGTGCGGGAACAGGTTGAACTGCTGGAAGACGACGCCGATGCGCGCCCGGGTGGCGTCGACGTCGATGCGCGGGTCGGCGATGTCGGTGCCCTGCAGCAGCACCTCGCCGTCGTCGATGCCCTCGAGCAGGTTCACGGTCTTGAGGAGCGTCGACTTCCCGGAGCCGGACGCCCCGATGACGCAGATCACCTCGTGCCGGTGCACGGTCAGGTCGATGCCGCGCAGGACCTCGTGTCCACCGAAGGCCTTGCGCAGGCCGCGCAGTTCCAGGACGGGGACCGACGCGTCGGACGCACCACGTGCCTCCAGGCCGGTGATCGGACGGGAGGCGCGGCCCGCCCCCGCAGCGGATGCTTCGGTCACACGGTCCCTCCGATCTGCTCACGGCGCTGCTGGCGCCGCGCGACCGCGTCGGTGACGCGGATCAGCGGCAGGCTGATCACGACGAACAGGAGTCCGGCGACCAGGTACGGCGTGAAGTTGTAGGCCTCGGCCTGGGCGATCTGCGCGCTGCGGACCGCGTCCACGGCGCCCAGGATCGACACGAGCCCGACGTCCTTCTGCATCGACACGAAGTCGTTCATGAGCGCGGGTGTGACCTTGCGAATCGCCTGCGGCAGCACGACGAGCCGGAGCGTCCCGGCGTGCGACAGCCCGAGCGACCGGGCCGCGAGCCGCTGCGAGGGGTGCACGGCCTCCATGCCGGCGCGCAGGACCTCGGCGACGTACGACGAGTAGGTGAGCACGATCGCGATGGTGCCCCAGACCTCCGGGGGCTGGCGCGGGAAGATGCCGAGCCCGGGGATGCCGAAGCCGACCAGGTACAGCACGATGATGAGCGGCAGGCCGCGGAACAGGTCGGTGTAGGCCGTCGCGAGCATCCGCAGCGGGAAGAACACCGGGTTCCGCAGGCCCCGGACGACCGCGAGCAGCGTCCCGAGCACCGCGACGCCGATGCTCGCGAAGAACAGGATCCGGATGTTCAGCCAGAGGCCGAGCAGGACCTGCGGGAAGACGTCGACGGCGGTCTGCGGGTCGAAGAACGACTGCTGGACGGCGGCCCACCCGGGGGTGTTCACCACGCCGAGCCAGAGCACCACCACGACGACGAGCGTCGAGACGACCGACACCACGACCGAGCGGCGGCCGCGCTGCCGACGGTACAGCCGGCGCTCGGCCTCCACCGGGCTCGGCGCTGGTGTGGCGACCGGGGTGCCGGCGCCTGCGGGGACGGTCACCGGGCTACTTCAGGACGGGGGTGTTCGTCGCCGAGGAGAGCCAGGTCGTCTGCAGCCGCTCGAGCGTGCCGTCGGACTTCAGGGCGGCCAGCGCCTCGTCGACCTTGCTCGTCAGCGCGGAGCCCTTCGGCAGCACGAAGCCGAACTGGTCGCCCGTGCCGTCCTGCGGGAACTGCGCCGAGACCGTGCCGTCGTCGAGCTGGGCGCCCGACATGTAGAACGCAGTCGGCAGGTCGGTGACGATGGCGTCGATCTGCCCGGACTTCAGGGCGAGGACCGCGTCGTCGTTCGAGTTGAACACCTGCGGGGTGACTCCGAGGACGTCCTTGACGCTCTGGATGCTCGTCGACCCGGCGGCGACGCCGATCGTGTCGCCCTTGAGCGCGGCGATCGTGGTGTCCTTCGCGGCCTTCGACTTCGTCGTGGTCACGACGGCCTGGGTGGTCGTGTAGTACGCCGTGGACATGTCGACGGCCTTCTTGCGCTTGGCGTCGATCGAGAACTGCTGGACGTTGAGGTCCCAGTCCTTCGGTCCGGGGGCGATCGCGCTGTCGAAGGTGCTGCGCTTCCAGACCACGTCGCTCTTGCCGTAGCCCATCTCCTTCGCGACGGCGTACGCCACGGCGGCCTCGAAGCCCTTCCCGGACTGCGGGTCGTTGTCCTCGACCCAGGGCGAGTACGCCGGGTCGCCGGTGGCGATCGTGAGCTTGCCCGCGGTGACGTTGCCGTCGGCGGAGCTGCTGCCCCCGGCGGAGCAGGCGGCGAGCGCGAGGGCGGCGACCGCGGCGGTGGCGACTGCGAGGGAGAGACGGCGGGTGCGGGTCACGGGCGGGCCTTCGTCAGGAGGGTCGGGGGCAGGACGCAGTGTACCGGCGGGTGGGATACCAGCGCGACGCCGGCGACTGCCCGTGACACGCGGGGCGGTCGGGACGGGCCGGGCAGGCGGGCGCGGGTCCGCTCACGCGGGGTCCGCCATCGTGAAGTCGTCGAACGAGAAGCCGGGCGAGACCATGCAGCTCAGCAGCACCTCGCCGCCACTCGGCAGGGTCCGCTGCCAGACCCCGCCGCGGACGAACGCCTGCGCGTCGTGCAGCCGGTGCCGGCCGGCGTCCGGGCCGAGCGTGATGCGGTCGCCGGGCTCGGGCTGGTCCCCGCTGCCGCCGAGCTCGAGCACGACGGTGTCGGGACCGTGCCACATCCAGATCTCGTCGCTCGTCACCCGGTGCCAGGCGGACGCCTCACCCGGGGGCAGCAGGAAGTGGATGAGCGTCGCCGCGGGACGCTGCCCGGCGGGGGTGGCGACCTCGGAGGGCGAGGTCCACGTCCGGACGTACCAGCCGCCCTCGGGGTGCGGGTCCATGCCGAGCGCCGCGGCACGCTGGGGCACGTCGAGCCACTCGAGCACGCGGCCGTCGACGGTGCGACGGGGGACCATGCCGGGACGGGGTGCGGTGTCGGTCATCGGGACTCCTCGGGGGCGGGAACGTGGGCGGGAACGGGGTCGGGCACGGGGGTGCCGGCGTCGAACGGGTGCAGGACGCCGTCACTCGCACGGACCGCCCCGCGGACGACGGTGGCGACGGCGCGACCGGCACCGTCCTCGACGAGCTCCGCGAGCGCGTCCGGCACGGTGCGCGCGTCGACGTCGAACACGGCCAGGTCGGCCCGCGCCCCGACGGCCAGGTGCCCGGCGCGGTCCGGCCCGACGGCGAGGCCCATCGCGTGCGCGCCGCCGAGGGTCGCGGCGGCCAGGAGCCGCTCGTGCAGGTCGCGGTGGCCGTAGCCCTGGGCGCGGGCGATGCGGTGCAGGGCCGTGACGTCGGCCATCGGGTCGAGCGAGGGCGACGACGAGAGCGAGTCGGTGCCGATCGCGATCGGACTGCCCTCGCGCAGGTAGTCGGCGACCGGGGGCGGGTCGAGTCCGATGACGGCGTTCGAGCGCGGGCAGAGCGCGACCGCGGTGCCGCGTGCCCGGAGCAGTGCCCGGTCGGCGGCGGTCACGTACACGCCGTGCGCGATGTGGCAGTCCGGCCCGAGGACCCCGAGCCGGTCGACGAACGCGGTGGCACTCGCGCCGAACCCGAGCGCGCGCATCGCCCGGAAGGACGGGACGTTCGCCAGGTGCCAGTCGGCGCTGTGTCCGCCCCCGGCCGGTCCGACACCGTCGACGCCCTCGAGCCCGGGGACCGGGCCGAGCGCGGTCCGCTCGCCCTCGAACGCGGCCTCGCCGAGGTGCAGGTGCAGGCGGAGTCCGCGCTGCCGCACGATGTCGGGGAGCTCGAGCAGGGGCGCGACGTCGAGCGAGTACGGCGCGTGCGGGGAGAGTCCGGCGCCGGGCGTGGTCGGGATCCGCGCGAGCTCGCCGAGGACCTGGGCGCGGCCGTGCTCCTGCCACGCCTGGTTCTCCTGGTCCATGACCTCCCAGTAGGTGATCCCGCCGAGGCCGTAGGAGCCGAGGACGGTCGCCGCCTCGATGTCCGTGACGATGTCCGCGATGCTCGTCACACCGGCCAGCAGCGAGGCCTCGGCGCCGGCGGACGCCTCGGCCCGCCAGTCGTGCGGCCGGGCGTAGTCGACGTTGAACGCGGCGGCCCAGTCCTCGAACCCCTGGTACTGCCGCTGCCCGACACCCGCCATGCCGGTGTACTGCAGGTGCGAGTGCGCGTTCACGAGCCCGGGCAGCAGGGCGCCCCGCCACCGCCGCTCGGTGAACGGCTGGCCGTCGAGCTGGTCGACGACCCACGAGCGGTCGCCGACGTGCAGGATCCGTCCGTCGCGGACCGCCACCGCGCCGTCGGCGATGGGCGGCGCGGTCATCGGGACCACCACGCGGGCGGAGTGGACGACGGTCGGGTGCGCGGCGCTCACGGCCGGTGGTCCGTCGACGGGTCGCCGAAGCGGTGGGTGCGGACGTCCGGCTCGCGGTCCGGCAGGTGGCCGGCGGGACGGACGGGAGGATCGCAGCGGCTCCCCCAGGCGGCGAGCGCCGCGCGGGCGGTCGCGTCGTCCACCGCGGGGTCGACCGGCACGACGGCGCGGTCGAGCTCGTCACCGTGCTCGAGGAGCATCCGCACGGCCCCGAGCTGCACCGCGAAGGACAGGTCCATGATCTCGACCGGGTTGCCCTCGGCCGCGCTCGTGTTGACCCCGGCACCCCCGGCCAGGAGCAGCACGTGGTGGCCGTCCGGCCAGGTCAGGCGCTCCACGCCCGGCGCCTCGGGGACACGGGTCGCCCCGGCGGCCAGGGCGTCCTCGACGGCGACCTCGTTGTCGACCCCGCCGGCGACCGACACGACCGCGCCGGCTGCTGCGGCCCGGAGCACCGCGTGGTCGATCGTGTCCGGTACCCCGGTCGCGCTCATCACCAGGTCGGCGTCCCGCACCGCGTCGACGAGCGGCGCCACCGCGGAGCCGGCGAACCGGGCCTGCAGGGCCCGGACCGGGTCGACCTCGGCGACCGTCACCCGGAAGCTGAAGGCACGGAGCACCTGGGCGACCCCCTCGCCGACGGGACCGGACCCGGCGACGACCGCCGAGCCTCCCGGCCGGACGCGGTGCGCGGACGACGCGAGCCCGTCGACCAGGTCGAGCGTCGCGGCGACCGTCGACTGCCCGGTGCCGTACCGGTTGTCGAAGAAGGTCTTGCTGCGGGCGTCGTTCACAGCGACCACGGGGATGCCGAGCGTGCCGCGCGCCGCCATCGTGCGGAGCGGTCGGAGGCCGCTCGTCGTCTCCTCCGCCGCGCCGAGCATCGTCGGCAGCAGGTCCGGCCGCTCCTGGTGGGCGAGCCGGACGAGGTGCGAGCCGTCGTCGAGCAGGACGTGCGGACGCGTGTCGAGCATCGCGAGCGCGAGGGTCTTCTGCTCGGCGGTCGTCGCCGTGCTCGAGGCGTGCACCGGCACACCCGCGTCCCGGAGCGCCTGTGCGACCGCGTCGTCGGTCTCGTCGGCGTGCGCGTAGACGACCACCTCGGCGCCGGCGTCCCGCAGGAGCAGCACGAGGACCGCGGTCTTCGGTTCGAGCACCATCGACACCCCGACCCGTGTGCCGCGCAGCAGCCCGCCGTCCCGGAGCTCGGCGGCGACCGCGCGCGACACCGGCATCGAGCGCCGGGCCCAGCGGATGCGGGCGGCCGCGGCGGGGTCGTCCTCGGGGTCGCGGCCCGTCGAGACGAGGAACACGTCGTCGGACAGCGCCGGGACGGCGAGGACCCCGGGGCGTGCCGGGGCGACCGGGCCGAAGGCGTCCTCGTCGACGGCGGGGACGTACCGGCCGGCGTCCACCACGACGAGGGTCGCGCCGCGGGGGCGGTCGGCCTCGCGTTCGACGGCCGCGGTCGACTCGGCGGGGTCCCCGAGGCACCACAGCTGGTCGACGGGCTCATGTGACTCGGCCGGACGGGCGCCGAGTCCGGTCAGCAGGGCGTCGAGCGCGGCGGTGTCGCGGGGGTCGCCACCGACGATGCGGTAGGTGCGGGCGGCGACGAGCAGGTTCGTCGCGGCGGCGAAGCGGCGGACGGCTGCCGAGGCCCACGCGGCCCGGGCGGGGTCGGGTCGCTGCGGCATGGGGACATCGTAGGGGGCGGGGGTGGCGGGGGCGGGGGTGGGGAGTCGCTCGCCCTGGCCGCACTCGTCGTGTAGCGTTGACGGCACCACATCCCCCACGCCTCTCAACGATGCGCAACTCGGGGGATTTTCTCTTCTTGGCCCGCGGATGGCCGTCACGCCAGGATCGATGGATGGCGATCCCTCCCGACCGGCCGCGGCAGCGTGGCGCAGCGCGGTACGCGAAGCCCGCGCTGACCGACGAGCAGTTGCTCGCCCGCCTCGTCCGCCGCGGGGTCGGGGTCCCGGACGAGGGGTCGGCACTCCGGTCGCTCCGGCACATCGGCTACTACCGCCTGTCGCCCTACCTCATACCGTTCCGAGCCGCACCTCTCACGGACGCCGTGCGACCGGGGACGACCTTCGATGACGTCCTCGACCTCTACGAGTTCGACCGGACGCTCCGGCTGCTCGTCATGGATGCGGTGGAGCGCATCGAGGTCGCTGTCCGCGCTGCACTGACGGACCACATGGCGACCACCTACCAGGACCCGTTCTGGTACCTGGACGGCCGCCACTTCAGCGATCCGGCGGTGCACGCCCGGTTCGTCGCGATGGTCAGGAGGACCGCCACCGATCGCCTGGAGCGCTCGGCTGAGGAGTCGGATGGTGACCTCGTGCACCGCTCCGCGCTGGAACACTTCCTCCTCACCTACGGCGAGCCGGAACTGCCTCCGTCCTGGGTCGTGGTCGAGACCCTCACGATCGGCCAGGTCGAGAGACTCGTGGCGAACCTCGCGAGGACCAGCGACACCCGGAGGGTCGGTGCACAGCTCGGTCTCCCCGCGCCGCTCCTCCGGTCGTGGTTGCGGAGCTACGTCCGAGTCCGGAACGTCTGCGCGCACCACGGGCGGCTCTGGAACCTCGGGCTCGGGGTCTACCCGGCACTCCCCCGGCGCGGAGCGGTGCCGTGGGTCCGACCCGAGGTCTTCAGCACCGTGCCGGACCGCGCCCGGCGCCTCTACCCGGTGCTGGTGTCCCTGCAGTCGGTCCTCAGCACCATCGCGCCGTCGTCCACCTGGGCAGCTCGCCTCGACACGACCCTGCGGACGCACCCCACGGTGCCGATCCGCGGGATGGGGTTCCCGACTGACTGGCAGGACGATCCGTTCTGGCTGCGCGCCACGGGTGGCACGGATGGAACGGGCTGAGCGACGGCTCGAGCGCTGGGTGCGCGGAGCGCCTCAGCGCTCGTGGCGTGGGGACGGTGTGCTGTCCCAGTCGGCCGCGGACCGCGGACGGCCGTCCGGTCCGCCGTTCCACCACGCCGGTTCGGCCGCCGGCATCGCGGCGGGCCCGGCGGCCCGCATCGCCGCGTGTGCACGGTCTCGGCGGCGGTGGTGCACGAGCACCGCGACGAGGACGACCACGCCGATCAGGGTCACGACGAGCAGCCCGACGACGTACAGCGTCGTCGCGAGCGAGGCGAGCCCGGGCGGCAACGTCCCGGTCTGCGCCGCCGACAGGGGCGTTCCGGTGAACACGAACGCCAGGAGCGTCGACAGGGTGCTGTTGCTGTCCCACAGCCCGTGCAGCACCGAGACGACGACGTACGCGGTCGGGATCCACCACGACCAGCGGAGCTTCGCCCCGCCCCGCGCGGCGCCGAACAGCACCGCCCCGAGGATCGCCGTCCAGAGCACGTGCCCGACCGGTGACAGCACGGCCCGCACGACCTCGGTCTGCAGCAGGGACACCAGGTCGATGCCGCGCTCGGTGATCGCCGCGTTGAAGGCGTAGCCGGCGGACTCGAACGCCGCGAAGCCAGCGCCGATCGTCGCGCCGAGCAGAGCGCCCTGACCGGCGGTCTTCGGGCGGACGCGCCAACCGACGAACAGGAGCAGGACACCCTTGACGAACTCCTCGACGAAGCCCACGACGACGTAGATGAAGGCGCCCTGGCGCAGGTCGGCCTCGAGGAGCGAGGCGCCGAGCACGCCGAGGATCCCGCCGACGAAGAACGCGGTGACGAGCTGCATCGTGCTGACGGTCCCGGTCACCCGCTCGATCACGAACAGGACGACCGTGAACGGCACGAGGAAGCTGCCGAGCAGGATGATCGTCGGCACGAGGTTCGTGTTGAGCGTCACCACCGTCACGACGATGGTCACGGCCCAGAGCAGGAAGCCGGCGAGCAGGGTCTTCCACCACCAGCCGTGGCGGTGGTGCGGGTGGACGGCGACGTCCGTCGTCAGGGTCATGCGGCCATCGTGCTCCCGCCGCGCCGCCGATGCCGCGGGAATGTCCGGACCTGTACGGACGTACTGTGTGGACATGACTGACGAGACGTTCGACAAGGTGACGATGTTCGGCGCGGACTGGTGCCGCGACTGCCGGCGGTCGAAGGCGCTGCTCGACCGGCTCGGCGTGGACTACGAGTACGTGGACGTCGAGGCGGACCTGTCGGCGGCCGACCGCGCCGAGGCGATCAGCGGACGGAAGAACATCCCCGTCGTGGTGCTCCCGAACGGCAAGCACTTCGTGGAGCCGTCGGACGCCGAACTGCAGGGCGAGCTCGAGGCGTCCGGCGTGGTCTGACGCCGGCCGCGGGGTCTGCGCGGCTCGAGTCTCGCGCTGAGCGACGAGTCCCGGTCGCGCATTCGCGAGACTCGTCGTCCAGCGCGAGACCCGGCCACGCCACCAGCCCGCGGGTCGGGAGCGCGCACCCCCGCGCGGACATCGGATGAATCCGGCAGGATGAGCTCGTGATCATCGACGCTCACCACCACCTCTGGGACCCGTCCGACCGGCCGTACCCCTGGATGGACGACTCGGTCGCCCCGCTCCGCCGCCGCTTCGACACGGACGACCTCCGCGCCCTCACGCGAGCCGCTGGCATCGACCGGACGATCGTCGTGCAGGCGGCGCACGACCCCGGCGAGACCGAGTGGCTCCTGACCCAGCCCAGCCCGGTCGTCGGGGTCGTCGGCTGGGTCGACCTCACGGCACCGGACGTCGCCGACCGACTGGCCGCCCTGGTCGACGGCGCCCGCCCCGGCGGCGCCGGCCCCGCCGGCCCCGGCCCCGGCGGCGCCGGCCCCGGCGCCCGCGGCGCAGACTCCGGCCCCCGCCTGGTCGGCATCCGGCACCAGGCCCACGACGAACCCGACCCCGGCTGGCTCGCCCGCCCCGAGGTGGTCCGCGGTGTCCGTGCCGTCGCCGCCGCCGGACTCGCGTTCGACCTGCTCGTCCGCGCCCGGGAGCAAGCGGCTGCCCTCGCCCTCGTCGACGCCGTCCCCGAGGGGCGCTTCGTCCTCGACCACGCCGGCAAACCGGCCATCGCCGACGAACCGCGCACCACCCGACCGCGCGCCGGCGAACCGTGCGCCGCCGAGCTGCGTGCCGCCGCCGCCCACCCCGACCGCGGCCCCGGCGACCCCGGCCCCGCCGACGCCTGGCGCTCCCGCATGCGCGACCTCGCCGCCCGCCCGAACGTCGTCGTCAAGGCCTCCGGACTCCTCACCGAGGCCGGCCCGGACTGGCGGGAGCGCCCCGTCCACCGGTACATCCGCGAGACCGTCGAGCACTTCGGCCCGGACCGCACGATGTGGGGCTCGGACTGGCCCGTCTCCACCCTGGTCGCCGACCACGCCACGGTGCTCGCCACCACGCAGGCCGCCCTCGCCGACCTCTCCCCCACCGAGCGTGACACCGTGTTCGCCGGCACCGCCACCAGGACGTACCTTGTCGAGCACCCGAGCCAGACATAGGATGTCTGCGCGACGTCCGGTCGCGCACACCCAGAGGAACGGGGAACGATGCAGTTCGCACGACTCGGCCCGATCGGCGAGGAGATCCCGGTGGCCATCGACGAGGACGGCCGGGTCCTCGACCTGCGGAGCCTGACCTCCGACATCACGGGGACGTTCCTCGCGAGCGACCCCGGCCCCGCGCAGCTCGTCCGGCACGCCCGCGACGCCGGCGACCTGCCCGAGCTCACCGGCGCGGACACCATGCGCCGCGGCGCCCCGGTCGCCCGCCCGGGCAAGGTCGTCTGCATCGGCCTGAACTACCGGGACCACGCCGCGGAGACGGGCGCCGACATCCCCACCGAACCCATCGTCTTCATGAAGGACCCGTCCACCGTGGTCGGGCCGGACGACACCGTGCTCGTCCCCTGTGGCAGCGAGAAGACCGACTGGGAGGTCGAGCTCGCGGTCGTCGTCGGGCGGACCGCGCGCTACTGCGCCTCCGCCGCCGACGCCGCTGCGTGCATCGCCGGGTACGCCGTCGCGAACGACGTCTCCGAGCGAGCGTTCCAACTGGAGCGCGGCGGGCAGTGGGACAAGGGGAAGTCCTGCGAGACCTTCAACCCCCTCGGACCCTGGCTCGTCACGGCGGACGCCGTCGACCCAGCCGACCTGCGGATGCGCCTGACCGTGAACGGCGAGGTCCGGCAGGACGGGACCACCGCGGACATGGTCTTCGACCCGGTCGAGGTCGTCCGGTACCTGTCGCAGTTCATGGTCCTGCAGCCCGGCGACGTCATCAACACGGGCACCCCGGCGGGTGTCGCCCTCGGCGGTGGCGCACCGTACCTCCGTCCGGGGGACGTGGTCGAGTGCTCGATCGACGGCCTCGGCACGCAGCGCCAGACGATGGGGGCTGCGTGATGCCCGGGACGCACGAGGGACTCCGCGCCGTCGTCACCGGAGGCGCCTCCGGCATCGGCGCCGCGATCGTCGCAGCACTGCAGGAGCGCGGCGCGACCGTCGTCGTGCTCGACCTGCAGCCGTCCCCGTCGGCGCCGTCCGTCACGTGCGACGTGTCGTCGGACGACTCCGTCCGGGCCGCCGTGGCGGCGGCCGTCGACCAGCTCGGCGGACTGGACGTGCTCGTCAACAACGCGGGCATCGGCGCGCAGGGCACGGTCGAGGACAACCCGGACGACGAGTGGCGGCGCGTGTACGAGGTCAACGTGCTCGGCGCGGTGCGGCTCTCGCGCGCGTGCCTCCCGCACCTACGGGCGTCGACGGCCGCGTCGATCGTCAACACCTGCTCCATCGCCGCGACCGCCGGGCTGCCGCAGCGCGCGCTCTACTCGGCCACGAAGGGCGCGATCGCCGCGCTGACGCGTGCGATGGCCGCCGACCACCTCCGCGAGGGCATCCGCGTGAACGCGGTCAACCCGGGCACCGCGGACACCCCGTGGGTCGCCCGGCTGCTGTCGACGGCGGCGAACCCCGAGGCGGAGCGTGCCGCGCTCGAGGCACGGCAGCCGCACGGTCGCCTCGTCGCGCCGGAGGAGGTCGCCGAGGCGGTCGCCTACCTGAGCAGCCCCAGCGCGCGGTCGACGACCGGGGTCGACCTCGCGGTCGACGGGGGCATGCAGGCCCTCCGTCTCCGACCCGCGTGACGGACGGCGCGTGGCGGGCGGGGCCGGCCGGGAGGCACGGGTCGGCTAGATTCGGCGTGTCCGGACGCGTACGCGGCCCGGCCCGTCGACCCGGCGCTGCCGGGCTGCAGCAGGAGGTGGTGACGTGGCGTCGTTGACGGACGATGCGATCGCACGCATCCAGCAGATGATCGTGAGCGGTGAGCTCCGACCGGGGCAGCGCCTCCCTCCGGAGAAGGAACTGAGCGAATCGCTCGGTCTGTCCCGCAACAGCCTGCGCGAGGCGGTGAAGGCACTCGAGCTCATCCGCGTGCTCGACGTCCGTCGCGGCGACGGCACGTACGTCACGTCCCTCGAGCCGAACGTGCTGCTCGAGGCGGTGTCGTTCGTCGTCGACATGCACCACGACCGGTCGCTCGTCGACCTGCTCGAGGTCCGGCGCATCCTCGAGCCCGCGGCCGCCGTGCTCGCGACCGCCCGCGCGACCGAACAGCAGATCGACGACCTCGCGGTGCTCATGCAGAGCGTCGGTGAGGACACCGGCGTCGAGGACCTCGTCGCCCACGACCTCCACTTCCACTCCACGATCGCCGGCATCGGCGGCAACCGGTACCTGTCCGGCCTGCTCGACGCCCTGTCGAGCAAGACCGTCCGCGTTCGGGTCTGGCGGGGCCTGACGCAGAACGGCTCCGTCCAGCGCACGCTCGACGAGCACGCGGCCATCGTCGAGGCCATCCGTCGCCGCGACCCGCAGCTCGTGCAGTCGCTCGTGGTCGCACACGTCGAGGGCGTCGAGCGCTGGCTCCGCCGTTCCCTCGAGTGACCGGGCCCTCCGCCGCGGAGCGGGAGACCGCGGCGATCCTCGACGACCTCCGTGCCGCCGGGGTCGTGGTGCGGAGCCTCGCCGCGATGACGAGCTCCGGCGAGCGGTACCGGGCGGCACTCCCGGTGCTGCTGGACTGGCTGCGGCGCGCCGACTCGCCGGCCGTCCGCCGGTCCGTCGCCGGTGCCCTCGGCAAGCGATGGGCACGTCCGACCGTGAACCAGGCCCTCCTCGACGCGTTCCGCGTGGAACAGGACGCCGACGTCCGGTTCGCCCTCGGTGGCGCCGTCGAACGGACCTGGGACGACCGGTGGTTCGACGACGTCGTCGCGCTCGTGCATGACCCGTCGTACGGCCCGTCCCGTGGGCGAGCGGTCGCCGCGCTCGGCAGGTCACGGCGTCCCGAGGCCGTGGCGGTGCTCCTCGGACTGGTCGACGACCCGGACGTGCGCGGCGAAGCCATCACCGCCCTCGCTCGGCTGCGGACCCCCGCGGCCGTCCCGGCCCTGCTCGGCGCACTCGAGCACGGCCCGGCCTGGGCGAGGCGCCCGGCACGACGAGCGCTCGAACACCTCGATGCCCTGCCGCCTGCGGCCCCGAAGGCGCCGCCGAAGCGGGTCCGTCCTCCCGTCGACCACGACTGGTACCGGTCCACCGAGTGGAACACCGCGATCGCAGAGGCGTTCGAGGCGCGTCTCGCGAGGTCGCGGTCGTCGCGGGGCGAGTACCTCCGGATCCAGGGCGGGACGCTCGCCGTGCAGGCGACCGCCGACGAGGCCACACGGCGCGCCGGTCGGTCGCTGCTCCGTCGCTACCTGGCGGAGCGGGACCGCATCGGCGCGTCCGCGACCGTCGTCAACGGGATCCACGAGGAGCTCGGCAACTCGTACGTCGTGTCCGGTCGGCTCGACGACGCCGTGGACGAGTACCGCACGGCCCTCCGTGGGATCGCCGCGTGCGGCAGCAGTTCGTTCACCTCGGGAGGGACGGAGCTGCTCCTGGCCGAGGTCCTGCTCGGCAAGGGCGACGCAGCATCGCTCGCCGAGGCCGATGCGCTGCTCGTGGCGGTGGAACCCGAGATCCTGCGGACCGCGTTCTTCCGGAACCGCGTCGTGCGCTGGCTGACCGCTCTGGCCCGGGTGGCCCACCGCCGTGGACGGCCGGAGGATGCCGCCGAGCACGCCCGCTCGGCGCTGGCGATCCTCGCCGTCGAGGGCTCGCCGTTCCCCCGGCACCCGGGTGTCGGGGTCCCGCAGGACGACCCGGCGCTCGTCCGTGAGCTCCGGGCCCTGGCCGACGGTCCTCCTCCCGCTCGACCGGTCCGGCGCAGGCGATGGTCGTTCTTCCGACGGAGCCGCCCCTGACCGGTCGGCCAGGAACAGTCGACGCTGACCGGTCGACGCTGACCAGTCGACGCTGACCAGTCGACGCTGACCAGTCGGCGCTGACCAGTCGACCGGAACCCAGCCGGAGCCGTCAGTCGGCGAGGAGCCCGATCGACCGCAGCTCGTCCCAGAGCGCCGCGGGCACGTGCACCGCGGCACGCTCGGCGTTCGACCGCACCTGCTCGGCGGACTGCGCGCCGACCGCGATCGCCCGCACCGCGGGTGCCCGGAGCGGGAACGCGACGGCGGCCTCGGGCAGCGTGACCCCGTGCCGTTCGCACACCGCGGCGAGCGCCCGCGCCCGCTCGACCAGCTCGGGCGGGGCCGGGGCGTAGTCGTACGTGGTGTCCGGCGCCGGCAGCGGACGGCTGAGCAGCCCGGAGTTGTAGACCCCGACCGCGACGACGTCCACGCCGGTCTCGGCGCACCGGTCGACCAGCGCGGCGGCGGGCTGTTCGAGCAGCGTGTACCGCCCGGCCAGCATGACGACGTCGCACAGCCCGGTCTCGACGGCGGCCGTCAGCGCAGCCACCGAGTTCGACCCGACGCCGACCGCGCGGACCACGCCCTCGTCCCGCAGCGCGGCGAGCGCCGGCAGCGCCTGGGTCAGCCCGGCCGCCAGGTCGTACACGTCGGGGTCGTGCAGGTACGCGATGTCGACCCGGTCGAGGCCGAGCCGGTCGAGGGACTCGTCGAGCGACCGACGGACCCCGTCGGCGGTCGGGTCCCACTGCCGGACGAGGTCGTTCGGCACCGCGAAGCCGTCGTCGTCGACCCCGTCGCCCGGCCCGGGCACGAGCCGCCGCCCGACCTTCGTCGAGATCGCGTACTCGTCCCGCGGCCGTCCGGCGAGCGCCGCCCCGAGCCGCCGCTCGCTCAGACCGAGGCCGTAGTGCGGGGCCGTGTCGAAGCCGCGGACGCCGACGTCCCACGCCGCGTCGACCGTCGCACGGGCGTCGTCGTCGGACACCTCCCGCAACAGGTTCCCGATGCCGGCCCCGCCGAACCAGAACGGCCCGCGGTCCAGGTCCACGTCGCTCATGCCTGCCCTTCGAGCGTCCACACCAGGGGGACGCCGTCGTCGTTGCCGGAGTAGTCGTCGTCCGCCTCGAGCAGCGGGTTGACCACGGCCTGCCACGCCGCGTTCACGGGGTCGTCGGCCAGTGCCCGTCGCATCGCACGGTAGTCCTCGACCTCGATGAGGTGGACCAGGTCCTGGCCGTCGCGCCAGATGCTCCAGTTCGCGACCCCGGCGGCGCGCAGGCGTTGGGCGAGCTCGGGCGGGATGCTGGCGTGCACCCGCTCGTACTCGGCCTCGTGTCCGGCGCGCAGCCTGGTGCGGGAGAGGATCCGCTGCATCAGTCGCGGAGGAACAGCTCGACGACCGGCACCGCCACGTCGGGGCGGACGATCGGCAGCGTCAGGGTCAGCGTCCCCGCGGGCTGGCCGCCGAGTCCGGTGTTCTGCGCGCGGGTGCCCGGCGGGATCTCGCGGAAGTGCACCTCGGACGCGTCGTTCAGGAGCTGCGCGTACGCCACCTTGCCGGCGAGGTCGGGCAGGTGCACGTGCTCGAACGGCCAGGTGAGCAGGTGCAGGTAGAGCCGGTCGCCCCGCTGCGTGTAGACCGTGCCGGCCGGCGCGCGGTACGACGACGGTCCGGCGCCGTACACCGAGCGGTCGTGTCGGCGCATCCACTCCCCGATGCCCTCGAGCGCCCTCCGCGCCACCCCGTCGAACTCGCCGCGGCCGGTCGGCCCGACGTTGAGCAGCATGTTCCCGTTGTTCGAGACCCCGTCGACGAGCATCCGGACGAGCAGGTCGACGCTCTTGACGTTGAGGTTGTCGCGGTCGTAGCCCCACGAGCCGTTGAGCGTCTGGCACGCCTCCCACGGCACGGGGACGCCGTCGACCTCCATCGGCTTGTCCGGCTGGTACTGCTCGGGCGTGACGAGGTCGCCGGGGATGTCCAGCCGGTCGTTGACGATGATCCCGGGCTGCAGCCGCTTCGTCAGCGCCATCAGCTCTTCGGAGCCCCAGTCGTCGCGGCCCTTGCCGCCCCAGCGGTCCTCGTGGTCGTTGTCCCGGTACGAGAAGTCGTAGAAGAGGTAGTCGATCCGGCCGTAGCCGGTCAGCAGCTCCTCGACCTGCCCGTGCAGGTACTCGCGGTAGCGGGCCATGTCCCGGCCCTCGTTGAGCCGGGCGATCTCCTCCGGGCTGTCGTCCCGACGGGGGTGCACGCCGTCGATCGTGAAGTCCGGGTGGTGCCAGTCGATGAGCGAGTGGTAGAAACCGACCCGGAGCCCCTCGGCGCGGACGGCGTCGACGAACTCGCGCACGATGTCCCGTCCGAAGCGGGTGTTCGTGGACTTGTAGTCGGTGAGGGCGGTGTCCCACAGGCAGAAGCCCTCGTGGTGCTTCGTGGTGAGCACGACGTACTTCATCCCGGCCTCGCGGGAGCGGCGGGCCCAGTCGGCGGGGTCGAACAGGTCCGGGTCGAAGTGGTCGAAGTACTTCTGGTAGTCCTCGTCGGTGATCCGCTCGAAGTTCTTCACCCACTCGTGGCGAGCCGGGAGCGCGTAGAGGCCCCAGTGGATGAACATGCCGAACCGGTCGTGGGTGAACCACGCGGGCAGGCCGGAGGCGTCGGTGTCGGGCTGCGGCTGGGCGGGTGCGGTGATGGTCATGGGACCGGTGTTCCTTTCGTGGAGGTGGAGGTGGTCACCGGCCGCCGAGGCCGGAGGTGACGATGCCCTTGACGAGGTGCTTCTGCAGCAGGACCAGCAGCACGACCGTCGGCAGCATCGAGATCACCGACGCCGCCATCACCAGGTTCCACTCGGAACCCTGCTGGCCGAAGAACTGCTGGAGCCCGAGCGGGATGGTCCCGTGCGCCTCGACGTCGTTCACGACGACGAGCGGCCACAGGAACGAGTTCCAGTAGGAGATGAACGAGAAGACGGCGAGCACCGCCATGGTCGGCCGCGCGAGCGGGAGCATCACCGAGAAGAACGTGCGGATCGGTCCCGCGCCGTCCACGCGCGCCGCGTCGTCGAGCTCCTGCGGCACGGTCAGGAAGAACTGCCGCACCAGGAACGCGCCGAGGGCCGTGAACGCCCACGGGATGATGAGCGCCTGGAAGGTGTCGACCCACCCGAACCCCTGCATCATCACGTACATCGGGATCACCAGGACGTCCTGCGGGATCATCAGCGTCGCCAGGAACAGCACGAACACCGTGTTCCGCCCGCGCCACCGCAGCCGCGAGAACGCGTAGCCGGACAGGACCGCGACCGTCACGTTGATCGCGGTGCCGGCCACCGCGACGAGGATCCCGTTCAGGATGAACCGCGCGAACGGCAGGTACGTGAACGCCTGGACGTAGTTGTCCCACTCGAGCGAGCGTCCCCAGAGCGTCGGCGGCGTGGTGAACACCTGGTCGGCTGGCTTCAGGCTCGTCGCGACCATGTACACGAGCGGCGAGACGAACAGCAGCGCGACGAGGCAGAGCAGCACGTACCCGATGGCGTGGCGGACCCGGCCGGGGCGCGGCGCCGACTTCGTGCGGGCGACGGCACGGGGGTTGACCGTCCGGTTCGACGTGGTCGCGCCGAGGCGCGAGCGGACCGCTTCACTCATAGTGCACCCACCGCTTCTGTCCGAGGAACTGGACGGCCGTGATCCCGAGGATGATGACGAAGAGCACCCAGGCACCGGCGGAGGCGAGGCCGAGCTGCTGGTTCTGGAAGCCCGTGTTGTAGATGTACTGCACCAGGGTCTCGGTCGCGGTGCCCGGTCCGCCCTTGGTCAGGACGAAGGGCTGCGTGAAGACCTGGAACGAGGTGATGAGCGTCATCATCGTCGCGAAGAACACCGACGGCGAGATGAGCGGGAACTTGATCGCCCAGAAGGTCTGCCACGCGTTCGCACCGTCGAGCTGCGACGCCTCGATCTGGTTCTCCGGGACCGCGTCGAGCGCCGCCGAGAAGATCAGCATGTTGTAGCCGAAGCCCTGCCAGACGCTCATCGCGACGATCGCGAGCATCGCCCAGTGCTGGTCGGCCAGGAAGTTCGGCGCATGTACGCCGATGGTCGACTGCAGCGTCGCGTCGATGGCGCCGTCGGGTTGGTACAGCATCCGCCAGACGACGACGTTCGCGACGATCGGCGTGATGGTCGGGATGAAGAACAGGACGCGGAAGACGTGCCGGCCGGCGATCCGCGGCGTCAGCCAGGCGGCGAGTCCGAGGGAGACGACCAGGTTGAGCGGCACGTAGAGCACCACGAACAGCGTCGTGTTGAGCGCGACGGTGCGGAACACCGGGTCGCTGAACAGGCGGACGTAGTTCTCGACGCCCGCGAACGTGCGCTCGCCGAGCATCGGCCAGTTCATGAAGCTGACGACGAGCGACGCCAGGATCGGGAACGCCGTGAAGACGACGAGCCCGATGGAGTGGGGTGCCGCGAAGACGGCACCCCACCACGAGCGGCGGCCCGTGACGCCCTCGGCGTCGCCGGTGGTCCGGCGCGGCGCGGCCGGCCCGGCCACCGCGGTCGCGACCGCGGGGACGGCCGCGGCGGGTGGGTCCTGGATGGTGGTCATGCGACGACCTCCTCGTCGTTCACGCGGTCCTGGTGGCGGGATGGGGCGGACGGGAGGCACGGGGCGGGGTCGACCCGTGCCTCCAGTCCGTCAGGTGGTGGGCTCGCTCACTGCGAGCCGAGCTGACCCGAGATGGAGGACATGGTGTCCTTCCCCGAGGCCTGCCCGTTGACCGCCTGCAGGGCGTACTGCGTGAAGAGCTGCGACAGCTGGTCGCTCTGCCTGTTGCCGACCAGCGGCGACGACTTCGCCAGCGCGGCCTTGAGCGCCTCCTCGGCGCCCTCGATGCCGGCGCTGGAGTACCACGACGCCTGGGCGGCGGTGCGTCCCGGGAAGGCGCGGCCCTCCTCGGCGAGCGAGGTCAGGACCTTCTCGCTCGTCATCGTCTGGACGGCCTTGAACGCCTGCTCCGGGTACTTGCACTGCTTCGAGATGCCGAAGCCCGAGCCGGCCGCGAAGGTCGACGGGCCGGACGTGCCGCTCGGCAGCGTCGTGACGCCCAGGTCGAACTGCACCTTGGCCTTCTGGCTGATGAGCGACCACGGACCGTCGGTGTACATGGCGACCTTGCCGGCGGCGAAGTCGTTGCTCGACTGGGACGAGTCGGACGACGCCTGCGTGGCGTAGCCCTTCTGCACCAGGCTGCCGAGCCAGTCCAGGCCCTCGGCGAACTTCGCGTCCGTGGCGTCGATCTTCCCGCCCTCGGTGATCACCCGACCGCCGTTGTAGCCGTAGATCATCGACTCGAGGTTCAGGTCGCTGACGGTGGAGCCGAACTCGGTGATGCCCTTCGCCTTGAGCGCGGCACCGGCGGCCTCGAACTGGTCGACGGTCCAGCCGGGCTTCGGCTCGTCGACACTGGCCTGCTTGAACAGGTCCCGGTTGTAGAACATCATGATGGGCCCGGTGTCGTACGGCAGCCCGTAGAGCTTGCCGTCGACCTTCATGCCGTCGAGCGCGGTGCTGTCGAACGCGGACAGGTCGAGCCCGTCCTTCTTCGCCAGGTCGTCGAGCGGCAGGAGCGACGACGTGTAGTTCGCCGCGCGCAGGGACTGCATGCTCACGACGCACTGGGCGCTGCCGCCGCTGAGCTGCGTGCTGAGCTTGGTGAAGTAGTTCTCGAACGGCGCCCCCTGGATGGTCAGGGTGATGCCGTCGTCGCTCTTGACGGTGTCGGCGACCTTCTGCCAGGCGGCCTGGTCCTCCTTCCCTGCGATCCACATCGACCAGGTCAGGGAGTCCTCGGTCTGGCCGCCGCCGGCGCTGCTGCCGGAGGAACAGCCGGTCAGCACGAGGGTCACGGCAGCTGCTGCCGCGAGCCCCGCGATGAAACGTCGTTGCATCGGTGTCTCCACTTCGTCGTGGTGGTGCTGGGGTGTGTCGGGGTTGGTCTGGCGAGTCGGTCTGACGTGTCCGGCTCAGGCGACGCGGATCGTGTCGCGGACCGGGTCGGCGGCCGAGGCCGCCGCCCAGACCGGGCCGTCGGGGTAGGTGTGGGCGTCGAGGGAGTCGGCGAGCATCTCGGTGCCGGCGCCCGGGGCGGTCGGGGGCCAGTAGCGGCCGCCGCGGACGTCGACCGGGGTCACGAAGTGCTCGTGCAGGTGGTCGACGAACTCGATGCAGCGGTCCTCGAGCGCCCCGGAGAGCGCGACCGCGTCGAACATCGACAGGTGCTGCACCGCCTCGCACAGCCCGACGCCGCCCGCGTGGGGGCAGACCCGGACGCCGTGCTTGGCGGCGAGGAGCAGGATCGCGACGTTCTCGTTGACGCCGGCGACCCGGGTGGCGTCGATCTGCAGCACCCGCATCGCGTCCGCCTGGATGAGCTGCTTCGCGATCACGCGGTTCGCCATGTGCTCCCCGGTCGCCACCGGCACCGGGGCGATGCGGCGGGCGATCTCGGCGTGCCCGAGGACGTCGTCCGGACTCGTCGGTTCCTCGACCCAGGCGATGTCGAACTCCCGCAGCCGGTCGATCCACGCGACCGCCTCGTCGACGTCCCACCGCTGGTTCGCGTCGATCGCGATCCGGACGTCCGGGCCGACGACCTGCCGGGCGATGCGGAGACGTCGGACGTCCTCGTCGACGCTGCCGCCGACCTTGAGCTTGATCTGGGTGAAGCCGTCGGCCACCGCCTCGCGGCACAGGCGGGCGAGCTTGTCGTCGTCGTAGCCGAGCCAGCCGGGCGTGGTCGTGTACGCCGGGTAGCCGGACTGCTCGAGCCGGCGTCGGCGTTCCGCACGGAGGGGCTCGGCGGCGCGGAACAGCTCGAGGGCCTCGGCCGGGGTGATCGCGTCGGTCAGGTACCGGAAGTCGACCAGGTCGACCAGGTCCTCCGGCGACATCGATGCCAGGAGCGCCCACAGGGGCAGTCCGGCGCGCTTGGCCTTCAGGTCCCACAGCGCGTTCACCACCGCGCCGATGGCCATGTGCATCACGCCCTTCTCCGGGCCGAGCCACCGCAGCTGCGAGTCGTGCACCATGCTCCGCCACGTGCCGCCCATGTCGGCGAGCAGTGCCTCGGCGTCGCGACCGACGACGTGCCCGCGGAGCGCGGCGATCGCGGCCTCCTGCACCTCGTTGCCCCGACCGATCGTGAACACGAACGCCGAACCGGTCAGGCCGTCGAGGGCGTCCGTGGTGACCTCCACGTACGCCGCGGAGTAGTCGGGGTCGGGGTTCATCGCGTCCGACCCGTCGTGCTCCCGCGAGGTCGGGAACCGGATGTCCCGGACCCGCAGACCGGTGATGCGGCTCATCGTTGCTCCTGCCCGTCCGGTCGCCGTCGACCGAACGAGGACATCGAAACATCGGATGTCTCGGCTGTCAAGAGCCGATCGGCCCGCGTTCTGCGGTCAGGAGCGGCGGAGTCGTCCTACCGGTGACACGGAGAACGCCCCGTGGCGGCTGCCACGGGGCGTTCTGCGGACTGCGTCACCCCGGCGGGCACACACCCGCTCGCGGTCGGGTCAGGCGCGGACCGCCGCCGTCGCGGGGAGGTCCTCCGCCGCACCGGCCCGGTCGGCCTGCTCCTGCAGCGCCGAGCTCTTCCGGAGCGGGGGTGCCTTGAAGAACCAGCTCAGGACGAACGCGAGCAGGATCACCGCGAAGCCGACCCAGTAGACGGTGACCGCCGAGGCGTTGAAGCCCGTCATGAAGGGCTTCGTCAGCGCGGGGTCCGCCCCGTTCAGGAACGAGGTGTCGCTCGTCTCCGCGGTGGCACTCCCGCCCTTGCCGGACCCGGACGAGATCGCGTCCGAGAGCTTCGGCGCGAGCTGGTCGACCCAGTAGGTGCGCTGCGCGGTGTCCGACCAGTCGACCACCAGGCGGTCACCCTGCACGGACGCGTGCGCCTGGTCGGCCGCGGCCGCGAGCGCCTGCTGCTGCACGGCCTCCGGGGCACCGGCGGTCGCCGCGGTCACCTTCGCCGTGGCCTGGTCGAGCCCGGACTGCACCTGCTGCTCGAGCGGGGTGACGATCGGTGTCCACAGCTGGTCCATCACGCCACGGTTGACCTTCGCGCTCGCGACGGTCGGGTTCAGGGCCGCGTCGAGCGCGCCGGTCAGGTTCGCCTTGTCGGCGGTCGCCGCGGTGATGTTCGTCGGCATGAGCGAGAACAGCACGCTGAGGAGCACCGCGGTGCCGAGCGTCCCACCGATCTGCCGGAAGAAGGTCGCCGACGACGTCGCCACGCCCATGTCGCGCGGCTGGACCGAGTTCTGCGACGCCAGGGTGATGCTCTGCATGAGCTGGCCGAGGCCGAGGCCGATGAGGAACATGCCGATCATCAGGAACCAGAGCGGCTTGTCGATCGTCATGAACGTCAGCACGACGTAGCCGGCGGACACCAGCGCGGTCCCGATCACCGGGAACACCCGGTAGCGGCCGGTGCGCGCCACGATCTGGCCCGAGGCGATCGACGCGATCATCAGGCCGCCGATCATCGGCAGGGTCGCGAAGCCGGACTCCGTCGGGGTGAGCCCCGTGACGATCTGCAGGTACAGCGGGATGGTCAGCATGGCGCCGAACATCGCGAAGCCGACCAGGAACCCGAGGACCGTGGCCATCGAGAACGTCCCCGAGCGGAACAGCTTGAGCGGGATGATCGCGTCGTCGCGCATGAGCGTCTCGGCGACCAGGAACGCCACGATCCCGAGCCCGCCGACGACGTAGCAGGCGATGGAGCCAGCGGAGGCCCATCCCCAGGTGCGGCCCTGCTCGGCGACGAGCAGCAGCGGCACGAGCGCCACGATCACTGCGGTCGCGCCCCACCAGTCGATGCGCGGCTTCCGCGCGGCGTCGCCGAACTTCGGCAGGTGCAGGAACGCGATCACCATGAGGAGCGCGCCGATGCCGATCGGGACGTTGACCAGGAACACCCACCGCCACCCGGTGACCCCGAGGATCGAGGACGCACCGGCGAACAGCCCACCGATGAGCGGACCGATGACCGACGAGATGCCGAACACCGCGAGGAAGTAGCCCTGGTACTTCGCACGCTCACGGGGCGCGAGGATGTCGCCCATGATCGCGAGCGGCAGCGACATGAGCGCGCCCGCACCGATGCCCTGGAACGCCCGGAAGGCGGCGAGCATGACCATCGAGGTCGAGAAGGTCGAGAGCAGCGAACCGAGCACGAAGACGCTGATGCCGAAGATGTAGAGCGGTCGGCGGCCGAAGACGTCGGAGAGCTTGCCGTAGATCGGCGTCGTGATCGTCGACGCGATGAGGTACGCCGTCGTGACCCAGGCCTGCTGGTCGAGCCCGTGCAGGTCGTCGCCGATGGTGCGGATCGCGGTGCCGACGATCGTCTGGTCGAGCGAGGACAGGAACATGCCCGCCATCAGCCCGTAGATGACGAGCAGGATCTGGCGGTGGGTCATGATCGGCTTCGCGGGTGCGGGAGCCGTGGCCTCCGGTCGGCCGCGCGGCACCTCGACGGGTGCGGTGGCAGTGGACATCGATCCTCCTGGGACTCTCTCTTGCAGACCATGCAACTTTACACCCGTGGCACCTTTGCCACCAGTGCAAGGTTGCCCCGTCTGCACGCATCTTCAGGCGCGCGTCGAGTGCGCAGCGCGTCCAGGGTGCGCGGCGTACCGTCCCCGCCATGACCGACGCGAACGAACACCCCCGCCCGGAGGACGACGCCGCACGGCTCGGACTCGTCGTCGTCGGCGAGGCCGCCGCCCTGCACGCCGGGGACGACGGCGCACTCGACGCCAGCGAGGAGAACATCCGCGAGACCGTCGACAGCATGGTCGACGAACCCCTCACGGACCGGCAGGAGCAGGTCGTCGAGCGCCTGGCCTCGGCCGGCGGCACCCTGACGGCCGGCCTGAGCGGCGCGCTCGCGGCGAAGACCGGCAGCAGCGTCGACGACGTGCTCGAGGGCGCGGCCCGGAGCGTCGTCTGGCAGCAGCGCCTCGCCGCCGAGCGGGACGCCGCGGCCACGAGCGCGCCGCGGCCGACGGAGGCGGACCCGGGGACGGACACCGATGCCGGCGAGCGCGAGGACGCCGGGCACCCGCAGCGACGCGACGACGACCCCCGCGACGACGGCTGACCAGCCCGAGCACACGAGGAGGCGCGGTGCGGGACGAACCCGCACCGCGCCTCCTGTCCGTGGCCGCGGTGGTGACCCGGCGCCCTCCTGGTGACTAGGAGCCCTGGCGCCACCACGCGTCGAAGGGCGTCGCCGGGACCTGGCGCTTGTGCTCGGTCGCGCGGTAGCGCGCCTCGATCGCCTCGGCGACCTCGTCCGGGACGTCGTGTCCCTGCAGGTACGCGTCGATCTCGGCGTACGTCAGGCCGAGGTTCGCCTCGTCCGTCTGGCCGGGCAGGTCGTCGAGCAGGTCCGCCGTCGGCGCCTTCTCGTAGAGTCGGGCCGGCGCCCCGAGGTGCTCGAGCAGCTGCCGCCCCTGGGTCTTGGTCAGGCCCGTCAGCGGGGTGAGGTCCACGCCGCCGTCGCCGTACTTCGTGAAGAAGCCCGTGACCGCCTCGGCTGCATGGTCCGTGCCCACGACGAGGAGCCCGCGCTGCCCGGCGACCGCGTACTGCGCGACCATCCGCATGCGGGCCTTGACGTTGCCCTTGACGAAGTCGCTCAGCTCGACGCCGGCGGCCGTGGTGTCCTGCACCACCCCGTCGACCCCGTGCTCGATGTTCACGACGATGCCCGGGTCCGCCGCGATGAAGCGGAGGGCGAGCTGCGCGTCGTCCTCGTCGGCCTGCACGCGGTACGGCATGCGGACCGTGACGAACTCGGCCGGGTGCCCGTCGGCGCGCAGGCCCTCGACCGCGAGCTGCGTCAGCCGCCCGGCGAGCGTGGAGTCCTGGCCGCCGCTGACGGCGAGGACGAAGCCCTTCGCACCCGTGGTGGTCAGGTAGTCCCGGAGGAACCCGACGCGTCGGGCGATCTCCTGCTCCGGGTCGATGGTCGGCTGGACGTCGAGGTCCGCGGCGATGGCGGCTTGGAGTTCACGCACCGTTCCAGTATCGCGCGCAGGGCCGCGGACGGCACGGATTCACCGCGAGGTCGCGGCTCCTTCCGGGCGGATGGTGTTGTCGTGGTCCGTCCCGATCGCGCACGTGCAGACCACGCGCAACGTCTCGTCGCCGCGGGTCAGGCGGAAGCGTTCGACGTGGGGCGGGCCGACGTGCCGGTCCAGGGGGTGGGTGTCGTGGTCGTGCACTCGGGTCCTCGCTCTCCGGCGGCCACGGGTCGCCCCGTGCCCGCCGCTGATCCGCGCTCCACCGGTGATGTGGAGGCACCTCCGCCGGGCACGCGGAGACATGAGCAATCTACAAGGCTACGCGCGGAACAGCCAGCGAGAGCCACGGACCGCACTGACGGACGGGAGGCACGGTGCCAGCTGGCACCGTGCCTCCCGTCCGTTGGGTGGGCGCGTCGCGACGCGCGGGTCAGACCTGCTCGCCGAGGAAGTCGGCGTACGACGGTTCGTCGTGCTCCGCGCCGGCGGGCGCGGACGCGTCCGAGGCGCCGGCGATCCGCTCGGAGATGATGTCGGCGACCTCCTCCGGGGACCGGAGACCGTGCCGGTGCCAGTCCTCCGGGGCCCGGGGCGTCACGAGAGCCCCAGCAGGACGGTCGTGGCGGACGGGACGACGGGGGTGCGGGTCTGGCCCGCCGAGAAGTCGAGGGGGTGTGCGGTGCACGAGCAGTTCGTGGCGGCCATGGTGACAGCCCTTCATCGAGGAGTTGCAGACCTCGGATCCGACCGGGCCGTCCCGCTGTGCCAGACCTCGCAGACCGCGAGGGCATCGTGACGACGGGACCTGGAGGAGAACCCGGTGACTCCAGGGTAGGAGTGGTGGTGGACCGCGTCCAGGTGGATGCGGTTAGCGGCGACCCCGCCGAGGTGCTGCCGCGCCGGTAGCGTGGTGGCTCCGCACGACCACGAGGAGCCCCATGCCCCTGTTCGGCCGTCCCAGCGACGCCCAGTCCGACGCCGCCCGCCCCGACGCCGCCCCCAGTGTCTTCGCCCGCAGGTGGGCCGACCCGTTCGGCACCCTCGCGACGCGCTGCCTGCAGATCATCGTGGTGCTCGTCGTCGCGATCGGCATCGTCTACGCCGCCGCGACGCTGAGCGTCGTGACCATCCCGGTGCTCCTCGCGCTCATCATCGCGTCGGCCATGCACCCCGTGGTCTCCTGGCTCCGACGCCACAAGGTGCCGTCGGTGCTCGCGACCCTCGCGGTGCTGCTCGGCGTGCTCGTCGTGCTCGGGCTCGTCGGGTGGCTCATCGTCGTCGCCGTGATCGCGCAGTGGCCGGACCTGCAGAAGTCCGCGATCAGCGGCTTCCAGCAGCTCCAGGACGCGGTCGACCACCTGCCCTTCGCGATCTCCGACCAGCAGGTGGACCAGGTCGTCGACGGGGTCCAGGGCTTCCTGACCAGCTCGCAGTTCGGCTCCGGCGCACTCGCGGGCGCCTCGGCCACCGCGAACTTCCTCACCGGCCTCGTGCTGATGATCGTCGTGCTGTTCTTCTTCCTCAAGGACGGTCCGGCGATCTGGGAGTTCCTGCTCCGCCCCTTCACCGGGGCCCGCTACGAGCGGGCGCGCCGCGTGGGCGACCGCGTGGTGCAGACCCTCGGCGGGTACGTCCGCGGCACGGCCAGCGTCGCCGCGGTCGACGCGATCGGCATCGGCGTGGGGCTCGCGATCGTCGGGGTCCCACTGGCGCTCCCCCTCGCCGTCGTCGTGTTCATCACGGCGTTCATCCCGATCGTCGGTGCGACCGCCGCCGGCATCCTCGCCGCCCTGGTGGCCCTGGTGGCGAACGGCCCCGTCGCCGCCCTCGTCGTCGTCGGCATCGTCGTGCTCGTGAACCAGCTCGAGGGCAACCTGCTCCAGCCCGTCCTGATGGGCAAGACGCTCAAGCTGCACGGGCTCGTCATCCTGATCGGCCTGACCGCGGGGACGGTGCTCGCGGGCATCACCGGCGCGATCATCTCGGTGCCGCTGCTCGCCGCGGCCTGGGGTGCCGTGCAGGTGTGGGACGGACCGGGGCAGCCTGCGCTGCCGTGGCGGCAGAAGCGCCCGGAGACCGCCGAGCGGCGGTAGCGCGCCGGCGCGGCACCGACGCCGCCCACGCACCACGAAGGGGAGCCCCCGCACGCCGCGGTGGCTCCCCTTCGTCGTGTCCGGCCTCGACCCGACGGGACGGGTCAGTCGGTCCCGGAGTCGAACGCAGCACCCTCGGACGCGGCGTCCGTCGCCCGCCCGAGCGCGTCGTCCGCGTCGGAGGTCACGACCGCGCCGCCGAGGATCTCCTCGGCCTCGCCCGCCTGCAGCTGCCCGACGAGCTCGCCCGTCGCGCCGCCGATCAGACCGGCCGCCGCGTACTGCTCGAGCCGCGCGCGCGAGTCCGCGATGTCGAGGTTCCGCATCGTGAGCTGCCCGATCCGGTCGTCCGGCCCGAAGGCGGCGTCCCCGACGCGCTCCATCGAGAGCTTGTCCGGGTGGTACGACAGCGCGGGCCCGGTCGTGTCGAGGATCGTGTAGTCGTCCCCGCGACGCAGGCGGAGCGTGACCTCGCCGGTGACGGCCGACGCGACCCAGCGCTGCAGCGACTCGCGCAGCATGAGGGACTGCGGGTCGAGCCACCGGCCCTCGTACATCAGACGGCCGAGGCGACGACCCTCGTTGTGGTACGCCGCGACGGTGTCCTCGTTGTGGATCGCGTTGAGGAGCCGCTCGTAGGCGATGTGCAGCAGCGCCATGCCCGGCGCCTCGTAGATGCCGCGGCTCTTCGCCTCGATGATGCGGTTCTCGATCTGGTCGGACGCACCGAGGCCGTGCCGACCACCGATGGCGTTCGCCTCGTACACCAGCGCGACGGCGTCCGGGAACTCGACCCCGTTGATCGCGACCGGGCGGCCGGCCTCGAAGCGGACCGAGACCACCTCGGTCGCGACGTCGACGTCGTCGCGCCAGGCGGCGACGCCCATGATCGGCTCGACGATGTCCAGCCCGCTGGAGAGCTCTTCGAGGCTCTTCGCCTCGTGCGTGGCGCCCCAGATGTTGGCGTCGGTCGAGTACGCCTTCTCGGTGGAGTCGCGGTACGGGAAGCCGCGCGCGACGAGCCACTCGCTCATCTCCTTGCGGCCGCCGAGCTCCTCGACGAACTCGGAGTCGAGCCACGGCTTGTAGACGCGGAGCCGCGGGTTGGCCATCAGGCCGTAGCGGTAGAACCGCTCGATGTCGTTGCCCTTGTAGGTGGAGCCGTCGCCCCAGATGTCGACGCCGTCCTCCTTCATCGCGCGGACGAGCATCGTGCCCGTCACGGCGCGGCCGAGCGGCGTCGTGTTGAAGTACGTCTTGCCGCCCGAGCGGATGTGGAAGGCACCGGTCTGCAGCGCGACGAGGCCCTCTTCGACCAGGGCGCTCTTCGCGTCGACCAGGCGGGCGATCTCCGCGCCGTACTCGTGGGCGCGACCGGGGACGGCGTCGATGTCCGGCTCGTCGTACTGGCCGATGTCGGCCGTGTACGTGCAGGGCACCGCTCCCTTCTCGCGCATCCAGGCGACCGCGCAGGAGGTGTCGAGACCTCCGGAGAACGCGATGCCGACTCGTTCGCCGACGGGGAGACTGCTCAGGACCTTGGACACGGTGACAATCGTACGGGTCCGCTGGGCCGCACTACCGTCCGGGCCGACGGTTGTGGATCGATCGTGTCCTGATGCTCTGGCGGCCCTGGTGCCCCTGGTGCCCCTGGAGGGACTCGAACCCCCAACCGTTTCCTTAGGACGGAACTGCTCTTCCGTTGAGCTACAGAGGCTGGCCCGTCCACTCTAGCGGCGGTACGGCTCCAGGAACGTCCGGACCTCGGACACGTACAGCTCCGGCACCTCGACCGGCGCGAAGTGGCCGCCCCGGTCGAGTTCGTGGTGGTACACGAGGTTCGTCGTCCGCTCGAGCCACTCCCGCGGTGCCCGCACGAGGTCCCCCGGGAAGACCGAGAACCCCGACGGCACCTCCACCCGCCGGGCCAGCTGCTCCGCCGGGATCGCCGCGTTCGCGTGGTACATCCGCATGGACGACCCGATCGTCCCGGTCGCCCAGTACTCGGTCAGCAGCGCGAGCACCTCGTCCCGCGTGTACACCGACCACAGGTCCCCGCCGCAGTCGCTCCACGACCGCAGCTTCTCGACGATCCACGCCGCCGTGCCCGCCGGCGAGTCCGTCAACCCCACCGCCGCGGTCTGCGGCTTCGTCCGGTGCAGCATCGCGTAGGCACCCTCGTCGGTCCGCCACCGTGCCGTCTCGTCGACGAAGGCCCGCTCCGTCGGCGAGAGCGCCGAGGCGTCGAGCCCCGGCCACGCCAAGCCGCCGTCGATGCGGTGCACTGCGACGACCCGGTCCGGCTGGTCGAGCGCGAGGTACCGGACCACGTGCGTGCCGATGTCGCCGCCGGACGCCGCGAAGCGCTCGTACCCGAGCGTCGTCATGAGCTCCGCCCACATCCCGGCGACCTGTCGCGCGTCGAGGACCTGCGGCGGCGCGTCCGAGAACCCGTAGCCGGGCATGTCCGGGACGACGACGTCGAAGCCCGCCGCGACGAGCATCGGCAGCACCTTCCGGTACCGCCACCCGGAGTCCGGCCAACCGTGCGCGAGCAGCAGCGGGATCGCGTCGTCCCGTCCGGACCGCGCGTGCAGCACGTGCACCCGGATGCCGTCGACCTCGACCAGACGCGACGGCAGGGCGGCCAGGGCGGCGCGGTGCGCGTCGAAGTCGAACCCGTCCGCCCAGTACGCCACGAGCGGGCGGAATTCGTCGAGGTCGACGCCGAGCGACCAGCCGTCCACACCGGTCGCGTCCGGCCAGCGGGTCGCCCGGAGGCGTGCCCGGAGGTCCGTGATGGTGGCGTCGTCGATGTCCGGCGTCTCGCTCATGCAGCGCACGCTACGCCCGCGTGTTCCTTCCCATCACGCTCGCGATCGGAGGACGTTCCGCGCATGATGCGCAGGAACACCCGACCGACCACGCGCGAATCGGCACACCACGCGCGGATCGGCACACCACGCGCGGATCGGCCCACCACGCGCGGATCGGCCCGCCACGGTCGCCGGGCGCGACCACCGCCGGACGGGAGGCACGTGGCGGTGCCGCACCGTGCCTCCCGTCCGCCCGTCGCTGCGGCAGCCACCGCTACGCGGCGACGAGGTACTCGTTCCACTCCGACTGCGGCCGCTCGATGCCGCGCACCACCCACGAGGCACCGTGCGGCGCCTTCGGCCGGAACCGGAGTCGCCAGCCCATCTCCTGCGGGGTGCGGTCGCCCTTGGTGTTGTTGCACGCCAGGCAGCAGGCGACGAGGTTCTCCCACGAGTCCTGCCCACCGCGGGACCGCGGCTGCACGTGGTCGATCGTCGTCGCGTGCCGGTCGCAGTACGCGCAGCGGTTCGCATCGCGCCGGAGGACCCCGCGGCGCGAGACGGGCACGAGCCGGGCGTGCGGGATGCGCACGTAGCGGGTGAGGATGATGACGGACGGACGGTCGAACGACGACGTCGACCCGGTGACCGGGTGCTCGGCGTCGGCGGTGACGATGGCGGCCTTCTGGTTCATCACCAGCACGAGGGCCCGTCGGTCCGAGATCACCGCGAGGGGCTCGTAACCGGCGTTGAGGACGAGAGTGCGCATGGGTTCCCTTCCGACGTGCCTGGACGGCTTCCAGGCGCTGCGGGTGCGTCGGACCGAGCGACGCCGACGTGGGACCGCGGTCTGCGACCACGCCCGGAACCACGAAGAGCACCACCCGGATGGGTAGTGCTCTCGTCAGGTCAGGGCGTGATGGTGCACGCAGGGGGCGGTGGACCGTATGTCCACGAGCGCGCGCCGACCCGTGGTGCGGGTCGTGCGGATCGCTGACATGAGGTCTCCCGTGGTCGGGCCGTGTTCGGACCGGTGCAGCATCAGGCTACGTCAGGAACCGGCCCAGCACGAGGGTGTGCGGGCCGGTTTCCGGGAGTGTTCACGGGAACGACACACGGGTCGTCACCGCGGGGGGTAGGGCCGGGGTCAGATCCCGAAGCGGACGATGTGGTAGCTGCTCGTCCAGATCGGGCGGATCGACACCTTGCCGCCGGGCTTCGGCGCGTCCATGATCATGCCGTTGCCCATGTAGAAGCCGTCGTGCGAGCCGTCGTTGAAGACGACGACGTCGCCGGGCTGCGCCTGGGACTCGGGGATCGTGGTGCCGGCCGCGTCCTGCAGCGGGACCGAGTGCGCGAGGCTGATGCCGTACTGCGCGTAGACGTACATGACGTAGCCCGAGCAGTCGAAGCCGGACGGGTCCGCGCCGCCGAAGACGTACGGCGTGCCGATGTACTGCTTGGCGGTGGCGACGACGGCCGGCAGCGAGAACGGGGTGTTCGCCGAGGTCGCGGCGATCTGCTCGGCGCTCGGGCCGCTGTACGACGAGTACTGCTTCGCCGTCGCGGCACGGGCGGCCTGCGTCGCCTCGGCCTGCTTCGCTGCCTCGGCGGCGGCGTCCGCTGCGGCCTTCTGCGCGGCCTCCTGGTCGAGGGTCGCCTGCGAGGTCGCGCCGTAGCCGTCACGGTTGGTGCCGGCGAGGGCGACGGCGTCCGAGACGGAGAACTCCTGCGCCTGGGTCGCACGGACCTCGCGCTGGGCGGTGGCCGCGGCGGAGCCGGTCTGCTGCGTCGCGGCGAACGCCGGGGCGACCGCGACGGTGCCGAACATGCCGCACGCGACGGTGAGGACGACCGGTGCCAGGAAGCGGCGCTTGCGGGCGGTGGCGCTCGCCTTCGTCTTCTCGGCGGCGAGGGCGGCCTGCGCGGCACGACGACCTCCGGGGAGCGGCGCGTCGCGGACCGGGGTCACCTTGCGGACGGTGGAGGTGGTCGCGGGGGCCTGGCGTGCTGCCCGCCGGGTGAGCGGGGCGGCTGCCGTGGGGATGGCGTTCGCGGTGTTCGTCGGGTTCGCGGGGGTCTGGCCGTCCGCGGCGGAACCGGTCTGCGTCAAGGGTGGTGTCTCCGGCGTCTCGTCACCACGGCCGGGCGGGTGTTCCCGGTCGTGCAACCCCATCCGTTCGTCATCGTTTCCGATCGAGGCAGGAGACGGGCGCGAGACGTCCTGCCACGGGTCCTGGGCCTCGTGGGCGACCCGGGACTCGACGAGTGTACGTGGGCGTCGTTACCGTGTCGAGATGAAACGGTGGTTCGGTAACGGAACGATGACGAATCCCTGATCAGGGGCCCGTCACCTGCATGACCTTGTGCGGTTTCTCAGGCTCAGGGGTGCTCGTTGCGAACCGCGCCAGGGTCAGGCGTGCTCGATGTAGACGTGCTGGGCGACCTCGGCCGGGAGCTCGATGCCCGACTCCTCGCCCTCGACCCGGACGGCCACGTAGGCCCCCGCACGCTGCACGCTCGCGACCCGACCCGGCATCACGCCGGCGGTCCGCAGCTGGTGCAGGAGCTCGGGTTCGAACTGCACGGGCTCGCCCAGACGGCGGACGACCCCGGTCGCCACGGCGTCGGTGCCCTCGGTCGCGGCGACGATGTTCCGCACACCGTCGAGGAAGCCCGGCGCCGTCGGCCCGCCGATCTCGGCCAGCCCGGGGATCGGGTTGCCGTACGGCGACTCGGTCGGGTTGCCGAGCATCTCGAGCAGGCGGACCTCGACCTGCTCGCTCATCACGTGCTCCCAGCGGCAGGCCTCGTCGTGCACGAACGCCCAGTCGAGCCCGATCACGTCGGACAGCAGGCGTTCGGCGAGCCGGTGCTTCCGCATCACGTGGGTCGCACGGGAGCGGCCCTCGGTCGTGAGCTCGAGGTGCCGGTCGCCGGAGACGACGACGAGTCCGTCGCGCTCCATCCGGGCGACGGTCTGCGAGACCGTCGGACCCGAGTGACCGAGGCGCTCGGAGATGCGCGCTCGCAGCGGGACGATCCCCTCTTCTTCGAGGTCGAGGATCGTCCGGAGGTACATCTCCGTGGTGTCGACGAGATCGGTCACGGTCCGCCTCTCAGGTCCGGTTCCAGCGCGCCCCACCCTACTTGTTCACGGTGACAGCGACGGACCGACGTCCGTCAGGGGACAGACCGTCCCGAGGGATCGTCACGCGCGTCCGGGTCCCGTCCGGCACGCGGCGACGGGCCTGGAGGCATGCCCCACGCCCGCCCCGTCCGGCCGGTGCAGGGTCGGCTGGGCTGGGATACCGCTCGCTAGGATCGCTCCATGGCAGACATCGTCATCCCCGCCGACCTCCTCCCGACCGACGGCCGCTTCGGCTGCGGACCGTCCAAGATCCGCGGCGCGCAGCTCGAGTCCCTCGTGACGCGCGGGGCGACGATCCTCGGCACGTCCCACCGGCAGAAGCCCGTCAAGGACCTCGTCGGCAGCGTCCGGCGCGGCCTCGCCGACCTCTTCCAGCTCCCCGACGGCTACGAGGTCGTCCTCGGCAACGGCGGCTCGACCGCGTTCTGGGACGCCGCCGCGTTCGGGCTCGTCGAGCGCCGGGCCGAGAACCTGTCCTTCGGCGAGTTCGGCTCGAAGTTCGCGAAGGCCACGGCCACCCCGTGGCTCGAGGCCCCGCACGTGGTCGAGGCCCCCGGCGGCTCCCTCGCCGCACTCGAGCCGGTCGAGGGCGTCGACCTCTACGCCTACCCGCACAACGAGACGTCCACGGGCGTGATGGCCCCCGTCGTCCGCGCGGCCGGCGACCCCGGTGCCCTGACCGTCGTCGACGCCACGAGCGCCGCCGGCGGTGCGGCCTTCGACGTCAGCGCGACCGACGTCTACTACTTCGCGCCGCAGAAGAACTTCGCCTCGGACGGCGGCCTGTGGCTCGCACTGTTCTCCCCCGCGGCGCTCGAGCGCGTGGAGCGGGTCGCCGCGAGCGACCGCTACGTGCCGGAGTTCCTGTCGCTCAAGAACGCTGTCGACAACTCCCGGCTCGACCAGACGCTGAACACCCCGGCCCTCGCGACCCTGCTCATGCTCGACGACCAGGTGTCCTGGATCAACCAGTCCGGCGGGCTCGCGTGGGCGGACACCCGCACGAAGACGTCGTCCGCGACGATCTACGACTGGGCGGAGTCGGTCGACTACGCGACGCCGTTCGTCACCGACCCCGGGCACCGGTCGCAGGTCGTGGCGACGATCGACCTCGACGACGCGATCGACGCCAAGGCCGTGGCGGCGACGCTCCGCGCGAACGGCATCGTCGACACCGAGCCGTACCGGAAGCTCGGGCGCAACCAGCTCCGCGTCGCGACCTTCACGGCGATCGACCCGGACGACGTCGCCCAGCTCGTCCGCTCGATCGACTTCGTGGTGCAGGCCCTGCGCGGCTGACCCCCGCGGCGGCCGGGCGCGCGAGCTGGCTCGGGTCCCGAGACGCAACGAGGGCGGTTCCTCGCAGCGGAACGTCGCTACGGGAAACCGCCCTCGTTGCGTCTTGCGGAGGCCGTGCCCGGATGCCGGGCCCGGAGGCCGGGCCCGGCGCTCGGCGTCAGGCGTGCCGGTCCGGGTCGACCTCGGTCGGGTCGAGCCGGTCGAGCTCCAGGTCGTCGTCCGGGTCGACGGGACGCACCCGCGCAGCACGACGTCGGGCGCCGCGGGAGCGCACCGGAGCGGGCTCCTCGCCGTCCTCGTCCGCCGCGTCGACGTCGACCCCGTCGAGCTCGTCGTCGTCGGACTCCTCGAGGTCGTCCTCGTCCTCGTCGCCGAACGCGTCGTCGTCGTCCGACTCGTCGTCGTCCGCCTCGTCGTCGTCCGGGTCCTCGTAGTCCGCGTCCTCGTCGTCGTCCTCGTCGGACTCGTCGTCGTCCTCGTCCTCGTCCGACTCCGCCTCCGCCTCCGTGTCGTCGTGCCCCGCCCGGTACTCGGCGAGGCGCTCGGACCACGGCACCCACTCCGGCGCGAGCAGCGAGCCGTCACCCGGCAGGAGTTCGACCTCGAGCACGGTCGGCTCGTCACCCTCGACCTGCGCGATCGAGACGGTCCAGCGCCAGCCGGGGTACCCGGGCATCCGGTTCGAGAACTGGACCGAGACGACCCCGTCGCCCTCGTCGACCGTGCCGACCGGCTGCCCCACCGTGGACTCCGGCGTGACCTCGAGCAGCGCCTTCCGCGCGAGCTCCGTGTTGTCCACCATCAGGCGTCCAGCTGGTCTGCGACGTGGCGCAGGATCGCGGCGATGCGCTCGCCGTTCTTCGGGTAGCGACCGTGCCGGAAGTCGCCGCTGATCCGGTCGAGCTCCTTCACGAGGTCCTCGACGATGACGGCCATGTCGTCGGCCGACCGGCGGGACATCTTCGCGAGGGACGGTGCGGGCTCGAGCAGGCGGGCGGACAGCGCCTGCGAGCCCTTCTTGCCCTGGACGACCCCGTACTCCAGCCGCGTCCCGGGCTTGACCGAGGTGACACCGTCCGGCAGCGAGGACGCGTGCAGGAACACGGATTCACCGTCGTCTCCGGAGATGAACCCGAACCCCTTCTGGTCGTCGTAGAACTTGACCTTGCCGGTGGGCATGCGTGGACTCCTCGTGGTCGTGGAACGGCCGTGGTGCGTCGGATATCCTGGGTCGATGGCCAAGCCGACCCGATCCACCGGGACCCCCCGCGACGCAGCGGACTCCTCGGTGACGTTCAATCGTACCGAACGCGTCCTCGGGTTCATGGTCGGGGGCATCTTCATCGCCGCCTTCCTGTGCATCGCGGCCATGATCGTGATGTGGCTGACCGTCCCGAGCGCCCAGGGTTCGATGCCCTGGCCCGTGATCATGGCGATCCCGCTGATCGGTCTGCCGATCGGGATGGTGCTCGTCTTCGTCCTCCTCGGTCTCACCTGGTCCAAGCGCGCCCGCGAGAACCGGTCGGCACGCTGAGGACCGGCGACGACCGGAGCGGCGGACGATGACGACCACCGCAGACCTCGCCGCACGCCTGCGCGCGACGCCCGACGACGACCTCGAACGACTCGTCGTCGCCCGACGGCTGCCCGCGGCCGTCCTCGCGGACTCCGGTCCGCAGCACGCCGCCGACTTCTTCGACCTCGCCGAGGCGCTGCGGACCGACGACGCCGTCGACGCCGCACTCGAGCACCTGCCCCGTGCCGCGCTGCTCGCGCTGCGGGACGGCGAGGCGGGTGACGCACTCGCCCCCGCCGTGGCGCTCGGCCTGGCGGACGCGTCCGGCGGCGTCGACGACGCGGTCGCGGCCCGCTTGGCCGCCCACCCCGACCTCGTGGCACTGGACCGGACAGGAGGCCCGTCCGGCGTCCGGCGGTCGGGCGACGTCACGCAGGCGGCTGACCCCGACCGCGCGCGCGCCACGGGTGCCGAACGCGCCTTCGCGACGATGACCGTCCTCGCCGAGCTCCTGCGCGCCGTCCGCGCCGGGAGCGTGAAGGAGCTCGTGAAGGGCGGGATCGGGACGCCGCTCGCCAGGACCCTCGGCGAGCGCACCGGCACGGATCCCGAGCTCGTGCCCGACCGGCTCGCGCTCCTCGCCCGCGTCGGGTTCGCCGACCCCGGCGAAGGGCTCTGGCACACCACACCGGCGGGCGACGACTGGCTCGTCGCGCCGTGGCCGGACCGCTGGGTCGGGCTCGCCGGGCGCTGGCGGGACGCCCTCGACCCGGCGGTGCACGACGTGCTCGAGACCGCCGGCGACGACCTGCGCGACCTCGTGGCGCTCGGGCGCTGGGCGTACCCGGCCGGTGCGCGGTGGCTCGACGCGGAGCTCCTCGTCGTGGCCGGCACCGCGGAGTCCATCGGGCTCGCGGTCGACGGTGTGCTCACCCCGACCGGTCGGGCCGTGCTCGACGCCGACGCCGACGCCGCCGCCGCCGACCTGCCGCCCACGGTCGAGGGCGTGTACCTGCAGCACGACCTGACGGTCATCGCTCCCGGGCCGCTCTCCCCCGCCGACGACGCGGCCCTCCGCTCGGTGGCCGACCTCGAGGCCCCGGGGCTCGCGGCCCGGTACCGCGTGTCCGAGGAGTCCGTCCGCCGTGCCCTCCGCGCCGGCAGCACGAAGGACGAGCTCCTCGCGCTGCTGGACCGGCTGTCCGCCACGGGCGTGCCGCAGCCGCTCGGCTACCTCGTCGAGCAGGTCGCCGGACGCGACGGCAGCATCGTCGTCGACGTCGGACCGGGCGGGGTCGGCACCCGGGTGCACGGCACGCCGGACCAGCTCGACCTGGTCGGGGTCGACGCCGAGCTCCGCCAGCTCGCGTGGGAGCGGCCCGACCTGACGACCCTCGTGACCCGGCACCCGGCGCACGTGGTGCACGCGGCGCTCGAGGACCAGCGCTACCCGGCCGTGCTGACGGCCGCAGCCCGCCCCGCGACGCAGGGCGTGCCTCCCGTCCGTCGCCGTGCCGCCGGACGCACGCCGGAACAGGCGGCGCACGCACTCGTCGAGCGGCTGCGGCTGACGACCGAGCGCGGCGAGGCGGAGCCGGAGCAGGAGTGGCTCGGCCGGCAGATCGACCTGGCCGTGCGGGGGAAGACCCCGATCCGGCTGACGGTGCGCATGCCGGACGGATCCGAACGGCCCGTCTCGATCATCCCGACCTCCATCGCGGCCGGCCGTGTGCGCGGACGGGACACGGCGGTCGACGTCGAACGCACCCTGCCGCTGTCGCTCGTCGTGGCGGTCGAGAGCGAGGCGTGACGCCGAGGGCCGCGACGCGCAGCGTCCGGGCCGGGCACGGCAGCTCGCAGCCGCGACGCCTAGGCTGATCCGTCATGAACGGACCGCTGATCGTGCAGAGCGACCGCACCGTGCTCCTCGAGGTCGCGCACCCCGACGCCGAGGACGCGCGGCACGAGCTCGCCGCCTTCGCCGAGCTCGAACGCGCCCCGGAGCACGTGCACACGTACCGGATCACGCGGCTCGGGCTCTGGAACGCACGGGCGGCGGGGCACGACGCCGAGGCGATGATCGGCACGCTCGAGCGCTTCGCGAAGTTCCCGGTCCCGCAGAGCGTCACGGTGGACATCCGCGACACGGTGTCGCGCTACGGACGGCTCGTGATCCGGCGTGAGGAGCGTCCGGACGCCCCGGTGATCGCGAACTCACCCACCGAGGAGCTCGAGCGCCAGCCCGTGCTGCTCCTGACGGCCGAGGACCCGTCCGTCCTGGCCGAGGTGACCCGTTCGAAGCGGATCAAGCCGCTGCTCGGCGACCAGCGGTCGTCCTCGGAGATCGAGCTGCAGCCGTGGGCACGGGGCCAGGTCAAGCAGGAGCTCGTGAAGCTCGGCTGGCCGGCCGAGGACCTCGCCGGCTACACGCCCGGGCAGCCGCACCCGATCGACCTCGACACCGCGTCGTGGCACATGCGGCCGTACCAGGAGCAGGCGGTCGACACCTTCTTCGCGCAGGGTTCCGGCGTCGTCGTGCTCCCCTGCGGCGCGGGCAAGACGCTGGTCGGTGCCGGTGCGATGGCGACCGTCAAGGCGACGACGCTCATCCTTGTCACGAACACCGTGTCCGCGCGGCAGTGGCGCGACGAGCTCCTCCGCCGGACGAGCCTGACCGCGGACGACATCGGCGAGTACTCGGGCACGTCGAAGGAGATCCGCCCGGTCACCATCGCGACGTACCAGATCCTCACCGCCCGCCGGAAGGGCGAGTACACGCACCTGTCGCTCCTCGACGCCCTCGACTGGGGCCTCATCGTCTACGACGAGGTCCACCTGCTCCCCGCGCCGGTGTTCAAGCTGACGGCGGACCTGCAGGCGCGCCGTCGGCTCGGCCTGACCGCGACGCTCGTGCGCGAGGACGGGCGTGAGAGCGACGTGTTCTCGCTGATCGGGCCGAAGCGCTACGACGCCCCGTGGAAGGAGATCGAGGCGCAGGGCTACATCTCCCCCGCCGCCTGCTACGAGGTCCGGATCGACCTGCCGCACGCCGACCGGTTGGAGTACGCCGCGTCCGGCGACGACGAGCGCTACCGGCTCGCCGCGACGTCACCGGCGAAGACCCCGGTCGTGCGGGAGCTCATCGAGAAGCACCGCGGCGAGCAGATCCTGGTGATCGGCCAGTACATCGACCAGCTCGACGCGCTGGCGGAGTCGCTCGACGCCGCGGAGATCACCGGAGCGACGCCCGTCGACGAACGCGAGCGGCTGTTCCAGGCGTTCCGGCAGGGTGACATCGACGTCCTGGTCGTCTCGAAGGTCGCGAACTTCTCCGTCGACCTGCCCGACGCGACCGTGGCGATCCAGGTGTCCGGCTCCTTCGGGTCCCGTCAGGAAGAGGCCCAGCGACTGGGCCGACTCCTGCGCCCGAACAAGGACGGTCTGCCGGCGTCGTTCTACACGCTCGTGACGCGGGACACCGTCGACCAGGACTTCGCGCAGAACCGGCAGCGGTTCCTCGCCGAGCAGGGGTACGCGTACACCATCCTCGACGCCGACCAGGTCCAGGCAGCCGCGTAGCCGGCACACGAGCCGCTCCCAGGAAACCTCTAGGGAACGGTCAGAGGATGTGTCCATGACCGATGGCCCCAAGATCCTGATCGTCGACGACGAACCGAACATCCGCGACCTCCTCACGACCTCGCTGCGTTTCGCCGGGTTCGCCGTCCGTGCGGTCGGCAACGGGGCCCAGGCGATCTCGGCCGTGCTCGAGGAGGAACCCGACCTGATCATCCTCGACGTGATGCTCCCCGACATGAACGGCTTCGGCGTCACCAAGCGCCTCCGTTCCTCGGGCTACACCTCGCCGATCCTGTTCCTCACCGCGAAGGACGACACCGAGGACAAGATCACCGGCCTCACCGTCGGCGGCGACGACTACGTCACGAAGCCGTTCTCACTCGACGAGATCGTCGCGCGCATCAAGGCCATCCTGCGCCGCACGATGAACGACGAAGAGGACGCGATCATCCGCGCGGGCGAGCTCACGATGGACCAGGACACGCACGAGGTCACGATCGGCGACGCGCAGATCGAGCTGTCCCCGACCGAGTTCAAGCTCCTCCGCTACCTCATGCTCAACCCGAACCGGGTGCTGTCGAAGGCGCAGATCCTCGACCACGTGTGGGAGTACGACTTCAACGGCGACGCCGGCATCGTCGAGTCCTACATCTCGTACCTGCGCCGGAAGCTCGACCAGTACTCGAGCGAGCCGATCATCCAGACGAAGCGCGGGTTCGGCTACATGCTGAAGGCGACGAAGGCGTCCTAGGGTCGCTCTCTCGGCGGGCGTCCGGTTCCACCGGACGCCCGCCGCTTATCCTCGGGACAGCATGCACACGCGAATGAGCCGCTGGTGGGACGGGATCTCCCTCCGCACGAAGATCACCGGGATCACGGTGCTGCTCGTCGCGCTCGGGCTCCTCGTCGCCGGACTCGGCACCATGACGGTGCTGTCGACGTACCTGATGTCGCAGCTCGACAACAACGTCAAGCAGACGACGGAGCAGCTCGAGGGCCAGAACATCAGCGACGGCGAGCAGTACTGCAAGCTGTCCGTCGTCCTGTCGCAGAGCGCCTACGTCGCGGCCTACGACTCCCGGGGCGACCAGATCTGCCAGACGAAGGCGTCGAGCCGGCCGGACATCCGCTCGCTCGACTTCTCGGCAGCCGCGCAGAGCTCGCAGCGCTTCTCGCTGTACGACAGCCAGCACAACCACGAGTGGCGTGCGCAGATCATCCCGGCGTCGCTGCAGAACCAGTCGAGCGGCACGTCGGAGACCGGTTACGTGCTCGTCGCGGTGTCGAGCGCGGACACCGACCAGACCATCGCACGGTTCACGGTCATCTTCCTGGGCTTCGGCATCTCGGTGATCCTGCTCGGCGCGATGCTCACCCGGCTCCTCGTCACGGCCACCTTCGACCCGCTCCGCGACGTCGAGGACACCGCCGCCCGGTTCGCCGCCGGCGACTTCAACCAGCGCCTCGAGGCCGACACCCCGAACACCGAGGTCGGACGGCTCAACCGCTCGCTCAACGCGATGCTCGAGCGGATCGACTCGGCGTTCGAGGACCGCGAGCGCACGATCGACCAGATGCGCCGCTTCGTCGGCGATGCCTCGCACGAGCTCCGGACGCCGCTCGTGTCCCTGCGCGGCTACGCCGAGCTGTACCGGATGGGTGCCCTCCGCAAGGAGGAGGACGTGGCGCAGGCCATGGAGCGCATCGAGAAGGAAGCACAGCGGATGGGCCTGCTCGTGCAGGACCTGCTGCAGCTCGCGCGCATCGACGAGTCGAAGCCGCTGGAGCTCGGACCGGTCGACCTCGTCGCGATCGCCCGCGACTCCGCTCTCGACACGATGGCGTCGAACCCGGACCGCGAGATCCAGGTGCTCGTCGAGGACTCCGTCACCGGGGTGAGCGTCGCGCAGCCCGTGCGGCCGACCCTGGCGAAGGGCGACACCGGCGAGGTCCCCGGTTCGCCCCCGTCGGCGAACACCACCGGGCCGATCGCGTTCTCGCGGCAGACCATCGCGCGCCTGCGTGCCCGTCGGACGCGGGCGATGGGCGTCGAAGGCGGCGTGCCCACCGACGAGACCACCCCGCTGCCGACGATCGTGCTGCCGGCCCGCCCACCGATCGTGCTGGCGGAGGAGAACAAGATCCGCCAGGTCGTCACGAACCTGATGGGCAACGCGATGCGCTTCACCGAGCACGACGACCCGATCGAGATCGGCATCGGCGTGGACGACGAGCGCGGGATGGCCCACATCGACGTGATCGACCACGGCGAGGGCATCCCGCCGCAGCTCCGCGACAAGATCTTCCAGCGCTTCTGGCGTGCGGACACCTCGCGTGCCCGGGACACCGGCGGTTCAGGGCTCGGCCTGGCGATCGTCTCCGGCATCGTGCAGGCGCACCACGGCTCGGTCGAGGTCTTCGACACCGAGGGCGGCGGCGCCACCTTCCGCGTCTGGCTCCCCCTGCTCCCCCGCGACTACACCCCGACGCCCACCGCCTGACGCCGCCGCCGGCGCGGCCCGCCCGCGCCGCCCCGCCCCGCGCCCCGCGCCGCGCCGGGCGTGCCACATCTGGGCCGCTCGTCGCCGTCGCGCGACCGGAATCGCTCAGCTGACGGATCGCGCACGGCGTGTCCTGCCCGCTCGATCGGCGAAGGCACCGCGGAGCCGCTCGAACAGCACCGCCGGGCGTGCGACGTCGACCGCGGTCGCGTGGACGACGAGCCACCCGTTGACCGTGAAGCCGTTGCTGCGACGCTGGTCTCGGCGCCAGGTGTCCTGATCGCGGTGGTGGTCGCCGTCGTACTCCAGCGCGATGCGGTACTCGGGCCAGGCCATGTCGACGCGGCCGAGGAACGTTCCGTCGCTGTCGAGGACGTCGACGTTCAACTCCGGCTCCGGGAAGCCGGCATCGACCACCCCGAGCCGGAGCCGCGTCTCCATCGCCGACTCGGCACCGGCGCGGATGCGCTCGAGCGCTGCGCGCGCGGTCCGGACGCCGCGGGCCCCGGGCACGATCGACGCGGCGAGGTCGTCGAGGGTCGCCAGGGCTCGGTCGCGACGCACCATGTGGTCGCCGAGCACGACGAGATCCACGGCGGACAGGATGTCAGCGCACTCGAACCAACTCCGAGCCGGGCTGCTGGCCCGTCCGAGCGGGGTGTCGCGGACCTCGGACGTCGGCAGCCGATGGCCGACCACCCCGCGGCGGCGCATGGCGACCGTGCCGTCGGACGAGACGTGGACGACGTCGTCGATGCCGGCTCCGCGAGGGAGCGGCGCGCCCCAGATGCCCGCCGCGGTGGTGTGGCTGAAGCGTTGGCCGTCCCGCAGCACGACCGACAACGCTTCGACCTGCCCGACCTCGGCTCCCGCGGGAGCGCGGACGCCGTGGACCGGGACGACGAGGTCGGTGCGCCGCAAGCGCTCCTTGCCGATGCCCGCTCGGAGCGCGTCCGCGACGGTGAACACGGTCTGGCCGAACGGGACCGGGAGCGCGCGGGGCTTCGACATGCCGACGATCATCGGCCGAGCACTGACACAACCAGCCCCGCGGAGCCGTGACTGTGGAGAACGACGGAGGACGGGCCTCCTGTGCGATGCCATGCGCCCGTCGCGAGCGGGCAGGACATGCCGCGCGCGGGACGCGGTGCGTGCAGAGCCGGTCGCCCCGCGACGTCCAGCGCGACGGAAGTGGCACGCTCGGCGAGACCCGACGCCGCCCGGCACGCAGAAGGGCCCCGCACGCGCAGCGTGCGGGGCCCTTCTGTCAGGACCGCTTAGAAGTCCATGCCACCCGTGGGGTCGCCGGCCGGCATGGCCGGAGCCTTCTCGGGCTTGTCGGCGACGACGGCCTCGGTCGTGAGGAACAGACCGGCGATCGACGCAGCGTTCTGCAGCGCCGAGCGCGTGACCTTGGCCGGGTCGATGATGCCCGCGGCGACGAGGTCGACGTACTCACCGGTCGCGGCGTTGAGGCCGTGACCCGACTCGAGCTCGCGGACCTTCGCGGCGACGACGCCCGGCTCGAGACCGGCGTTCAGCGCGATCTGCTTGAGCGGCGCGTCGATCGCGACGCGGACGATGTTCGCGCCGGTCGCCTCGTCACCCTCGAGCTTGAGGGAGTCGAGCACGACGGACGCCTGGATGAGCGCGACGCCACCACCGGCGACGATGCCCTCTTCCACGGCGGCCTTCGCGTTGCGGACGGCGTCCTCGATGCGGTGCTTGCGCTCCTTGAGCTCGACCTCGGTCGCAGCGCCCGCCTTGATGACGGCGACGCCACCGGCGAGCTTCGCAAGGCGCTCCTGGAGCTTCTCGCGGTCGTAGTCGGAGTCGGTCGCCTCGATCTCGCCGCGGATCTGCTTGACGCGGCCGGCGATCTGGTCCTCGTCGCCAGCACCCTCGACGATGGTCGTCTCGTCCTTGGTGATGATGACCTTGCGGGCCTTGCCGAGCAGGTCGAGGGTCGCGTTCTCGAGCTTGAGGCCGACCTCTTCCGAGATGACCTGGCCGCCGGTGAGGATCGCGATGTCCTGCAGCATGGCCTTGCGACGGTCGCCGAAGCCCGGGGCCTTGACGGCGACGGACTTGAAGATGCCGCGGATCTTGTTCACGACGAGGGTCGCGAGGGCTTCGCCGTCGACGTCCTCGGCGATGATGAGGAGCTGCTTGCCCGACTGGATCACCTTGTCGACGACCGGGAGCAGGTCCTTGATGTTGGAGATCTTCGAGTTGACGATGAGGATGTACGGGTCCTCGAAGACGGCTTCCTGGCGCTCCGGGTCCGTGACGAAGTACTGCGACAGGTAGCCCTTGTCGAAGCGCATGCCCTCGGTCAGCTCGAGCTCGGTGCCGAAGGTGTTCGACTCCTCGACGGTGACGACGCCCTCCTTGCCGACCTTGTCGATCGCCTCGGCGATGAGCTCGCCGATGGTGGAGTCAGCGGCGGAGATCGACGCGGTCGCGGCGATCTGCTCCTTGGTCTCGATGTCCTTCGCGTTGGCGAGGAGCTGGTCGGAGACGGCGGCGACGGCCTTCTCGATGCCGCGCTTGAGCGACACGGGGTCGGCACCGGCGGCGACGTTGCGGAGGCCCTCGCGGACGAGCGCCTGGGCGAGGACGGTCGCGGTCGTCGTACCGTCACCGGCGACGTCGTCGGTCTTCTTCGCGACCTCCTTGACGAGCTCCGCACCGATCTTCTCGTACGGGTCGTCGAGTTCGATCTCCTTGGCGATGGAGACACCGTCGTTCGTGATCGTGGGGGCGCCCCACTTCTTCTCGAGGACGACGTTGCGGCCGCGCGGGCCGAGCGTCACCTTCACGGCGTCGGCCAGGGTGTTCAGGCCGCGCTCGAGGCCGCGACGGGCCTCCTCGTTGAAAGCAATGATCTTAGCCATGTGAGTTTCTCGTCCCTCCCGGACGTCGTCATGGGGGTCGTGCTGGCACTCAGCGTGAGCGAGTGCCAACGCCGATTCTGGCACTCGACGAGGTCGAGTGCAACACAGCCGGGAGGCACGGGTCGTCTTCCCAGGACACGCACCGACACGGCACGGTCGCGCCCGGCACGACGAACGCCCTGCACGAGGAACACCCGGCACGACGAACACCCGGCACGACGAACGCGCCGCCCCCGAGGGGACGGCGCGTTCCGGGTGTCGCGGTTCAGGCGGGGCGGACCGACTCGGCCTGCGGCCCCTTCGCGCCGGTGCCGACGTCGAACGTCACCGCCTGGCCCTCCTCGAGGACCTTGTAGCCCGACATGTCGATCGCCGAGTAGTGCACGAACACGTCCTGGCCCCCTCCATCGACGGTGATGAAGCCGAAGCCCTTCTCGGCGTTGAACCACTTCACGGTTCCGTTGGCCATGATCTCTTGCTCCCTGGTGGTGCTGGTGCAGACGACGGGTCGTCGTTGGTGCGGACGACAGGCCGTCGTCTGGCGATGACTCTGACCGAACAAGCGCGGCGTGGCAAGGGTTGTGACGCCCTTTCACGCCGATTCCGTCAGAATTCAACGTCCCGGAAACACCGCCGTAACGAACCCGGCGCGGGGAGCGCGTCAGCCGGCGTAGTCGGCGCCGAGCACCACGGTCACGTCGGCGTTCGGGAACGCCGCCGACTGCTGCACCGCGGAGACCCCGAGCGCCTGCGCGACGCCCTGCGCCACGGCCGCCTGCGACTCCTGCTGGTAGTACACGATCGTCGCGGTGGTGCCGGTCGTCCCGGCGTCCCCGGTCGAGCGGACCTGCCAGCCGGCGTTCCGCAGCGCGGTCGAGCCCTTCGCCGCGAGCCCGGTGGTCGATGTGCCGTTCAGGACGACGACGCTCGTCGCACCCTGCTCGGCGGGGGTCGCGGCCGTCGGGGCCTGGGTCTCGGACGGCGACGGCGTGGCCTCGCCCGAGGGCGCACCGGTCGCCGGGGCCGAGGCGGACGCGGACGACGACGGAGCCGGCGAGGACGTCGTCCCCGGGAACGAGTAGCTGCCGTTGAGGAGCGCGAGCACGAGCACCCCGATGAGCACGAGCACCCCGGTGGCGAGCGCTGCCCAGGCGAACGCGATCCAGCCGCGGCCACGACGCCGGGCACCGCGGTGCGCCCCGACCCGGGGGCCGTCGGTGACGTCGTCGAACCGGTCTCGCGGGAATCTCTGGGTCATCGTTCCTCTTCACGGGGATCGGTCGTCGTGCCGGGGGCGACGAAGGAGCGCGCCGCGCGGGCACGGGTGCGGGCGTGCCGGAGCCGCTGCAGTCGCGTCACGAGCTGCGGGTCGTACGCGAGCGCCGCCGGCAGGTCGATCACGCGGTTCAGCACCTGGTAGTAGCGCGCCGGCGACATGTCGAACTCGACCCGGATCTCCGCTTCCTTCGTGCGGTCGTGCCGCGCCCGCTCGTGCTCGAAGGCGAGTACGTGCTTGTCGAGCTCGCTGAGCTCGTCGGCGGGGATGGTGGTCACGGCACTTCCGGTCACGGTGGGGTAACGGGTCTCGCACATCGTAGGGGTGGCGGGCACGCCGACCCTGGCACGCGCCTGGACTGTCGCGAAGCCCGCGTTCAGGCTGCGGGCGCGCGGAACCACCGCACGCGGACGCCGAACGGGTCGGACACCGCGAGCGCGACGCCGTCGAGCGACAGGGTCGCGAACGCGTCCGGGTCGCCGGGGTCGACGTCGCCGGGCAGGCTGGCGGCCACCCCGCGCAGGATCCCGGTCCGTTCGAGTGCGACCCAGCGCACGCCGCGCTCGCGGAGCCGGTCGACGACCCGCTGCCGGTCCGCGCCGGGTACGTAGACGAGCGTCCCGGTCGTCAGGACCACCGGTTCGCAGTCGTCCGGCAGGGCGTCGAGTGCGCGGTCCAGGTCACCGGGCAGGGTGCCCCGGATCCGGACGGGAGGCACGGCGAGCGTCGCGCGCGCCGCCGCACGCATCAGGGCGGTGCGGTCCGTCGCCTCGGGCGGGACGGCCTCGACCAGCCGGTCGAACGCGCCGGGCTCGGCCAGGTCGATCGGGTTCGGGTCGAGGGCCACGCGCGCACCGATCCGGATCGGCGTGGCACGCGGCGCGGGCACGGCACCGGAGACGGCGACCGTCAGGTGGATCGACGGCTCCGCGACCGCGGTGTGCACCCGCACCCGCTCGTCGCGCACCCCGCCACCGACGTCGCACCCCGTCACACCGGGGTGGGACGCGGGCACCGGGGTGCGACCGGACGCACGCTCGGCAGCGGGAACGTGGTCGAGCGTCACGCGGTCCGGGATCGAGCAGAGTCCGGCGGCGGCACCCGCGTCGACGAGCCCCAGCGGCCGGTCGGTCGCCGCGGCGAGCGCCTGCAGGACGGGGACCACCGGACCGAGGCGACGCGGGTCGTTGGCCTGCACCGTGGCGGCGGCGAGGGCCGCGACCAGGGTGGGGCGTGCCTCCCGGCCGAGCGCGCGCAGCGCACCGGGGTCCGCCGGGTCCGCACCCAGCCGCCGGGCGACCGCGAAGACCAGCTCGGGCTGCCGCTGCTGCGCCGGCACCGCCTCCAGGAGCGCGACCAGGTCGTCGTCCACCGAGCGTGCCCAGGCCGCGTACGACGGTGAGCCCGGGGCGATGCGCTCCGCGTAGGCGGCGTACCGCTCCCGCGTCCCGGTCACGGTCGGTACATGCCGACGTGGCGGATGCCGGCCTCGTCGTACGGGGTACCGAAGCGGGCGAACCCGTGCCGCTCGTACAGCCCGGCCACGTACTCCTGCGCGTGCAGCACGAACGGCTCGTCGCCGTGGGCGGCGAGCACCGCGCCGACCAGCCGGTCGGCGACCCCCTGCCCGCGGTGGTCCGGGTGCGTCGCGACCCGACCGACGACCCACGCCGGTGCTGCGGCGTCGTCGGGGTGCGGCTCCCCCGCGGCCGGTCGGACGAGCCGGAGGTACCCGACCGGATCGTCGTCCGCTCCGAACCACCAGTGCTCGGTGTCCGGGTGGCGGTCGCGGCCGTCGAAGTCCTCTGCCGTGACCCGCTGTTCGAGCGCGAACACGCGGTTCCGGAGGACGACGATGCCGTACAGTTCGTCCGTCGTCAGACGTTCCCAGCGGGCGTGGCGCACGGAATGCTCGGACATCGTGGCGAGTTTACTGAGGTGGCCGGGCAGCCCGTCGACCCGGCCGGAAGCAGGAGGAACACATGACGTACAACGTCGACAAGTCCGACGCCCAGTGGCGCGAGGAGCTCTCCCCGGACCAGTACGCCGTCCTCCGGCAGGCCGGGACCGAGCGCCCGTGGACCGGTGAGCTGCTCGACGAGGAGCGCGCCGGCGTCTACACGTGTGCGGCCTGCGGAGCGGAGCTGTTCAAGAGCGGCACGAAGTTCGACTCCGGCTGCGGCTGGCCGTCGTTCTACGAGTCGGTGCGCCCCGAGGCCGTCCAGCTCATCGAGGACAAGTCCCTCGGCATGGTCCGCACCGAGGTCCGCTGCGCGAACTGCGGGGGCCACCTGGGGCACGTCTTCCCGGACGGCTTCGGCACCCCGACCGGCGACCGCTACTGCATGAACTCGATCTCGCTCAACTTCGAGGCCGCGGAGTGACCCCCGACGCGCCCCGGTAGAGTGGGCGCGTCAGCCGGCATGGCGCAATTGGTAGCGCACCGTACTTGTAATACGGGGGTTGCGGGTTCGAGTCCCGCTGCCGGCCCTCTCCACCACCTGCGGTTCGGTCGTCCGTGCCTCAGTACAGTTGTCGGGTGAACCGGCCCCGTCTGCTGCTCGTCGCCCTGGTCGCCTGGGTCGGTGTCTTCCTCCTCACCGCGGCGTGGGTGCTCGCGACACCGATCGGCAACGGCCCCGACGAGTCGAACCACTTCGCGAAGGCTGCGGCGACGGTCCGCGGACAGTGGACCGGTGTGCCCACCGGCGCGCAGGGGATCACCACCGTGCGCGTGCCGCAGGCCGTGACGGACCCGCAGGGCGCGGTGCCGTGCGCCGCGCGGGACGCCGCGAAGCCGGCCACGTGCATGCCCGCGTTCTCGACCGCGTCCGGGGACGTCGAGGTCTCGACGGGGGTCGGCGACTACTTCCCCGGCTACTACCTGTTCGTCGGCTGGCCCACGCTCCTGGTCGAGGGGGCGCACGGGTACCTGGCGGTGCGGCTCGTGTCCGCGCTGGTCGTCTCCGCGCTCGCCGCGGTGGTGGTCCTGGTCGGGGCGGCGCTCCGGCACCGGCACGCCCTGCCCGCGTGGGCGGCCGTCGCCGTCACCCCGATGACCGTGTACGTCGGGGCGCTCGTCAACCCGAGCTCGGTCGAGATCGCCGGCTGCGCCGCCCTCGCCGCGGTGACCTGGCTCGTGCTCCACGACGGTGCGGGACGGCGGCTGCACTGGTGGCTCGCCCTGCTGGTGGTCTGCGGGGTCGTCGCGGGGTCGATGCGCACGTCGTCGCCCCTCATGGTCGTCGTCGTGGTGGTCGGGGTCCTGCTGACCGACGTCCCCGCCGCGCTCCGGCTCATGCGCCGTCGCTCCGTGCTCACCGCCCTGGGCGCCGCGGTCGTCCTGCTCGTGCCGGCCGTGCTCTGGTCGGCCTTCGTCGCCGGCCCCGCTGGCTACATCCCGTCGTCGCCGGAGCGCTACGGCTTCGTCGAGGGCACGCTGAAGACCCTCGCCCTCACGCCGAAGTGGGGCGAGCAGATGGTCGGCGTGTTCGGCTGGTTCGACACCACCCTGCCCGCGTGGATCGTCACGGCGTGGGCGATGGGGATCGGCCTCGTCGTGTTCGCAGGGCTCGCGGTCCGCCGTCGCGCGCTGCCCGGCACCGTGTTCCTCGTCGCCGCGACGGTGCTCGTGCCCGCCGTGCTGCAGGGCATCGGCGCCGCGGACTACGGGATCATCTGGCAGGGGCGGTACGGGCTGCCGCTGTTCGTCGCGACGCTGATCGTGGTCGGGCTCGCCGCCGACCGGGACGTGCTGCGGACCCGTGCCCTGCGACCGCTCGTCGTCGTGGTGCCGGTCCTCGCCGCGGTGGGGCAGGTCGTCGCGTTCGCGGTGGTGCTCCGGCGCTACGCCGTCGGGGTCTCCGCGCCGTGGAGCGAGGTCCTCGGTGCCCAGGCCTGGCACCCGCCGGGCGGCACGGTGCTGGCGTTCGTCCTGCTGCTCGTCGGCCTCGCGATGGTCGGCGCCGCGCTCGCGGCGACGACGCCGGCGTCCATGGGATCGGTTTTCGCCGGGCGCCGTGCCGGCGGGAAGCCGGCCGTACCGGCCCACCACGCCGCAGCCGACTGAGGCCGCGGTCACGGCGAAGGGCCCGGATGATCACTCATCCGGGCCCTTCGGCGCGTGGAACGCGGATCAGGGGGCGTTCCGGGCGCTCGACGCGGTAACCAGCCGGCCGTGTGACGAGGATGACACCAGAACGGGGGACGTGTCCACAGATCGGCGACTCTTCGCGGCTTCCCGCACGGATGTGCAGGATCCGGCCGCCTCGACTGCGTTCCCGCAGGGAGCCGGCCGGATGCCTGCCGAGTGCCGACCGGTCGCCGAGCCGGGTCAGCGGCCGCCGGTGATGCGACGCTCGCGCTGCGCCACGCCCGCCGTGCCGTACGGGTAGTCGTCGATCCGCGGGGCGCTCGCGTCGGTGAGCGTCCGGAGCTCGTCGTCCGTCAGCACGAGGTCGGCGGCACCGAGGTTGTCCTCGAGCTGTGACACCGTCCGGGCGCCGAGGATGACGCTCGTCACCGCCGGACGGGCGAGCAGCCACGCGAGGGCGACCTGCGACCTCGAGGCCCCGTGCGCATCGGCCACGGCGGACACTGCGTCGAGGACCTGCCACGTGCGCTCGTCGCCGTTCCGGGCCTCCCACGCCTCCATGCCGCGCTGCGGGTTCTCGCCGAGCCGGGTCGCGCCGGTGGGGGCCTCGTCGCGCTGGTACTTGCCGGAGAGCCAGCCGCCGGCCAGGGGCGACCACGGGAGCAGGCCGATGCCGGCGTCCAGGCACGCGGGGACGACCTCGTGCTCGATGTCGCGGACGAGCAGGTTGTACTGCGGCTGCAGGGTCACCGGCGGGGCCCAGCCGTGCGCCTTCGCCTCGTAGACGGCCTTCGTCACCTGGTAGCCGAGGTAGTTCGAGAAGCCGTACGTGCCGATCTTGCCCGCGGAGACGGCGTCGTCGAGGAAGCGCAGGGTCTCCTCGATCGGGGTGAGGGCGTCCCACGCGTGCATCTGGTACAGGTCGATGTGCTCGACGCCGAGTCGCTCGAGCGAGGCGTCGAGGGCGACCCGGAGGTGCCGACGGGACAGGCCGAGGTCGTTCGGGCCGTCGCCCTGCGGGAAGCGCCCCTTGGTGGCGAGGACGACCTGCTGCGCCTCGGTCGGGTGCGCGGCGAGCCAGCGGCCGATGATGCGCTCCGACTCGTTGCCGGAGTACACGTCCGCGGTGTCGACGAGCGTGCCGCCCGCGGCGACGAACGTGTCGAGGATCTGGTGCGAGGTGGGTTCGTCGGCTTCGCTGCCGAACGTCATGGTGCCGAGGGTAAGCGTCGACACCGATGTCCCGCTGTTGCCGAGGAGTCTGTAGTCCATGGCCGGGACGCTACGCGCGGGCGTCTGCGTCAGCGAGGACCCACGAGTACCTGTCAGCGCCCGTCGGACACCGCGGCGTCCACGGAAGCGCCGAGGAACGCGATCGCCGCGTCGCGGAAGGCCCGCGACGTCGGGGCGCCGAGCGAGGTCACTGCGTGGTTGCGCCCCCGAGGAACGCGATCGCCCGCTCGCGGAACGCCCGCGCCGTCGGCGCGTTGAAGTGGTTGCGCCCCGGGATCTCGAAGAAGTCCGCGTCCGGCGCCGCCGCCGCGAGCCGCACCGCGCTGTCCTTGATCCCGTCCTCGCTGCCCGCGGCCATCAGGATCGGCTGCGCGGGTGCGTTCTCGGGCGTCGGCTCGATGCTGTCCCGCATCCCCTCCACCATCGCGACGAGGGCCCGCAGGTCGTTCCCCTCCACCCCCGAGGCCATCTGCAGGTACCCGTTCGTCACGCGGTCCTCGATGGGGGTCCCGTCGGCGATGTACGCCTTCGCCTGGTCGACGGCCACCCGGCGCATCGGGTCGGCGTCCGGGATGCCGCCGAAGACGGCGCGGGTAACGCGGTCCGGGATCCGCTCGGCGGTGTGCCAGCCGACGCGGGCGCCGAGCGAGTACCCGAGGTAGGCGACGTCGGACAGCAGGTAGGTGTCGATGACCGCGGTGACGTCCGCCACGAGCAGGTCCATCGAGTACGCGGACGGGTCGTGCGGCTTCGACGATGCTCCGTGGCCGCGCTGGTCGAGCGCGACGACCCGGTAGCCGGCGCGGACGAGGTCGCGGGTCCAACCGGAGGCGTGCCAGTTGAGCACCGCGCTCGACGCGAAGCCGTGCACCGCGACGACGACGGGGGCGTCCGGGTCGCCGAAGTCGTAGGTGGCGAGCTTCAGCCCGTCCGGGGACATCACGGCACGTGGTCGGGGCGCTTCGGGGACGAGTGACATGGCGCGACCAGGCTACCGGGGCATGGTGGTCGACATGGACGGCTACGGCGGCGATCAGGTCCGGGCGGCGGAGCGGCCGCACCTCGAGGCGGGCGAGCCCCTCATGCAGCGGGCGGCCGACGGCCTCGCCCGGGTCGTGGGCGACCTGCTCGACGACCCCGCGGTCCGTCCGCAGGACGGGCCCGGTTCGGTGCTGGTCCTCGCCGGCAGCGGCGACAACGGCGGTGACGCCCTGTTCGCGGCGGCGCGGCTGGCGTCGGCCGGGAGGCACGTGGCGGTCGTGCGCGTCGGCCGACGTGTGCACGAGGCGGGCCTGGCAGCCGCGCTGGGAGCCGGGGCGCGCCTCCTGGCCGGTCCGACCCCGCCCCGTGGCGGGGTCGCGGCCGCCGGCGCTGCCGACGTGTTGCGGGCGGCGGTCGTGTCGGACGGCGAGCGGCTCGCGGCGCTGACCGCGGAGGCCGCGGAGCGGGCCGACCTGCTGCTCGACGGCGTCCTCGGCATCGGGGTGCAGGGCGCCACCGCGCTGCGCTCCCCCGCCCGCGAGGTCGTCGACGCGGTCCGGGAGCTCGCCCGCGACCAGCGCGCGCCGTACGTCGTCGCCGTGGACGTGCCGAGCGGCATCGACGTCGACACGGGCGGCGTGGCCGACGACCACGTGCTGCACGCCGACGTGACGGTGACCTTCGGTGCGGTGAAGGCGGGGCTCCTGCGGGGTCCCGGTGCCACCCTCGCCGGGCGCATCGAACTCGTCGACGTCGGGATCGGCGACGAGCTCGCGGCCGTGGAGCCCCTCGTCCGGACCTGACCGCCCCGGACCCCGGACTCCGGACTCCGGACTCCGGACCCCGGACCATCACCGCGGCCTGGGTCGCCGCCCGGGTCAGTGCCCGCCGGTGTCCACCCCGTCGACGACGTCCGGCCGCGCCTCGAGCCAGGTGTCGACGAAGTGCCGGTAGTTCGCCGCGATCAGCCGCTCGGCGCCCTCGTGATCGAGGCCCTGGTGCACGACGTCGTCGAGCGCGTCCTCCCAGTTGCTCCGGCCGATCGCGAACCCGACGAACCCGTCCACCGGAGCTGCCGTCCGGAGCCAGTGGTCGAGCTGCTCCTCCGGGGCGTCCCGACCGAGCACGATGCACTGCACGCCGTCCCGGCCACCCGCGCGGACGGCCTCGACCACGCGATGGACGTCCTCGGTGCGGTCGAGCCCCTCGAGCTTCCACACGTCCGGCTCGACTCCGTGCTCCTGCAGGTAGCCGACGACCTCGACGACGAGCCCGGGGCGGACGTCGCGGTCGTAGTCCGTCCCGCCGTCCTGCTGCTGCTCGTCCGTCGCGGGGACGAGGAGCTCGACGAGGAACGGCCGCCCGGCGTCGTGCAGGGTGCGGGACACCGCCGCGAGCCGCTCGGCCTGTGCGGCGCGCTCGTCGGCGTCGAAACCGGGGTTGTCGCGGACGAGCACCTTCACGAAGTCCGGGTCGAACGCGTCGACGTGCGCGACCCAGTCGTCGCCGTACTCCAGCTCGAACCACTCCCGGCCCGACCGCTCGACCGGCATCGCGAGCACCAGCCCGGCCTCCTTGACCAGCCGTGCGACGTCGGCGCCGTAGCGCTCGTCGACGAGGACGCCCGTGCGTGCCCGGGACGCGCCGGCGGCCAGCGCCGCGAGCACACCGCGGTAGACGAGCTGCTTGCCGGCGCGGACCCGCTCGGCGTCGGCCTCGTCGGCCGGCTCACCGGAGTCGTCGCCGTAGGTGTGCTCCAGCAGCGAGGACCGCTGGTCCATCGCGAAGAGGAAGAGGGGGTGCTGTTCGTCGAGGTCGGCCATGCCGGCCATGTTCCTCGCCGTCCCTCCGCGCCGACCCGGCGAGCGGGTACGTTCTGGCGCATGACCTTCAACGACGACTCCAGGCTGTCCGGCGGCAAGGTGCAGCGTCGCGGTCGCGGGGCGGCGATCGGCGGCGGCGCGGTGGGCATCGGCGCGATCGTGGTGTTCCTCGTCGCGCAGTTCACGGGCGTCGACCTCACGCCGTTCCTCGGCGGGGACGGGACCACCCAGATCCAGCAGCAGGGCGACACCGTCGACGCGGCGTCCCGGTGCCGGACCGGCCGCGACGCGAACCTCGACGTGGAGTGCCGGATGGAGGGCGCCGCGGAGTCGCTCGACGCCTACTGGATCCGGGAGTCCCGCGACCTCGGCACGGACTACGCCACCCCGGGCTTCGTGCTCTTCGACGGCTCGACGGGCACCGGGTGCGGGCAGGCGTCCGCCGCGACGGGACCGTTCTACTGCCCGCCGGACCGATCGATCTACCTCGACACCGCGTTCTACGACGACCTGCAGTCCCGCTACGGCTCGTCCGGCGGACCGCTCGCGCAGATGTACGTCGTCGCACACGAGTGGGGCCACCACGTGCAGCAGCTGCAGGGCACGTTCGCGGCGACCGACCGGTCCGGCACCGGAGCGTCGTCGGGGAGCGTCCGCGTCGAGCTGCAGGCGGACTGCTACGCGGGCGCCTGGGTGGGCGCGGCCGCGACGACGAAGGACGCCGACGGGCAGACCTTCTTCGAGCCGATCACGCGCGACCAGATCCGGGACGCCCTGTCGGCCGCGAGCGCGGTCGGCGACGACAGCATCCAGGAGCGGGCCACCGGCAGCGTCGACCCGGACTCGTTCACGCACGGGTCGAGCGCGCAGCGCCAGGCGTGGTTCACGCGCGGGTACGAGCAGGGCGTGACCCGGTGCGACACCTTCAGCGTGCCGGGGTCCGCGCTGTAACGGCTGGCCGGCGCTGCCGGGCGGCCGGCTACTCGGCGGACGGCGTGGCCGACGCGCTCGGCGTCGGCGTCGGCGTGCCCTCGGTCGCCCCCGCGGCGGACACAACGAACGTGCGGAAGTCGTCGTTGGTGATCGGGGAGGTGAGCTCGTACTGCTTGCCGTTCACGAGCACGAGCGGCGTACCGGGGAAGTCCTGCAGGTCCGAACCCGGGACGTCGCCAGCCGTCACCGCGGTCGTCCGCTCGTCGACCCACTTCGCGAAGGTCTGGTCGGCGATGCAGTCCCGGATCGCACCGGCGTCGCGGATCCCGTCCACCCCGGTGACGATGCGCTGCAGCTGTGCGTCGGTGAGCCCCGCGGTGCCCTGCTCCGGCTGGCGGGCGAAGAGCGCCTGGTTCACGGCGTAGAACTGGTCGGGCGAGCGGTCCGCCACGCACGCGGCGGCGTTCGCGGCCCGGAGCGAGTACTTCGTGCCCTGCGACCGGTTCGACAGGGTCGCGATCGGGTGGATGTCGACCGTGGCGGCACCGGACTCGGCGAGGCTCGCGATGTAGTCGCCGTTCGCCTTCTCGAACTGGCCGCACGTCGGGCAGAGGTAGTCGACGTACATCGTGATGCGGACGCTCGGCGCCGCGGTCGCGCTCGGGTCGGCCGACGGCGAGGCGTCCGAGGAAGCGGACGAACCCGACCCCACGGCCTTCAGGTCCTGCCCGATGGTGATGCCGCCCTGCGACATGTTCGCGGGTCCGGGGCCGGCGGGCTGCGTCGAGTCGACGAGCACCAGCGTGACGACGGCCGCCGCCGCGACGAGCACGACGCCCAGGCCGATCTGCAGGCCGAGCCGGGTCCCGCGCTGCCGGCGCTTCTGCTGCGTCCGGATCCGCTGGGCCCGCTGTCGCGCGGCCTCTCGTCGTTCGTTGCGCGCGGCGCGTGCGTCACCCTCGGGGCGGTTGGTCATGCGTCGATGGTCCTCACGTCGATCCTGGTGTCCGCACGGCTTCCCCCGCACGCCGGACGGACCCGCCGATCGTAGTGGTCCTTCCTGGGACCAGCCAACCAGGTCGTCCGGGGCACTGGCGCTGCGGGGGGAACTCGTGTTGTATGAGCATCGATGGTCGACGGCGACCATCCGGGGCCCCATCGGGCAACCGCTTCACAACGGATCGTCCGGCACGTACCTGCCGGTGAAGGAAGGATCGAACGCTCATGGCGTCCGTCACCTACGACAAGGCAACCCGTCTCTACCCCGGAGGCAACCGCCCCGCGGTCGACTCCCTCGACCTGGACATCGCCGACGGCGAGTTCCTCGTCCTCGTCGGCCCCTCCGGCTGCGGCAAGTCGACCTCGCTGCGCATGCTCGCCGGCCTCGAAGAGGTCAATTCCGGTGCGATCCGCATCGGCGAGCGCGACGTCACCGACGTCCCGCCGAAGGACCGCGACATCGCGATGGTCTTCCAGAACTACGCGCTGTACCCGCACATGACCGTCGCCGAGAACATGGGCTTCGCGCTCAAGATCGCCGGTGTCGGCAAGGAAGAGCGCGCCACCCGCGTGCAGGAGGCCGCCAAGCTCCTGGACCTCGAGCAGTACCTCGGCCGCAAGCCGAAGGCGCTCTCCGGAGGTCAGCGTCAGCGCGTCGCGATGGGCCGCGCCATCGTCCGTCAGCCGCAGGTGTTCCTCATGGACGAGCCGCTGTCGAACCTCGACGCCAAGCTCCGCGTCCAGACCCGCACGCAGATCGCCTCGCTGCAGCGTCGCCTCGGCGTCACCACGGTCTACGTCACGCACGACCAGACCGAGGCGCTGACCATGGGCGACCGCATCGCGGTGCTCAAGGACGGCATCCTGCAGCAGGTCGGCACCCCGCGCGACCTGTACGAGAAGCCGAACAACGTGTTCGTCGCCGGCTTCATCGGTTCGCCCGCCATGAACCTGCTCCCGGCCGACGTCGTCGAGGGCGGGATCAAGTTCGGCACGCTGAACCACGCGATCGACCGCGACACGCTGTCGAACGCGCGCGCCGGGCAGATCACCGTCGGCATCCGTCCCGAGGACGTCATCGTCTCGACCTCGGGCGAGGGCCTGCCGGTCACGGTCGACGTCGTCGAGGAGCTCGGCGCCGACGGCTACCTGTACGGTCACGCCGACGTGAACGGCCAGCGCGCCGACATCGTCGCCCGTGTCGACGGTCGCTCGCACCCCTCGATCGGTGACACGATCGTGATCGCGCCGAAGCAGGGCCACGTCCACGCCTTCGACACCGAGTCGGGCGAGCGTCTCGACGACAAGGCCGTCGTTAGCGCCTGACGCTGGAACAGCCGGACAGGAGGCGCGGTGCCAGCTGGCACCGCGCCTCCCGTCTGCCAGCCGCGCGTACCAGCAGGAGCCACCCGTACCAACAGGAGCCAACCGTGCCCGACTCCATGTCCATCACCGCAGCCACCGTCGACCCCGGTCTCCTCGACCTGCCGTGGGACCTGCCGCTCGAGGACTGGCCGGACGACGTCATCGTCGCGCTCCCGAAGGGCATCTCGCGGCACCTCGTCCGCTTCGTGCACCTGAGCGGGTACGTGGCCGCCGTGAAGGAGACCGGCGAAGAGGTCGCCCGTGCGGAGTACGAGATGCTCAAGACGCTGCAGCGCATGGACGTGCCGTGTGTGGACCCCGTGGCGGTCATCACGAACCGCGTCGACGAGCACGGCGAGCCGCTGCACCCGGTGCTCGTCACCCGGCACCTGCGCTTCTCGCTGCCGTACCGGGCGCTGTACTCGCAGACCCTCCGCCCGGAGACGGCGACGCGACTCGTCGACGCCCTCGCCCTGCTGCTCGTCCGGCTGCACGTGATCGGCTTCTACTGGGGCGACGTCTCGCTCTCGAACACGCTGTTCCGCCGTGACGCCGGCGCGTTCGCGGCCTACCTGGTCGACGCCGAGACCGGCAAGCTCTACCCCGGCGGACTGTCGAACGGGCAGCGCGAGAACGACCTCGAGGTCGCGCGCGTCAACATCGCGGGCGAGCTGCTCGACCTCGAGGCCGGTGGGCGGCTCGACGAGAACGCCGACGCCGTGGACGTGTCGAACCGCATCGTGGCGCAGTACCGGACGCTCTGGAAGGAGCTCACCGGCACCGAGCAGTTCGACATTAAGGAGCGCTGGCGCATCAACGACCGGGTCGAGCGGCTCAACGCGCTCGGCTTCGACATCGAGGAGCTGTCGATCCACACGACAGAGGGCGGCTCGCAGGTGCGGATCCAGCCCAAGGTCGTGGACGCGGGGCATCACCAGCGCCGGCTGCTCCGCCTGACCGGACTGGACGCGGGCGAGAACCAGGCGCGGCGGCTGCTCAACGACCTCGATGCGTACCGGGCGCGCAACGGCCGGGACCGGCTCGACGAGGAGATGGTGGCGCACGAGTGGGTCTCGCGCGTGTTCGAGCCCGTCGTGCGCTCGATCCCGCGGGACCTGCGCGGACGGCTCGAGCCCGCCGAGGTCTTCCACGAGCTGCTCGAGCACCGCTGGTACATGTCCCAGGAGGAGGAGCGTTCGGTCTCCCTCCCCGAGGCCACGACCGCGTACATCAACGACGTGCTCCGGCACCGCCGCGACGAGCGCCTGCTGATCAACCCGCCGACCTCGTCCATGACGCTGCCGATCCCGGTCGTCGACGACGCAGACGCAGCGTCCGACGAGGAGGACGTCGAGGACTGGCGCGCGAGCGTCTGACGCTGCCGGGTCACGCGCCTTCCGGGGCGCGCCTGGCCCGCTCGCGTTCCGCGAGCGGGCCAGATCTGTCACGTTCGCGGCCCGCAGCCGACACTTGGTGCATGCTCGGCGGACCGCACGCGGCACGTCGTGAACGCTCGCGGCGCGAGACGGGCGGGCGGACGGACAGGAGGCCCGGTGCCGGTCACGTGGACCGGCACCGGGCCTTGCGGTGGTCGCGCTGGTGTGCGCAGCGCTCGTCCGCGCAGCGCTCGTCGCTTACTGGGCGCGTCGGCGCCGGGCGACCTCCCACAGGGTGACGCTCGCGGCGATGCCGGCGTTGAGCGACTCCGTGGCGCTCGAGATCGGGATCGAGACGATCGCGTCGCAGGTCTCGGTGACCAGGCGCGACAGGCCCTTGCCCTCGGACCCGACGACGATCACGATCGGCCGGTCGGCGAGCTCGAGGGCGTCGAGCTCCACGTCACCGTCACCGTCGAGGCCGAGCACGAAGAGGCCCATCGACTTGAGCGACTTCAGGGTCTGCGTCAGGTTCGGCGCCATCGCGACCGGGGTGCGGGCGGCGGCACCGGCGGAGGTCTTCCACGCCGACGCGGTCACCCCGACCGAGCGACGCTGCGGCACGATGACGCCGTGCCCGCCGAACGCCGCAGTCGAGCGGATGATCGCGCCGAGGTTCCGCGGGTCGGTGATGCCGTCGAGCGCCACCATGAGCGGCACCTGATCGCGGGAGAACGCACGCTCGGCCAGGTCCTCGGCGACCGCGTACTCGTACGCCGGCACCTTGAGCGCGACGCCCTGGTGCACGCTGTCGTGCCCGGTGATGCGGTCGAGCTCCGGCCGCATGATCTCCATGATCGGGACACCTCGGTGGTTCGCCAGCGCCAGGATCTCCTTGACGCGGTCGTCGACCTCGATGCGGGCGGCGACGTAGAGCGTCGTCGAGGGCGTCTTCGTGCGCAGGGCCTCGAGCACGGAGTTGCGTCCGGTCACGAGCTCCGAGTCGTCGGTCTTCCGCTGCGGCGGGCGGCCGGTGCGCTGCTGCGGCGAGCTCGAGGCGCCGTGGCGACCCCGAGCGGCCTCGAAGCGCTCCTTGGCGGCCTTGCGCTTGCCGGCGGGGTGGTACGGCCGGTCCTCGGCCTTCGGCGTGGGCTTGCGCCCCTCGAGCGCCTGCGCGCCCTGGCCGCCGGAGCCGACCTGCTTGTTGCCCTTGCGGCCGGAGCGGACGGCGCCGGGCCGGCCCTTCTTGCTCCCCGAGACGTTCTTCATTGCTCTCTCCTGTCCGGCACGGCCGTTGTCAGGCGATGCTCCAGCGTGTTCCTGCTGCGGTGTCCTCGATGGTGATCCCCGCGGCTGCGAGGTCGTCGCGCACGCGGTCCGCCGTGGCGAAGTCCCGTGCGGAACGGGCGTCCGCGCGCTCCTGCACGAGGCGGTCGACGAGCGCGGCGAGCGGTGCGGCCGAGACGTCCTGACCACCACCGGACCAGTGGGCCGCTCGCGGGTCGATGCCGAGGACCTCGACCATCGCGGCCACCTGATGGTACGCGACCCCGAGCGCTTCCGCATCGTCGGCGTCCAGGGCGGCGTTCCCGGCGCGCACGGTGTCGTGCAGCACGGCGAGGGCCTGGGGCACCGAGAGATCGTCGTCCATGGCCGCGGCGAAGGCGTCGGGCACCCCCGCGGCGGTCGTCGCGTGCTGCCCGGTCAGGCGGCCGGCGGCACGGTCGAGGAACCCGGCGATCCGGTCGTACGCCGCCTCGGCCTCGGCCAGGGAGCCCTCGTGGTGGTCGATCGACGAGCGGTAGTGCGCGGCGCCGAGGAAGTACCGGACGACCGCCGGCCGGGCGGCGCCGAGGAAGTCCGCGGCGAAGATCGAGTTGCCGAGCGACTTCGACATCTTCTGCCCGTCGACGGTCACGAGTCCGTTGTGCAGCCAGTACGACGCGAAGCCGTCACCGGCAGCGGTCGACTGCGCGAGCTCGTTCTCGTGGTGCGGGAAGCGCAGGTCGAGCCCGCCGCCGTGCACGTCGAACGCCGGACCGAGGTACCGGCGGGACATCGCGGAGCACTCGATGTGCCACCCTGGCCGACCCGGGCCCCACGGGGAGTCCCACGTCGCGGTCGCCGGCTCGCCGGGCTTCGCGCCCTTCCAGAGCGCGAAGTCCCGCGGGTCCCGCTTGCCGCGCGGGTCGGCGTCGGCGGCGTCCACCATGTCCTCGCGGCGCTGCCGGGTCAGGGCGCCGTAGTCGGCCCAGCTGCCGGTGTCGAAGTAGACGTCGCCGGAGCCGTCCGCGGCGGCGTAGGCGTGCCCGCGCTCGATGAGCCGCTGGATGATGTCGTGCATCTGCGGCACGCTCGCGGTCGCACGGGGTTCGTACGTCGGCGGCAGGATGCCGAGGGCGTCGTACGCCGCGGTGAACTCCCGCTCGACGCGGTACGCCCGGGCGAACCACGGCTCGTCGGTGCCCGCAGCCAGGTCGAGCACCTTGTCGTCGATGTCCGTGACGTTCCGCACGAGGGTGACGTGGTAGCCGCGGTAGGTCAGCCACCGGCGCCAGACGTCGTACACGAGCGCCGAGCGCAGGTGCCCGATGTGGGGCGACGACTGCACCGTCGGACCGCAGACGTACATGCTCACCTGTCCGTCGACCAGCGGGACGAGGTCGACGACGGCTGCGGCGCGGGAGTCGTACAGGCGAACGGTCACCCGTCCAGCCTAGGACGTCGGACGGGCGGTCAGGCGGGGCGCACCACGGCGGTCGCGATCGCGGCGAGCCCCTCGCCGCGTCCGGTCAGCCCGAGCCCGTCGGTCGTCGTGCCGGACACCGCGACGGGTGCCCCGACGACCGCGGCGAGGGCGTCCTGCATCTCGGTCCGCCGTGCCCCGATGCGCGGGCGGTTGCCGATCACCTGCACCGTCACCGAGGTCGGCACGAGACCCGCCGCCGCGAGCAGTTCGACGGCCCCGCGGACGAACACGTCGCCGGACGCGCCCGCGTATCGGGGGTCGGAGGTGCCGAACCGACCGCCGATGTCCCCGAGCCCGCCGGCGGAGAGCAGCGCGTCGCAGACGGCGTGCGCCACGGCGTCCCCGTCGCTGTGGCCGGAGAGTCCGGGCTGTCCGGGGAAGTCGAGCAGGCCGACGCGGCAGGGCGATGCGTCGTCGAACGCGTGCACGTCGACGCCGAGCCCGATGCGGACCGTGGGCAGCGCCGAGTCCGCGACGATCGCCTCGGCCCGTGCGAGGTCCCAGCGGGTGGTGATCTTGAACGCGTCGGCGTGCCCGGGGACCGTGCGGACCACGCCGCCCGCCGCACGGAACACCCCGGCGTCGTCGGTCTCGGACCGCTGCGCCGCCGCGTACGCGTCCCGGAGGGCCCGCAGCGGGAACACCTGCGGGGTCTGGACACCGACGAGCGCGGACCGGTCGACCGTCTCGACCACCAGGTCGCCCTCGACCCGCTTGACGGTGTCGGTCACGGGCAGCGCCGGGACGACCCCGTCCCCGGTCGTCTCCGCGCGCTCGAACACGGCGGCGAACTGCGCCGCCGGGGTCAGGCACCGGGCGGCGTCGTGCACGCCCACCCACTCGATGCCGTCGGGCAGCGCGTCGAGCCCGGCCTGCACGGACGCGTGCCGGTCGGCGCCACCGGCGACCACGCTCGTCAGGGCAGCGGCGGGACCCGCGACGGCCGCGACGAGCGCCCGGCACTCGTCCAACCGGGCGGTCGGCGCGACGACGACCACGAAGGTCGGCTCGGCCAGGGTGAACACCGTCCGCACCGCCCGCGTCAGCATGCGCTCGCCGGCGACCGGCACGAAGGCCTTCGCGTCACCGATGCCCAGGCGCGTCCCGGAGCCGGCCGCGACGACGACGACCGCCCTGCTCACCCGGGGTCCGGGGAGCAGGGCGGTCGTGTCGTCGTGCTGTGGCGCCAGGGTGCTGGTCGCGCTAGGAGGCGAGGACCTCGTCGAGGACGGTCGACGCCTTGTCCTCGTCGGTCTTCTCGGCCAGGGCCAGCTCGGAGATCAGGATCTGGCGCGCCTTGGCCAGCATCCGCTTCTCGCCCGCCGAGAGCCCGCGGTCCTGGTCGCGGCGCCAGAGGTCACGGACGACCTCGGACACCTTGATGACGTCACCGGAGGCGAGCTTCTCGAGGTTCGCCTTGTAGCGGCGCGACCAGTTGGTCGGTTCCTCGGTGAACGGTGCCCGGAGGACCTCGAACACCTTGTCGAGTCCTTCCTTGCCGATCACGTCGCGGACGCCGACCAGGTCGACGTTGTCCGCCGGGACCTCGATCGTCAGGTCACCCTGCGTGACGCGGAGTTTCAGGTAGACCTTCTCCTCGCCCTTGATGACGCGAGTCTTGACTTCAGAGATGGTTGCCGCCCCGTGGTGGGGGTAGACGACGGTCTCGCCGACCTCGAATTGCATGTATCAGGCTCCGTTCCCAGAACCCCCAGTTTACCACAAGGGCGTTTCGGGTAGTGGGGCCGGGGCGGACCCACACCCGGGTGATCGCTAGGATGGTGCCGGACCGTCCGGTCCACCATCGTGATCTTCCGGAGGAATCTCTTGCGAGCTCGGGTACTCGTGTCCGTCGCCGTTGCGGCAACCATCGCGCTCGGCGCCACCGGCTGCGAGTTCATGTCGCCGGCGCACACGACGGAGATCAAGCAGATCACCGACGGCGTGAACGTCACCACCGGCAAGCTCGACATCCGCAACGCGCTCTTCATCTCCGACCGCGGCGAGGACGCACGCTTCATCGGCACCGTCATCAACACCGACGAGTCCGAGGACATCACGCTCTCGATCGAGCTCGGCGGCGACACCCAGACGGTCGTCGTCCCCGCCGGCAGCCGCCGCGACCTCGGCACGAACACCCCGACGGTGTCGAGCAGCGAGGGCTCGAGCGCCCAGGAGGGCAGCGACTCGCAGGGCACCGAGCAGACCGGCGCGAAGGCGGTCGTCTTCGAGGGCGCGGACGCCCGGCCCGGCTCGCTCGTCAAGACCTACTTCTCGTACTCCGGCGCCGAGGGCGTCTCGGCCAGCGTCCCCGTGCTGACCAACGCGATGGAGGAGTACCAGAGCCTCGCACCGTCGCCGAGCCCCACGGGCACCGCGACGCCGGGCGCCGGCACCGAGTCCACCGACGGGGCCACCCCGACCGGCGAGGCCACCAGCTCCGGCAACTGACGCAGCGCGCCAAAGCGAGCGCGCACCAGGCGCGTCAGACTGGAGGCCCGGGGCCGGTTCCGAGAACCGGCACCGGGCCTCCAGTCCGTCCGGACCCGGCCGCGTCGCCGAGGCGACGCGACCAGGAACGGCCGACGGGTCGGGCTCAGCCCTCGATGCGGTAGCCGAGGCCGCGGACGGTGACGAGGATCTCGGGTGTGCTCGGCACGCGCTCGATCTTCGAGCGGATCCGCTTGATGTGCACGTCGAGCGTCTTGGTGTCCCCGAAGTAGTCGGACCCCCACACCCGGTCGATGAGCTGCCCGCGGGTGAGCACACGGCCGGCGTTCCGCAGCAGCAGCTCGAGCAGCTCGAACTCCTTGAGCGGCATCGGCGTCTCGGACCCGTCCACCGACACCGTGTGCCGCTCGACGTCCATCCGGATCCCGCCGACCTGCAGGATCCCGCTGTCGCCCGGGTCGTCCTCGGTCCGACGCCGCAGCACCGCCCGGAGCCGGGCGAGCAGCTCCCGCGTCGAGTACGGCTTCGTCACGTAGTCGTCCGCGCCGAGCTCGAGCCCGACGACGATGTCCACCTCGGAGTCCTTCGCGGTGAGCATGATGATCGGCACGTTCGACCGCGTGCGGATCTGCCGGCAGACCTCGGTGCCGCTGAGGCCCGGGAGCATGAGGTCGAGCAGCACGAGGTCCGGGTTCTCCGCGTCGAACTTCGACAGCGCGGTCACGCCGTCCGCCGCGACGGCGGTCTCGTAGCCCTCCCGCTGCAGGAGGAACTCCAGGGGCTCGCTCAGGGCCGGCTCGTCGTCGACGATGAGGATCTTGGTCACGATGGCTGCTCTTCCAGTTGCTCTTCGAGGGCGGTGGTGAGGTCGGGATCCGCCTCGGGGAGACGGATCGTGAAGGTCGAGCCCTTGCCGGGCTGCGACCAGACGCGCACGTCGCCGCCGTGGTTGCCGACGACGTGCTTGACGATGGCGAGGCCGAGCCCGGTGCCGCCGGTCGCCCGGGAGCGCGCCGGATCGACGCGGTAGAACCGCTCGAACACGCGGTCGAGGTCGGCCTCGGGGATGCCGACGCCCTGGTCGGTCACGGCGATCTCGACGAAGCCCTTCGCCGACCGGACGCCCACGCCGACGCGGGTGTGGTCCGGCGAGTACTTCACGGCGTTGGCGATGAGGTTCGACACCGCGACCTGCAGCAGCCCCGGGTCCCCCATCACGCGGAGCTTCGTGCGCTTCGCACGGACCAGGTCGATGTCCCGGGCGCGCGCGACGACCTCGTTCGCGTCGACGGCGGCCTGCACGATCTTGTCGATCGAGGTCTCCTCGCTGTTCTCCAGCGTGTCCACGGACTGCAGGCGCGAGAGCTCGATGATGTCCTTCGTGAGGGCACCGAGCCGCTCGGACTCGGTCATCAGCTGCCCGGCGAACTTCTTCACGTGCTCGGGGTCGTCCGCGGCGACGACCAGGGTCTCGGCGAGCAGGCCGATCGCGCCGATCGGGGTCTTCAGCTCGTGCGAGATGTTCGCGACGAAGTCCCGTCGGACCTCGTCGATGCGGCGGCTCTCGGTGAGGTCGTCGGCCGTGACGAGGACGTACCGGTTGCCGAGCTGCGCCGCCCGGAAGCTCAGGTAGCCGATGAGCTCGCCGCTCCGGCCGCGGGGCAGCTCGAGGTCCTCCGACCCCATCTCGCCGCTCCGACGCACCCGGTCCACCAGCTCGACGAGCTCCCGGTGCGCGAGCTTCCGCCGCACCACCAGCCCGACCGTGAGCGCCTGCGGCGAGGCCGCGACGACGGTGTTCGACGGGTCGACCACGACCGCCGGGTTGTGCATCGTCGCGATCACCGCGGCGACGCCGTCCGGCAGGGTCCGCTCCGCGACGTCGGCGGCACGGGCGGTGCGTTCCGCCGTGATGACGAGCACCACGACCCCCGCGCCGAACACCCCACCGAGGAGCATCGAGAGTGGCACGAGCCACACGTTGTCCATGCCGCCAGTGTAGGGACGGACACGTCCGGTTCCGACGCCGTTCACCCCCGGCGACGGTGTTTCCGGGTCCGCTGCGCGAGGTGTTCAGCCGCAGGTCACCGTTCGTTCACCTGCCCTGACGACACTCGACCGGTACGCATCAGAGAGGCACATCCCCCATGCGCGAAGTCTTCCAGCAGGAGCTCCAGGACGTCCAAGAGCGTCTGACCGAGATCGCCGGGCTCGTCGAGTCCGCGATCACCCGCGCGACGCAGGCGTTCAGCGACTCCGACGTCGCCCTCGCGGAGGAGGTGATCGCCGACGACGCCAAGATCGACGCCGCCGCGAACGCCCTCGACGAGGTCGCCATCGACATCCTCGCCCGCCAGGCCCCCGTCGCCCGCGACCTGCGCGTCGTCGTGACCGCGCTGCGCGTCAGCTCGTCGCTCGAGCGCATGGGCGACATGGCCGAGCACATCGCCCAGCTCGCCCGCCAGCGCTTCCCGGAGAAGGTCGTGCCGAAGGGCCTGCGCCCCACCTTCAAGAAGATGGGCGCGCACGACGTCGCGATGGCGCAGAAGCTCACCCGCCTGCTCGCCACCGAGGACATCGCGCTCTCCGCCGAGATCCGCGACGAGGACGACCAGGTCGACGAGCTGCACGCCAGCGTCTTCGACTTCGTGCTCGGCGAGACCTGGAAGGGCAACCCGATCGACACGGTGGACGCCACGCTCGCCTCGCGCTACCACGAGCGCTTCGCGGACCACGCGGTGTCGATCGCGAAGAAGGTGGAGTACCTGGCGACGGGCGACTGGGCCGGCGCCGCGTCGGTGACGGCCTCCCCCGCCTGACCCACCGCTCCCGTCGCGTCGCATCCGCAAGACGCAACGTCGGCGGTTCCTCGCAGCGCCATACCGCTGCGAGGAACCGCCCCTGTTGCGTTTTGCGCTCTGCGCAGGGGGACGGGAGGATCGTGGCATGGCTCAGGTCGCGATCGTCGTCAACGGGATGCCCGGTTCGGGCAAGAGCACGGTGGGGGCGGCCCTCGCCGAGGTGCTCGGCTGTCCCTTCCTGTCGAAGGACCGGATCAAGGAGCCGCTCGCGGACATCGTCGGCCCGATGATCGCCTCGCGTCCGCTCGGCGGGATCGCGATGGACACGATGTGGTCCATGGCGCGGGCCGTCGAGAACGGGGTCGTCCTCGACGCCGTCTGGCTGCCGTCGCGTGACCGGGACCGCCTGGAGGCGGGACTCGCCGCCGCCGCGTCACCGCGCGCCGTCGAGGTGTGGTGCGACGTCGACCGGGCCACCGCCGAGGTCCGGCTGCGCGACCGGTACGACCCGGGAACCCTGCCGGTGCGCCACGAGGTGCACGGCGACCTCGCCGACGTCCTGGCGTTCTGGGACGAGCACGGCGACGCCGGTCCGGTCGCGCTGCCCGGGGTGCCCGTCGTCCGGGTGGACACCGCGCACCCGTACGACGTCGGGGCACTCGTGCAGGAGATCGCGTCGCACTTCGTCTGACCCGCTCGGTCCGTCGCGGACGACGAACGCCCCGCCGGTGACCGGCGGGGCGTCCTGCGTGCGGCTGTCTACTTCTTGGCGCCCTGGGCGGCGACCGCGGCGGCGCCGGCTGCGGCGGCCTCGGGGTCCAGGTAGTACGAGGGCTTCGTCGGACGGAAGTCGTCGTCGAGCTCGTACACGAGCGGGATGCCCGTCGGGATGTTCAGGCCGGCGATGTCGTCGTCGGAGATGCCGTCGAGGTGCTTCACGAGCGCCCGCAGCGAGTTGCCGTGGGCCGTGACGAGGACGGTCTTGCCCGCGCCGAGGTCCTTCGTGATGTCGGACTCCCAGTACGGCAGCAGGCGGTCGATCACGAGCTTGAGCGACTCGGTCCGGGGCAGCTGGTCGCCGAGGTCGGCGTAGCGGCGGTCGCCGGCCTGCGACCACTCGGCGTCGTCGGCGATCGGGGGCGGCGGCACGTCGAACGAGCGGCGCCACTCCATGAACTGCTGCTCGCCGTACTGCTCGAGCGTCTGCGCCTTGTCCTTGCCCTGCAGGTCGCCGTAGTGCCGCTCGTTGAGGCGCCAGTCGCGCTTGACCGGCAGCCACGCGAGGTCGGCCTCGAGCAGGGCGATGTCGGCGGTCTGGATCGCACGGGTCAGGAGCGATGTGTACAGGACGTCCGGCACGATGCCGGACCCGGCGATGAGCTCGCCGGCGCGCTTCGCCTCCTTCTCGCCCAGCTCGCTGAGCCGGACGTCGACCCAACCGGTGAACAGGTTCTTCTGGTTCCAGTCACTGTTGCCGTGACGGAGCAGGACGAGCGTGGAGGTCATGCGCCCGAGTCTACCGAGCGGCGTCGGCCCCGTAGCCTGGTCCCATGCCCATCGGGAACGTCACGCGCGGCACCACCGGGCACAACCGGCTCCGCCGGGTCGACCGGTGGATCGCGTCGCTCCCGGTGCTGCGGCGGACGGACGACCCGCTCGTGGCCGACGTCGGGTACGGCGCCCGGCCGACCACGACGCTCGAGCTCCGCGACCGACTGGCCCGGGTCCGTCCGGACGTCGAGGTCACCGGCATCGAGATCGAGCCCGCACGCGTGGCCCTGGCGAACGCCGGCACCCGCGACGGGGTGACCTTCCGGCTCGGCGGGTTCGAGACCCCGACGCCGGGAGACCGCCGTCCGGCAGTGATCCGCGCGTTCAACGTCCTGCGGCAGTACGACGAGTCGGCGGTCGTGGACTCGTGGCGGATCATGCAGGACCGCCTGCAGCCGGGCGGGGCGCTCGTCGAGGGCACGTGCAACGAGGTCGGGCGGGTCGCGTCGTGGGTCACCCTCGACGAGCACGCGCCGCACACCTTCACGGTGTCGTTGCGCCTCGCCGGCCTCGAGGTGCCGAGCATCGTCGCCGAACGGCTGCCGAAGGCACTCATCCACCGGAACGTCCCCGGGGAGCGGGTGCACGCGTTCCTGCTCGACCTCGACCGCGCGTGGGCGGTGGCCGCGCCGCTCGGCACGTACGGTCCCCGCCAGCGGTGGATCGCCACGGTGCAGGGCGTGCGTGACCGGGGCTGGCCGGTGCTGCACGGGGTGACCCGTTGGCGCCTCGGCGAGCTCAGCGTCCCCTGGTCGGCCGTCGCCCCCGCCTGAGCCCGAGCCGCAGGCCGCCGCTGCTCAGCCGCGCCGGACGGCTCCGAGCCTGGGCAGGCGCGGCACGTTGGCCGTCGCGCCGGCCTCCGGCGGGACGATGATCTCCTGCGCGGCCGTCACGACCACGTCGTCGACCGTGAGCTCGAGCGTCGCCGTCGGGTCCAGGGAGCGCTTGACGACCGCGAGCCCGATCGGTCCGAGCTCGTGGTGCAGTGCCGCCGCGGTGAGTCGGCCGACGTCCTTCCCGTCGGACACCACGGGGGTGCCGGGCGCGGGGAGCACACCGTCCGACCCGTCGAGGTGCAGCATCACGACGCGGCGCGGCGGGTGCCCGAGGTTGTGGACCTTGGCGACCGTCTCCTGCCCGCGGTAGCAGCCCTTCGACAGGTGCACGGCGGAGCGGAGCCAGTCGAGCTCGTGCGGGATCGTCCGCTCGTCGACGTCGGACAGCGAGGGACGCCAGGCGGCGATGCGCAGGGCCTCGAGCGCGAGGAGCCCCGCGGCGGGGACGTCGGACGCGGCCGTGTCGGCAGCGGCCTCGGGGGTGACCACGTCGATGCGGAGGGTCCAGTCGGAGGCGGGGTGTGCCTCCAGTGCGGCGTAGCCCCACCCACCGGGCGTGACGGACGCCCACGGGTCGACCCACTCGACCACCGGGTCGGCGACCGCCGACCCGGCGAAGCGCCCGAGCGTGACGAGGTCGGCGGAGCGGTCCGCGACCTCGACGCGGAGCATGAACCGCATGCTGTCGAGCCAGGCGGCCAGCGGTGCGGCGTCGGCCGGCTCGGTGAGGAGCCACGTCGTCACGCCGTCGTCGACGACCCGCGCGGCGTGCTCGACTCGACCGGACTGGTCGAGCACGAGCGTCTCGGTGGACGTGCCGGGCGCGAGCCCGGTGATCAGCTGCGACGTGATCGAGTTGAGCCAGGTCAGCCGGTCCGGCCCGGTCACCGTGACGACGCCGAGGCCGAGCTCGACGACGGCACGGCCCGCGGCCAGCGCACGCTGCTCGCCCGTCGGGTTGCCGAAGTGCGCGGCGGGACCGGCGTCGGACGCGACGAAGCCGGGTCGCTCGGCGAAGACGGCCATCAGTCGACCTTCGCGAGCTGCCCCGAGGCGTGCGACGTGAGCTGCTGCCCGAGCGCGGCGATGTCCCAAGCCCAGAACAGCTTGCCCTCGACCAGGCCGTACAGCCGGGTGGCCGCGGAGTAGTCCTTCGCGTTCGGCGAGCGCATCACGGCGTCCGTCGCCAGGTCGATGCGGCCCTTCTTGACGCGTCCGACGTAGAGCTCGTTGACGCCCGTCGGGTGGATGATCGCGGCTTCCACGTCGAAGCCGTCGGTGGTGTTGCGGAGCGTCTCGACGCTCTCCACCGTGCTGAACGGGGTCGGCCCGTCACCCATGAGCATCGCGGGACCGCGGTCGCCGGGTTCGTTCGGCCGATCGATCCGCCAGTAGCCCATCTCCGCGGCGAGCGGCGTGTGCTCGTCGTCGAGCAGCCACGTCGTCGAGGAGTAGTTGAGGTACGGCAGGCCGTCGTGGCTGAAGCTCACGCGCTGGCCGAACTCGTACTTCCGGGGCTCGTCCTCGTCACCCACGGGGTACTCGACGACGCCGGTGCCCTCCCAGACGCCCACGAGCCACGACAGCGGGACGAGTTCGGGCGCCAGGCCCTCCGGCAGTTCGATCAACGCTGACCCTTGAACAGCTTCACGACGACGACGACCGAGATGAACGCGATCGCGAGCGACGCGAGGCCGAGGAGCCCCACGTAGAACAGCTCGAGCGCAAGCAGCGAATCCATGCCGCGAGTCTACGCGGTGGACCTCAGCGCGCCAGGAGCACCACGGCGGTGACGAGCACGACGACGAACGCCCCCGAGGAGGCGATGCTGATCCGCTCGACCAGGCCGTCCTTCGTCGCGGTGATGAGCTGCAGCACGAAGCTGACGAGCACGCACAGCACGAACACGAGGAGCAGCCACGCGAAGGAGTCCTTCTGCGTGAGCGTCAGGACGAGCACGGCGCCGACGACGGCGAGCAGCCAGACGGGCAGCACGGAGGTCAGACGCAGGCGACGCTGGTCGAGGGGCTGGTCCGTCTCGCTCACGCGGACCATCATGGCAGGCGCACGGTGTCCGAGGTCCGGTCGCCGTCCGGCCGGACGGGGGCCGGCTTCGTTGCACGGCGCGGCGTCGCCGTCCGGCCGGACGGGGGCCGGCTTCGCGAGCATCACTAGGATGTGTGCACGACTCCCCCACGCCCTGGAGGTCCTGTGGCCCAGCTCCTGGTACTCACCTCAGCCGCGCCCGGCGACGTCCTGCCGAGTCTCGGTCTCCTGAGCCACCGGATCCGCCACGTGCCCGCCGAGGCGGCGCAGCTGGTCAACGCCCCGCAGAGCGACCTGATGTTCGTGGACGCCCGCACCGACCTGGTCAGCGCGAAGGCCCTGTGCAAGATCCTCGCCACGAGCGGGTCGACGACGCCGATCGTGCTCGTCGTGACCGAGGGCGGCCTGACCGCCGTGAACAACGAGTGGAACGTCGACGACGTCGTGCTCGAGACCGCGGGACCGGCCGAGGTCGACGCCCGCATCCGCCTCACCACGGGGCGCGCCGCCAAGACCCAGACGGGCTCGAAGATCCAGGCCTCCGGCGTCGTCATCGACGAGGCGAGCTACTCCGCCAAGGTCCGGGGCCGGCCGCTCGACCTGACCTTCAAGGAGTTCGAGCTCCTCCGGTTCTTCGCCACGCACCCCTCCCGCGTGTTCACCCGCGAGCAGCTGCTCAGCGAGGTCTGGGGCTACGACTACTTCGGCGGCACCCGCACGGTCGACGTCCACGTCCGCCGACTCCGCGCGAAGCTCGGGGACCTCGAGTCCCTGATCGGCACGGTCCGGAACGTCGGCTACCGCTTCAACGTCTACGACGACGAGGCGGACCGGCTGGCGGGTCAGTAGTGCTCGCGGTCGTCGAGCTCCTGGCCGCGGCGTCCGCCGCCGATGGTGAGGCCCCGCCCTTCTCCGACCAGACGCTGGTCGACGTGCGCGCGGGGCGCGCGCACGTCGTGGGGGACGAGCGCGGGGTCGCCGTGGTCCGTGACGGCGAGCTGGAGCTCGTGGTCGCACGGGAGGCCCGTGGTCGCGGGATCGGGTCGGCCCTGGTCGCGCAGGTGCTCGCGCCCGGTGACGCCGGTGACGCCGGTGCCGCCGGCGAGGCCGGCGGCACGTCCGGGGCCGGTGTCCCGCGGCTCGCGTGGGCGCACGGGGACCACCCCGCTGCCCGGGCACTCGCCCGACGGCACGGGTGGACCGCCGTCCGGACGCTCCTGCAGCTGCGGGCGCCGATCGCCGACGGCCCCGTCGACCCCCGGGTCCCGACGGGCTGGACACTCGAGGCGTTCCGTGCCGGGGACCCCGAGGACGAGTCCGCCTGGCTCGCCCTGAACGCCGCCGCGTTCGCGCACCACCCGGAGCAGTGGCGGATGACGCTCGACGACCTCCGTGCCCGCGAGGCCGAGCCGTGGTTCTCCGGCGACGACCTGCTGCTCCTGCGCGACGACGCCGGCGAGCTCGTCGGGTCGTGCTGGCTCAAGGTCGAGGGCGACCTCGGCGAGTTCTACGCCGTGGCCGTCCGTCCCGACCAGCAGGGTCGCGGGATCGGGGGCGTGCTCATGCGCGCCGGTGCCTCGCACCTGACCGGGCGGGGACTGTCCGCGGCGGCGCTCTACGTCGAGGGCGACAACGAGCCGGCACTCGCGCTCTACCGCCGGTCGGGTTTCGCACAGCACGCGGTCGACGTCCAGTACGCGGCGGGTCCCGGCCGGTAACATGGCGCGGTCGGCGAGGGGTCGACCGGGGCACTCGGGGGGATCGTGGCGGAGCAGGGCCAGGCACAGTACGGCCGCGGAGAGCCGCTCGGCGCCTCGTACCGACTCGTCGACCTGCTCGGCACGGGTGCCACCGGCGAGGTCTGGCGTGCCGAGCACACCGCCTCGGGCGAGCACGTCGCCGCGAAGCTGCTGCGCGCCGAGCTCGCCGCGGACCCGGCGATCGTCGAACGCTTCGTGCGGGAGCGCACCGTGCTGCTCGGGCTGCAGCACGCCTCGATCGTGCGCGTCCGGGACCTCGTGGTCGAGGGCGACCGGCTCGCGATCGTCATGGACCTGGTCGACGGAGGCTCCGCGCGGGACCTGCTCCGGGCGTCCGGCACGCTGCCGCCCCGCGACGCGCTGACCATCACGGCGGAGACGCTCGACGCCCTGGCCGCGGCACACGGGCAGGACGTCACGCACCGGGACGTGAAGCCCGACAACGTGCTCCTCGCGACGGCGTGGACCGCGGGTGCGACGGGCGACGTCCGGGTGTCGGACTTCGGCATCGCCTCGGTCGTGGCGGACCGCGAACGCACGACCACCGGGCTCCTCGGCACGCCACAGTACATGGCACCGGAGTCGATCAGCCAGGGCCGCGCGGGTCCGGCGGCCGACGTGTACGGCGCCGGGGTGATGCTCTACGAGCTCCTCGCCGGCCGCACGCCCTTCGCCGGCCCCGGCACCGACTTCGCCGTCGCCTACCGACACGTCACGTCGGACCCGCCCCGCATCGACGTCCCGGACGCACTCTGGACCGCGCTCACGACGCTGCTGGCGAAGGACCCCGGCGCCCGTCCGGCCGCGGCCGACGCCGCCGCGACCCTCCGCCGGCTCGCGCGTTCGCTGGTGGACGCCCCGGCACTCGCCCCGGCGGCCGACCCGGAGTCCTTCGCCGAGGTCGAGCGGCCGGCGACCGTCGTCCGTGGTGTCCGGCCGGACACGGCGGCAGTCGAGGCCTCAGCGGTCGAGGACGTCTCCCCCGCGCCGGAGCTCGGCCCGGCCGGCTCCCAGACCGTCATCCGCCCGCTCGCCCGGCAGCCGTTGCCCGTCGTCCGCGAACCCGAGGCACCGCCGCGGAGCCGCTGGCAGCGCCCGGACTGGCTGACGAACCGGATGGCGGCGCTCGGTGCCCTCGGTGTGGTCCTCGTCGCCGCGCTCGTCGTGGGCGGGGTCGTGTGGCTCCCCGGGGCGCTGGCCGGTCGGGGCTCGTCGACGCCCGCCGCCACCGCGCAGGCGGGCAGCGCGTACCAGCAGGACCGGCCGCTGCCGACCGGGCTGACCACGACCCGCAAGGCGACGATCGACCCGGAGCGCGGCACGGTCACCTTGTCGATCACCTACGCCGCGCAGTCCGTGGCGCTCCGCGGGCCCCTGCTCGAGGTGGTGCCCGGCGCCACCGCGAAGGCATCGTGCCCCGCGGTGACGTGGACCGGCGAGGGCGTCTCCGCGGCGCGCAACCAGCCGTCGCTGACCGGCGTCGGCACCGCGTGCTCGTGGGCGCTCGACGACGTCGAGGTCCCCGCCGGCCAGGACCTCACCGTGCAGGCGAGCGTCCGGCTCGCCGGCGTCCGCGACCAGGCGGCGCTGCAGGAGTGGCTCGACGCCGCCGGCAGTGCGACCACGGCCGCGGTGACCGACCGCGGGGTCACGGGGACCGCGTACCCGGTGCAGCGGCTGCAGGGCGTCGAGGTCCGCACGCCCGACCGCACGGTCAGCCAGACCACGCTCCCGGTGACGCTGGTGCCGGTGTGGCCGAGCGGCGCCGACGACCTCAACCCGCTCTACCGCAGTCCGGCGACCGGGAGCCCGTCGCAGATGCTGACCGACGTCGCCGGCGGCGAGTCGGGTGTGCGGTTCGCCGACGGGTGCTCGGGGGCGCTCGCGGTGTCGTCGGACGGACTGGTCGTGACGGCGCTGTCGGTCGCGCCGTCGTGCACGGTGCGGGCCACGGTGGGGAACTTCACGAACCTCGAGAGCGCGCCGTTCGGGATCACCACGCGGGACTGATCCGTCGCGTTCGATCGCCCGGCGCGCCTGGCCCCTGGGACGGGAGGTGCGTGGCGGGCTGGCGCCGCGCCTCCCGTCCGGCGGTGGCTCCCCGGTACTGGAGGCGCGCGGCGGGCCCGCACCGTGCCTCCCGTCCGGCGGTGGGCCGGGTCGGTCAGGCGCCGGAGGACGCGGTCTGCACGAGGCGGACCGACCCGCCCGACGCGGCGTAGCCGCGACCGGCGCTGAGCGCGACGGGTGCGCGCCGGGGCAGGGTGATGCCGAGGAGCTCGCCGTCGTAGTCGACGTCGGGCTGCAGCAGGACCCCGCAGCGGCTCTTGCGGACCTGTCGTGTCCAGTGGCTGTAGAGCGAGCGGAGGTCCACGGAGCGGCCGGCCGCGACGACGCAGAGGCCCGGTCGTTCCGACGTCAGCAGCGTCGCGATGCCCTGGTCCGCGTCCTCGAACCGTTCGGCGTCGTCGACGAGCAGCAGGACCGGCCCACGTTCGAGGCGGACTCCGGCGAGGAGTGCGGGGACCTCGTCCGCACCGACCGCGACGCGGTCGAGCGGTGCTTCGGCGAGGGGCGACCGTCGGTCGCAGATCCCCCACACGGCGGGACGGACGCCCTCGGCAGAGCGGGCGAGGTCGGCGAGGGCGAGGAGCACCGTCGATTTGCCCGACCGCGCGGGGCCGGCGACGAGGACGTGCTCGCCGTCGTAGACCTCGAGGACGGCGGTGCCGAGGTCGTCCTCGGCGATGCCGATGGGGAGGCGCCAGGGCTCGGCGTCGAACCGGGCCGGTTCGGCGAGGTCACCCACACGGACGGCGTCCGGCAGTCGTCCGACGGCGCTGGTCTTGGTGGGCGCCTCCGGCCACGCGGCGGCGACGTCGGCGACGGCCCGGTCGAGCGGCACGGTCGGCGTCGCGACGTGGCTCTGCAGGCGCATCGTCGAGTCGATGAAGCGACCGGGCACGGGCGGCGGGACGTCCTTCGGGCGGACGCCGATCGAGGAGTAGTCGTACGGGTCCGCGAGGCGGAACAGCCACTTCTGGGTGGTGACCTCGTCCATCGCCGACGGCACCGCCTTGGCGCGGGTCGTCGACACGGCGAACGAGATGCCGAGCGCGGGGCCTTCGGCGTAGACGCGGTGCAGTGCGTCGAGGAGCAGCTGCCCCTCGAAGTCCTGGTACTCGTCGCGGAGGGCGGCGAGGCCGTCGATGAGCACGACCGCTCGCCGACCACCCGGGGCGGCCCGTCGGCGTTCGAGGTCCGCGCGGAGGTGACGGAGGAACCGCGCCTGCAGCTCCCCGGCGCCCGGACCGGAGCCGACGTACGCGGTGGTGTGCGGCAGCCGCGCGAGGGGCGCGAGGTCGCCGGCGCCCATGTCGAGGACGAGGAGGTCGAGGTCGGCGGGGTCGTGGGTGGCGGCGAGGCGCAGGGCAAGGCTCGCGAGGGCCGTGCTCGTGCCGCTGCCGGGGATGCCCATGAGCATGAGGTTGCCCTCGTCGAGGTCCCAGCCGGCGGGGACCTGGCGCTGGTGGTCGGGGTCGTCGGCGAGGGCGATGACGACGTTCCTGTCAGGCGGGGTGGTCGCGGTGCTGACGGGCAGCGTGTCGAGGTCGACGCGGTCGCCCAGTGCCTCCGGCCAGATCGGGCGGGGCGGCGCGTACCCGGCGGCGTCGTTCGCCCGCCGGATCGCGTCGATGAGGACGTCGAGGTCGGTCTCGTCCGACGCACTCGGCGCCGGCGTGGGCATCGGCGCCGGGACGCCGAACACGTCGGTCGGGCGCGCGGTCACCGGCTGGTCCTCGCGCTGGTCGCGGGCGCGGCCGGTCACCAGGGCCGTCTGCACCGGCGTGATGTCGTCCTGCCCGAGCTTCACGAAGGCGCGACCGGTCTGCTGGCGACCGATCGCCGATGCGGCCGGGACGCCGATCACGTTCGTCGAGTCCTCGCGGCTCTGGACGCGCAGGGCGACGCGGAGGTTCGTGTTCGCCAGGATGTCCTCGCTCACGACACCGGCGGGACGCTGCGTCGCGAGCACCATGTGCACACCGAGCGTGCGGCCGACCGCGGCGATCGCGACGAGGGACGTGAGGACGTCCGGGAACTCCTTCGCGAGCATGGCGAACTCGTCGACCACGAAGAGCAGCCGCGGCATCGGCTCGGTCGGACCCGTAGCGAGGTAGGCGTCGAGGTTGTCGATGTCGGCCCCCGCGGTCGCGAAGACCCGCTGGCGTCGTTCGAGCTCGGCCTCGAGCGCACGGATGGCACGGTCGGCGAGCTGCTCGTCGAGGTTGCTGATGGTGCCGATCGTGTGCGGGAGCCGTTCGCACGCGGCGAAGGCGGCGCCGCCCTTGAAGTCGACGAGCAGGAAGTTCAGGCGGGTCGGGTCGTTCCGGGCGGCGAGCCCGGCGACGAACGACCGGAGGAACTCGCTCTTGCCCGAGCCCGTCGTCCCGCCGACCAGGCCGTGCGGGCCGTCGCGGACGAGGTCGATCTCGAGCACGCCACCCTCGGACGAGCCGATCGGGGTCGAGACGCCCGTCCGCGCGTCCCACGCCGCGCGGATCGCCTCGGGGCTCGACGGGTCGAGCGCGGTGTCGCCGGCCCCGCGGCGCTGGGTCACGGCGAGGAGCTCGGGCAGGCGGACGAGCGCGGGCAACGAGGCGCCGGGCACGGTGAGCTCGGGGTCGTCGAAGTGCGCCACGGCTCGGGCGGTCCGTTCGGCGGTCTCCGTCGACAGCCCCGCGAGCACGACGTCCTCGACGCGGGTGCGGTCCTCCGGCCGGTACACGGTCGCGGCTGCGTCCGCCGCGACCGTGATGATCGTGGTGCACGCGGCGGGGAGCTGCTGCTCGTTCGTCGCGATGACGATGCCGCTGACGCGCTGCCGACGCTCCCCCGGACGCAGCGACACCCCTGGGACCGTCCGTCCCTGGCCGAGCAGGTTGCGCGCCGGGGCGTCACGGCCCTCGGTCAGGACCTCGGAGTCGACGACGACGAGCAGGTTCGGCGTGGGCAGCTCGTCGAGCGACTCGCGCAGGCCGCGGAGGACCGCGGCGCTCTGGTCGCGCTGCGCCGACATCCAGCGCGCCCCGGTGCTGCTGCCCGCCACACGGGTGTGCGGCAGCCAGGAGGCCCAGGACCAGTCCGTCTCGCGGCCGCGGTCGCAGAAGACGCCGACGGTCAGGTCCGCGGGCCCGCAGTGCACGGTCGCCTGAGTGAGCAGGCTGCGCGCGAGGGCGAGGGCGCCGTCACGGTCGCCGACGATCCCGACGACCCCGGCGTCCGACAGGTCGGTCACCACGGGCGCCGCGGTGAGCCGGCTGTCCGCGATCGCGGCCTTGGCCTCGTCCTCGAGCTTCGTGGTCGCGGCGCGCTGGTCGACCTCGGGTCGCCACGGCGCGTCACCCGTGCCGGCGTGCAGGCTGAGGAAGTCGTCGTCGTCCGAGCGGCGCTGCCAGAGCGCGGTCGTCGGCAGCGCGGCACGGCGGACGACGGTGGCCGGATCGGGGACGAGCTCCTGCCGGCGCGCGGCCTCGACCGCCGCCCCGGCCGTGATCTCGCCGCGGAACGTCTCGACCGCCGCGGCGAAGCGCGTCTCCTCTTCCTTGAGGTTCTTGGCACGGCGGTGCTTCTGCTCGAACCACATGCCGATCGCCGTCACGGGGCTGAGCAGGGCGAACAGGGCGAAGCGCGCGTCCCCGAGGAGCAGGACCATCGCGCCCGCGAGGACGAGCGGTGCCGCCACCGTGATCCAGCTGAACTTCGACGCGGGAGCGACGTCCTTCCGCGTCGGCGGGACGACCGTCTCGGCGTCACCGACCCGACCGGGCCGCGGCGGACGGTTGAACGGTGCCGTCGCGGCCGGGGTGAGGTTCGGCAGCGATCCAGCCGGCGGCACGGTGGTCTCCAGCAGCTCCGGGCGGACCAGCAGTACGGCGCCGCCAACGATGACGCTCGTGGTACCGGTGAGCACGACGCCCTCGTCGTCGATCCGTTCGCCGGCGATGACCGTCCCGTTCGTCGAGCCGGCGTCGCGCACCCGGACCCCGTCGCCCTCGCGCTCGACGGTGCAGTGCTCCCACGATGCGCTCTCGGTCGGCAGGACCACGTCGGCCTGCGGCGCTCGTCCCACCACGAGCTTCCGGTTCCGCGGCACGGCGAGGACCAGGCCGGCGTCGAGCCCTCCGGCGAGGGTCACGCTCCAGCCGTCGATCGTGCGCGGGCGTTCCTGCGCCGTGCGGGCGATCCGGGAGCCCTCGAGCAGGACGAGGTCACGGAGCGGGGTGTCCGAGCTGGTGTGGTGGCCGTCGACGGCGAGCGGGGTACCAGGGTCGAGGACGGTGCCGGTGGTCGCGGCGACGAGCGCGCCGAGGGTGGCCACCCCCGTCCATCCGTCGACCTCGACGGTCTCGCGTCGGTCGTCGAGCTCGATGAGCACCCGCATGCCGTGCCTCTCCGTTCGTGTCGTCGGTCAGCGCTTCGTGTGGTTCGTCAGCGGTCCGTGCGGTCGGTCAGCGCTTCGCGGTGGTGGTCAGCGCTTCGCGGTGGCGGTCAGCGCTCCGTGTCGTCGGCGAACCAGACGAGGGACGGCGATCCGCTGGCGTCCGCGGAGTCGTCCGAGGCCGCCGGTCGGAGGCCGAGGTCCTGCGCGGACGACGCGAGCACCGAGGCCGGGCTGCGCATCGCCTCGTGCGTGCGGAACACCAGATCGGGTCCGGCGAGCCCGTCACTGCCGGAGAGGTCGAGGGTCGCGAGCGCGTCGGCGACCGCGGACGGCTCGTCGCTCCGGGCCGTCCCGACCGCGCGGACCAGGGCGATGACGGCGTCGTGGCTCCGGGCGTCCGCGACGGGAGCGACGGACGAGAACGGCCGGTCGCCGGTGAGGTTCTTCGCGTCGGCGTCGTCCGCGAGGACCCGGAGACCGCCGAGGAAGGCGGACATCGACCGACCGGTGGCGTCCGGGTGGAGGGCACGGGCGTCGTCCGTCTCGACCCCGACCGTCCGGAAGCCGCCGCTCAGGCTGCCGCCGGCCTGGGTCAGCGCGGCCGCGAAGGTCGGGCTCGTGGCGTCCGCGGTGAGGATGATCGGGGCGGTGACGTCCGCGGACTGGAGCGCCGCGACGAGGGCACCCTGTCGTGCCGCAGGGCCGCTGAGCACGACGGCGTCGGAGTCCGCGGCGACCGGGGCGTCGGCGCCGGAACCGGTCGTGGTGTCGGCGGTCTGCGCGGCGACACCCGTGCGCTCGGCGATCGTGGTCGCGAGCGCGGCCGTGTCGGCGTCGCGGACCGCATCGACGACGTGCGCGACCTGCAGGCCGGAGGGTGCTCCGCCCCCGAGGTCGACCAGCAGCGGGGACTTCGCGGAGCCGAGTGCCGAGCGCATCGCGGACGCCGTGGAGTCCGTCGAGGGCGCCGTCGACCAGGCGTCGTCCGAGCCGGTCGCGTACGGGGCGACGACCGGGATCCCGGCCGACGACGCAGCCGCGAACGCGCCGTCCACGTGGCGACCGGACGACGCGACGACGATGCCCGCGACGCCCTGCTTCGCGAGCGTCTCGACCGCGGCACGTGCGCCGTCGGTCGAACCGGCGTCGTCCTGCGCCACGAGCTGGACCGTCGTGCCACCGAGCTGCAGCCGTCGCTGGGCGACGAGGGCACCCTGCGCGGCATCGGCCCACTCGGAGCCCTCGCCGTCGCCGAGGGTCACGACGACGCCGATCTTCGTGCCGTCGGGGACGTGGGCGACCCGGACCGGTACGGGCGCGGTGGCAGCGACGGCCTCGGCCGGGGTCTCAGCGGCGGAGCGCACGGCGACGACGGCGATCACCACGGCGGCGACGACGAGGACCGCGAGCACGACGAGGAGGATCGTGCGCCGACGGCGTCGCGTCGTCCGGTCGTTCACCGGCTGTTCGGCGCCGGACTGCTCGGCGCCGGACGGTTCGGCAGACTGCAGTTCCGGTGCTGGCTGCTGTCCCGGTGCCGGTTGCTCGGTCGTGCGGCTCATCGGTCGGCTCCGATCCGGAAGGCGTAGAGCGTCGTGGCGGTCGCGCCCGACGGCACGTCGAGCCGGAACGCCGGGAGCTTGGCGGCCGCGTCGAGCGACGACCGGAACTGCTGCTGCTGGAGCAGGATGCCGGCGACGTCCTCGGCGCGGACGTTCGCGTAGCCGGCCGCGTTCTGCGACGCCAGGGCGAGCTGGTAGTCGGCGGAGTCGGACTTCGCGGCGCTCGTCGCCATGGCGCCGAGGATGCCGGAACCGTTGACCTTGCGGTCGCCGAGGTCGAGCATCACGCGGTTGAGGTCGCCGGTGAGCAGGGTGCTGGCGCCCTGGACGTCCCGGACCGAGGCACTCGTGCTCGCGTCGATGCGTTGGAGGCTCGCGGCCGTCTGGCTGTCCACCGCGGACGCCAGGCTGCTGCTCTGCTGTTCGAGTGCACCCTTCTGCTCGTCGATGGTGCCCTTCGAGTCGCTCGTGACCTCGCTCGAGGTCGTGCGGAGTCCGGCGATCGACTGGTCGAACGCCTGCTCGACGGCCTGCTGGCTCTTCCCGGCGGTGCCGCTGACGTTCCGGACCTGCTCGTCGATGAGGTCCTTGACCTGCTTGCCGGAGTCGTCGGACGCCTTCTTGAACGCCTTTCGGACGGCGTCCTGGAGGTCGCTCTGCTGGTCGCTCACCTGCTTGAGCTGGTCGTTCACGACCGCACCCGACCCGGCGGCGCTCCGCACCAGGCCCTGCAGCTCACGGACCGATCCCTCGACGGAACCACCGTCCTGCGCGACCGCCGTGCGGACCTTCTGCACACCCGGCGCGATCGCATCGACGGCCGTCGCCAGCGAGGTCACCGCGGCACCGAGGCCGGTCGTGGCCCGGGGGTCGGTCTCGGCGACGATCGCGTCCCAGGCCTCGGACTGGGCGGTGAGCCGCTCGTCCATCGGCGTCGAGAACGGGAAGCCAGGGCGGAGCGTCGTCCCGTCGGGCGCTCCGTCGCACGGCGTGGCCGTCAGGTACCCGCGCAGCGCGTCCGCGTCGGTCTGGTCGAGGTCCTTCAGGGCGACGAGCTGGCAGATCCGGTCGGCGAGCGCGCTGTTCTGCGCCTGCATCGACCCGCTCGGGAAGCCGTCCGTGGCGTCTCCGACGGCGCTGCGCGCGGCACGGGCACGGCCGTTGATGCTCGCCACCGACTCCTGGACGGGGCGCACGGCCTGGTCGCTCGTCGCCACGAGCGCATCGAGCTCGTCGAGTGCCTGCCCGACGGCTCCGGTCTCGTCGCTCCCGAGTGCCTTCAGCTTGTCGGAGATGGTCTCTAGCTGGTCGTTCAACGCCGTCGACTGCTCGATCGCCTTGTCGGACAGGTCGGGATCCAGCCGCGCCGCCAGCTCCTGCCCCTTGCTGACCAACCCGATCAGCGAGCTGTTGACCGCAGCCGAGGACTCCCAGAGCGCACAGGTCAACGAACCACGATCCTCCTGGCTGGCGCAGCTCATCGCATCCGGCGCGGCCGGTCCGACGGACGCCGCCAACTGCGTGCTCACCTGCTGCTTGCAGAGCTCGCTCGCCTGCGCGTAGCCCTCGAGCTGGGAGGAGACGCGCAACAGGTTGCCGTAGACGCTGCCACCCACGGCGTCGGTCTTCGGCGCTGCGGCGCAGCCCTGGCCGTCGAGCACCGGTGCGGGCGCCGTCCCGGAGGTGTCGCCGAGCAGCGCATCGAGGCTGCTCGTCGTCTGCTGGAGTTGCTGCAGGACGGTCGACTGCGTCGTCTGCACCGTCGCGCCCAGGTCCCCGTTGAGCGAGCCGAGCTCGCCCGCGAGCGACTGCATCGTGCTCGCGAGGGACGCGCTGCTCTCCTGCAGCCGTTCCGCGGTGCGCACACCGAGCGTCTGGGAGGTGGACTCGAGGTTCGTCCGCACCTCGGTGATGGTCCCGCCGGCTCGGGCCAGGACCTCGTTCACCTGGGCGATGAGGTCGATGGTCCGGCGCTGCAGCGCGAGTTCCGAGTCCGTCTGGGAGCCGAACGCCCCGTTCAGCACGCCCTCGGTCGACAGGTCGGTGGTCAGTCCGGGCTGGGCCGCGACGTCGAACGCGGGGGCCGAGAAGTCCTTGACGTCAGCGACGAGGTGGAGCGTGCTGCTCGCACCCGAGGTCGGCGGCGCGAGGAGCCGCCCCCACTGCACGACGGCGTCACCGTCGGCGTTCGTGCTGACCACGCCGTCGGTCGCGGCACCGCCGTCGACCCCCTGGGTCACGATGCGGTCCGGCGCGACACCCGGCAGGACGGTCGACGCAGCCACGGAGAACGGCGCCCCGACCAGGGCGGGGGTCGTGCGGGACGACCCCGCGACGTCGTAGGTCAGGTTCTTCGACCGGACCGTGAGGTTCTCGATCGTGAGGTCGACCTCGACCCGGCCGGAGTAGCCGTCGAGGTCCGACAGGTCGGTCCCGGAGCGCTTGGTCGTCGTGTACTGCGTCGTGATGCGGAGGGGCAGGTCGCCCGCCGCCTTGGCGACGTCGTGGTCGGTGGTCGTCGACGAGGACCCGTCCGCTCCGACCGCGATCGTCGTGTCGGAGATGGCGCGGACCGAGCCGTTCGGGGTGAGCGTCGTGTCGACGGTCTGCAGCAGCCGGGATGGATCGTCGACCTGCCGTTGGTCGGCGGTGCACCCGGCCAGCGTCAGCGCGACGACGGCCGACACCGCGACCACCCCGGCCAGCCGAGCACCCGGTCGTGCTCCGGTTCCCCCGGCGCGCGTCAGTTCCACGATCGTCCCCCTCAAGAATCGACAGCGCGTCCGATGCTAGTCGCTGAAATACCGTGAGGGTTCGTCCATCCACAGGTCACCGCACCCCCGTTCGGGCCACAGCGCCACGAACCCCAGCTTGACGCATCCCGTGGAATTGATACTCTGCACTTCGTTGATGGGGGGAACGCCGAGTGCTCCAAGCGCTCGGAGTTGCACGATCGGATGACCAGTCCACCCTCACGAGCGGTTGACTGGTCATCCGATCACAGGGGGAACGAACATGTGGATATCAGTCGTGTCCGTCGGCATCGCGTTCGTCGCGGCGATCGGCATCACGTGGGGCGTGACGAGCGCGACGCGTCGGAGCGACCGGCGTCGGCGAGCCCGCGGCGAGAAGCTGCCGACCGAGGGCGGCGCGCTCGTCACCGTGCGCTTGCGCCGTTGGCAGTGGCTGGTGATCCGCGTCCTCGCGATCGTGCTGCTCTTCGTCGGCGGGCTGTTGGGCGTCGTGGTGATCGGACTCGCCGCCGAGGGCGCACCGCCCTCGATGGTCGTCGTGGCGGTGGTCTTCGTCCTCGCCGGCACCGGCGGCATCGTGCTCGCGAGCTCGATGCGGCGGACCCGGATCCTGGCGATGGAGGACCACCTGTTGGTCCGGCAGGGACTGCACGAGGAGCGCCGGGTCGACCTGCGCGAGATCGCCACCCTGGCGCCGCTCGCGAACCGGTACGGCGGGGTCCAGGGGCGCTCGGCAGACGGACGACGGCTGTTCCACGTGATGGGACTGGCGCGGGGGTACGCGGAACTCGACGCGTACCTGCAGGAGCGGGTCGTGCGCGACAGCGCTCCCGCCCCCGCGGCGTTCGGGCCGGACACCCTCCCGGTCCCGCCGTGGCGCGGCGTCTCGGCCAGCGCCGACTGGACGAACGTCCCGCTCAGCCAAGGGGGTCGTCCGCGTCCGGTCATCCGACTGTTCATCGGTGGGGACGTGGTCGTGCTGCACACCTCGGACGTCCGGGCGCTCGTCGACGGCCGGCAGGCGGTGGCCGAGTCCGACTCGCAGCCGCTTGCGTTCCTCGCGAGCCCCGCGCTCGTCGACCCGACGTCGCTCAAGGGTCGACAGGTGGCTGGTCTGCCGCCGGAGAGCCTCGTCCTCCTCCGCGATGCGCAGGAGGTACCGACAGCAGTACTTCGCGACGCTGATGCCCGCACGTTCCGGAAGTGGGTCAGCGGTCTTCCGCGCTGACCATCGGAGGCTGTCCAGCGAGTACCGGCCTGGAGGCACGGTGCGGTCCGCGCGGGCACCGTTTGCGACGCGCGAACGACGCTGCGCGCTTCATGGAAGCGAGGGGCGGACGGACATCACGGCTTGCCCACGCAAGGTTCCGGCCGACCCGGCGACACTCCTCCCGCCGTGGAACTCCCGAGCGATGGACGACGCTTGGTGTGCGTCGACGAGCAGGCCACGGGCCACCGGTGCGGAGACGTTCCCCATCGCGGTCTCGGTCCGATCGTCGTCGTCGACTTCTGCGCCGAGCGGAACTTCCCAGCGGGATTCGTCACCTGAGTCCTCGGTTCGGAACACGATGATGCCGGTCGCAGCGTCGCCACAGAGATCCAGCTCCCGCGCTCCGTCATGCATGATCGCGAGCGTTCGGTCCCGGCCGTCGAGAGCTCGGACCTTGGCCTCGACTCGCTCGAGAGTCGGGTCGCGTTCTTCGAAGCGCCGCCCACGAACCCACCGGGATCAGCAGCCGGCGCCGCGAAAGCCCTCCGCGGCCTCAGCTTCTTCCGCGGTCACTTCGCCACCAGGGCCCTTCGGGCCTGGCGAGCAACAGACCCGTCAATGCCGAGAAGAGCCAGGCGAACTGGTACGAGTGCCCACGGCCAGCCAGTGCGGAGAACGTGATGAGGCCGGCGAGGAGGACGAGCATCGTGACTCCGCGCGCGCCTCGGCGACGACTCCGCCCACCGGCCAGACCCACCAGGACCGCTACTGACGCGACACCAGTAGCGACGAGGGCGTTCGATCGACTCTTGATCACGGTCGCCCAGAATGCCGCGACCAGCAGGGCGAGGATGAGCACCGAGAAGTACCCCAGGAGGAGCTTCCGGTCGAGCGCCCGATCGGGTTCCTGATACGCCCTGTTCCTGTCCACGGTTCTCCGCACGATCATCGACCTCCTGGGCGCCTGCGGCCGCGCTTCGGGTCCGCCGTGGAAGCTCGCGCAACCACCCGTTCCCCGATGGCCGACCCGATGATGACCCCTGCGAACGAGGTGAGCAGCCACGCCCACCGCGTGCCAGCGAGTTGCGGCGGCGCACCCACGAGCAGCACGAACACGACGACGACCACCAGCAGTCCCACGACGGAGAACGACCGTCGGCGACCGCTCCGCGCCCACCAGCCGATCCCCACGCCGTACAGGGCCGCCGCCGCGGACACCAGGACCAGTCCGAACGGCATCGGCTGGTGTTCCAGGCTCGAGGTCCGCCACCACGCGATCGCGAGACAGAAAAGAGCCGCGAGGACATCGATGAACAAGGGCCGGGGTCGCCGGGTACGCGGGGTCATCATCCACCTCCGTTCTTCTGCGAGTTTGTGACTGCTTCGCCCCCGCCGGTCAAGGGCCGTCGGATGAGCACATCGACGAGCCCGTGGCGGCCGAAGGCCAATGGGACGTCCTTGTTCGGCGGGATCACCCTCGTGGCTCGACCTCATAGGCGTACGCCGTCGGTGACACACCGAACACTGCGGTCACCGCGCGCAAGTCCCACGACGCGGCGCCGACGGTGAACCGAACGCGATCAGCACCGGAGAGCTCTTCAGCGATCCTGTCAGCGTTGAATCGATTGACTCCGTCCTGGAGCAGGATCTTGCCGCCTTGATCGGTCACGACGACCACTTGCGACCCCGACGCTCCGCCGCCCTTCAGGGACGCGCTCGACTCCGAACCGGTGGTGGCGCTCCGGATCTCGCACGAGACCGACAACTGATGACCGTCGTCGTAGACCTTCACACCGAGCGGGACGACGAAGAACAACAGCACCGGGATGACGATGACGAGCAACAGGATGGCGACAGCGACGGCGCGTTTCCGTAGCGTCACCACTGGTGTTCCGTCGGTCATGTCGAGAGCGTTCCTCCTTGCGCTCACCATGTCCGATGAACCCCGCCTGCAGGGCCGTCGCCGCCGTGCGCCGCGCCGGTGTCGAGCGTTCCGATCGCGCCTGTACGTCGTCGACTCAGCCCACCAGCCAGGACCGCCATAACCGCAACAGCTGCACCAGCCAAGAGATCCGAGCGACTCGCGATCACCGAGATCCAGAATGCCTCGACCAGGAGGGCAAGTACGAGCGCCGATAAGTAAGCCAGGAGGAGCTCTCGATCGAACGCGAGGTCGGCTTCCCGGTTCGCATTCCTGCCGCCCGTCACCCTGTTCATGATGCGCTCGATTGACTGAGCCGTTCCGGATCGCGCACGAACACTGCCTGGTTGACGAGTTTCAGGGTGTCCCGCAACTCGTAGGACGCCGCGCCGACGGTGAACCTCGTGGGACCGCCCCGATCAAGATCGCTCGTGAGCCGCTCGATGTTGTCACGAGTGACCCCCCACCGCAGCACGAGGAGCCCGCAGTCGGTCGTCTCGATGTAGATCTGCTGATTCGAGGACCCGACGCCTCGCGGCGAGTAGGAGGACGCCGTCCGACCTGCGGCCCCGACCACATCGCAGGCCACCTGCTCCTGATGCGCTGCGTCATAGGCCTTCAGCGTGACCGGCCCGACGAACAGGAAGAGGACCGGGAGCAGCACGACGAGCACGAGCAGCCCGACAGCGACCAGCCGATTCCGCACAACGCTTTCGTCCCCCGCCTGTCGTTCTTCACTCCGCAGCAGGCTCACGAGATCTTTCGGAAGCCAGTAGTCGTAACGTCTCTTCCGATCAACCTCAGCAGTTCGCGGACCGAGTACGAGCCTTGGCCCACCTCGAAGCGATAGGTCCCGCCAGCATCGAGTTGACGCGCTGTTGAACCAGCATTTTGATCTGTCACACCCTCCCTGAGAAGGAGCTTGCCGCAGTTCTTCGTCGTGATCTCGACTTCAGCCGACGAGCTGCCGAGCCCGGTTCTCGTCACACTACCGCCGCTCAGGGGCCTCGCTGCCCCAACCGAGCATTCGACTTTGATTTGGTGCTGCCCGTCGTACCAATTCAGGAACGCCGGCAAGACGAGAGCGACCAGGCCGATGATCAGCAGCACGGCGAGGGCACGGTAAAAGCGCCACTTCGCTCTCGACGGAGGGCTTGCTTTTCCCCCTTGAGCACTCATCGGCTCTCCGCTTCACTGGAGTCCATCTCGATTTTCTACTCCCTCGGTCCGCGAGCGCCGCCGACGAGACCGTTCAGAGCGTCCGTGACCAGATCAGAGCCACGGTCGCCATCCGGCCGCAAGAACTCGTTCGTCAAGGACTGACCAGCTCCCACGACATGGTCGGCGGTGAACGCCGAAGCCTCATTGATGATCGACATAGCCGGGGTTGTGCCGAGGTTGGGATCTGCCGGGATCCTGAGATCGACAGCAAGTTTCGATGCAAGTGCGCTCCCACCTGCGCCGGTAACGAGCCCACTCGTGAAAGCTTGAGCGTAGCTCCCGATGCTCTGGTCCTTACTGTTCAAGGCGTGATCCACGGTGTTCGACACTGCACCCTGGGTGCCAGCGGTCGCTGCACGCTGACCGGCCGAGCCAACAGCTGCTCTCGCTACGCTTTGAACTGTGGGATTGGTCATTTGCTGAATTCGAGGCAGAGCAGCTTGAGCAACTGACGAACCGTACTTACCGACGACTGCGCCTCCGACGCCGCCTGCAGCGCCTGCTGCACCCCCCACGATCATCTGCAGGCCGACCTTGCCCCAATCGACCTTGCCACTGTCCGGCCCCTGCTGGATGATCGAGAATCCCCCCGCAAGAAGTGCTCCGGAGCCTGCCGCGGCAGCCACGGTGACCGCGATGTTGACACCGGGAACGAGCATCAGAGCAACGCCTCCCACGATCATCGCCGTCGCCGCAATCGCTTCCTTGTGCTCGTCGAAGAATCGCTTCGCAGTCGCCCACGCACCCTGGTTCGCATCCCGGTACGCCTGCAGGTCCGCATCCGTCGCCGGCCGCAGCCCGAGCGGGTCCACCGCATGCACAGGGTCGTTCCCGGCGTAGGAGTACGGGTTCGCCGCCCACGCCGCCCCGAGCACGGGCGCGAGCGGGTCGGTCGACAGGAAGCCCCGCGCCACGGGGTCGTACACCCGCGCTCCGAGCCACTCGAGTCCAGCGATGGACACGCCGCCGTCCGCGGTGAGCCCGACGCCTGCGGGGAGCCCCGAACCGCCGATCGCTGCGAGCACCGCCCACGGGTCGTCGGCAGCGGTCGCCCGCGCGCTGCGCCACCCCGCGGTCGTCCAGACATCGTCGATCGCGACGACCCCGCCCGGCAGGTCCAGGACGCTCGTGCCGCCGAGCGAGACGATCCCCGGCACGCTCGCCGCGGAGTCCCACCACGCCTCGGCACCGCCGACGTCGGCCAGCTCGCCGAGGCCGTCCGTCCAGACGTCGACCCGACCGGTCTCGGCGTAGGCGGGGTCGCGCTCGACGACCTCGGCGAGCGTCCCGAGGTCGGACCACGCGTACTCCACCGTCGAGCCGTCGGGGTCGGTCCGCCGGATGCGTCGACCGAGCCCGTCGTAGCGGTACTCGGTACGGGCATCGTCCTGTTCGGAGGCGACGAGCTCGCCGGCGAGGTCGTACGAGAAGCGCGTCTCGACACCGCCGATCACCTGGCGGACCAGGCGGCCGGCCTCGTACTCCCAGCGTGCGTCACCGGCGGCGACGAGCTGGCCGGCGTCGTCGTAGCGGTGCTCCACCCGCCCGTCCGGGCCGTCGACGGCGGTGATGCGGCCGTCGGCGTCCCGTTCGGTGCGGGTCGTCGTGATGCCCTCGGGCGAGGTCGCGGTGTGCGCGACGAGGACGCCGCGCTCGTACGACCACGACTGCACGAGGTCTCCGGTGACCGCCTCGACGATCCGACCCGCGGCGTCGTGTCGGAAGGTCGCGGCTCCGAGCCCGTCGCGCTCGAGCGCGGTCGTCCGACCGACCGCGTCGCGGACCCACGTGGTCCGGCGGCCGGACGGGTCGACACGGGCGACCCGGTGCCCGTCGGCGTCGTACTCCCACCGGATCGCGGCCCCACCGCGACTGCGGCGGACGAGGAGCCCGCGTCGGTCGTACTCGAGCTCGTGGTCGACGGCGCGACCAGCGCCCCGCGTGTGGTCGGTGACGACGACGGTCCGGGCGACCGGATCACGGTCCACCTCGGTCTGCACTTGACCGTCGACGAGTACCTGGTGCTCACGCCCCGCTGCGTCGTACGTCCAGGCGGTCGTCCGCCCGTCCGGGTCGGTCTGCTCGACCCGCCGGCCCGCCGCGTCACGACGGACGCTGGTGCGCCGGCCGAGCGGATCGGTGACCGCGACGAGGCGGTCGGCCTCGTCGTACTCGCGCCGGGTGACGCCCCCGGCCGGGTCGGTCGTCGCGACCACCCGACCGCGCTCGTCGTACTCGTGGCGGGTGATCCCGCCGAGCCCGTCGACCACCTCGGTGACCTGCCCCGCGACGTCGTAGCGGAACCGACGCCGACCGAAGCGTGCGTCGTGGGCCGAGACGAGCCTCCCGGCCGTGTCCCAACGGAACCGGCTCGTCCCCGCTCCGGGTGTCGTCTGCTCGACCACGCGCCCCACCGGGTCGTACGCGGTCCGGGCGACCTCGCCGGTGGGGAGTGTCCGCGCGACGACCCGGGAGTCGGCGTCGTAGGTCAGCGTGGTGCGCGCACCGGTGGCGTCCACGGCGGCCGACGGCCGCCCGCAGGCGTCGTACTCGTACGACGTGCGCGCGCCGGACGGCGCGATGACCGCGGTGACGCGGCCAGCGAGGTCACGCTCGATCCGCGTCAGCCCACCTTCTCCGTCGACGAGCTCCACCGGGCGTCCGGCCGCGTCGTAGGTGACGAGTTCGGATCCGGCGCCCGGACTGGTCGACTCGACGGGGCGCCCGAACGCGTCGAAGCGCACGGTCGTCGTCGAGAACGCGTCGCGCAGCGTCGCGACACCGGCGGTGGGGTCCCGGCTCACGTCCTGACGGACGCCCGTCGGGTCGACGGTCGCGGTCAGGACGCCGTTCGCGTCGTACTCGTGGCGCCACGTCGCGCCCGTCGGGTCGGTGACGGCCTGGAGGCGCGACAACGCGTCGTGCGCGAACGTCCAGACCGCGTCACCCGGCACGGCGAGCGTCGCCAGGTTGCCCTGGTCGTCGAAGGAGCGGACGACCCGGCGACCGAGCGGGTCCGTGGTCGCGTGGAGCTCGCCGTCGGGGCCGTACCCGAACGCGGTCCGCCCGCCGAGGGGATCGGTGATCGCCGAGATGCGTCCACCGGTGGTGTGCTCGAAGCGCCAGACCGCGCCGTCCGGGTCACGGCGCTCGACCAGCAGGCCGGCGGCGTCGTGGCGGTACTCGGTGCGGGCCCCCGACGGGCTGGTCGCCACGGCCGGACGCCCGGCGGCGTCGCGGTCGATGCGGGCCGTGTCGCCGAGGGCGTTCGTGGTGGCGACGAGTTCGCCGTGCTCGTCGCGCTCGAGGACGAGGACCACGCCGGTCGGGTCGACCACCCGCGTCAGCACGCCGTCCGACCAGGTCAGCTCGGTGCGGCCCCCGACGGGGTCCGTGATGACGGACGGGTCCCGGTCGTCGCCGCGGTACTCGAACGTGACGACGCCGCCGGACTCGGCGACGACGGTCGTGGTCCGGTCCTGGTCGTCGTAGCCGTACGTGAGGTCGCCGCCGGTCGGGGTGACCGTCCGGGTCCGACGCCCACGCTCGTCGTAGGCGTGGACGGTGACCGACCCGTCGCGCTCGGTGACGGAGACGAGGTTCCCGTGCCGGTCGTAGCTCATCGACTGCCGGTGGTCGTCGGAGTCGACCACACCGACGAGCCGACCCCTGGTGTCCGCGATGTAGGAGTTCGACCGCGAGCCGTCGTGGTCGGAGACGACGGTCACCCGACCGGGCAGGTAGGCGAAGCGGACGGCGCGACCGTGCGGGCTCACCTGCTCGACGACGCGGCGGCGCTCGTCGTAGGTGTTCTCGACCTCGACGACCCCGGCGGCACTCGTGACGGTGAGCACGAGGTCGTGGTCGTCCCACCCGTAGCGGCGTGTGCCCACCGCGTCGGTGACCGCGACGAGTCGCCCGCGGTCGTCGTACGAGTACTCGACCCGGCGCCCGTCGGAGCTCCGCGCCACGGCGACTCGGCCAGCCAGGTACTCGACGTCGATCGACCGTCCGCGGTCGTGGACGAGTCGGTTGATGAGCCCGTCGGCGTCCCGCTCGACCCGGACGCCGGTCCCGGGACCGCCGCGCTCGCCCAGCCAGACGCCCGACGGCGTGAAGTCGATCCGCCCGCCACGGTTGTCGCGGACCACGAGCTGGTCGCCCTCTGCCACGAGCCACCGGTTCTCACCGACGCCGCGCTCCCAGCCGTCGGAGGCCCGCGGGAACCGGATCTGCCGCCCGTCCGCGCCGACGAAGGACGCCCCCTCGTCGTCGAGTTCGAGTCGGGTCTCGAGGACCGAGGCCCAACCGGGGCCGAAGAGCCCGACGTGCTCGTCGAGCGAGTTGTACATGCGGGTGAGGGCGAGCGACGCGCTCGCGCCGGTGAAGCCGAGGTCGGTCTCCGGTTCGACGAAGTTCCCGGTCGTCGTGTTCACCGGATCCATCGAGTACCCGGTGGTCGGCTGGGCGCCGTAGGCGGAGGGCGGGTCGAACTGCACGTCGGACCGGGTCGCCGAGACGCCCGCCGCCTGCAGCGCTGCGGCGAGCGCCGAGTCCGCGACGCTCGACACCGCGCCTTCGCCACCGGCAGCGGCGAAGGCGTCGGCGATCGTGGTGGCCCACGTCACGTCCTGGCCGTTCGCCTGCAACCACTGGTCGAACGCGCTGACGAGCCCGGTGGCGTCGATCCGCCCCCAGGAGCAGCGGTCCGCGAAGTCGGCGAGCTTGCCGCGGAGCATCGCGGGCTTGCCCTCGAGGGCCTGGTCGAGTCCCCGGCTGCCGTCGGCGAACGAGCGGAGGTCGGCCGGTCGGGCGGAGGACGTGCCCCCGCCACCACCGCCACCGGAGCCGGGCGACGGGGTCTGTCGCGGGGTCGCGGGGCCGGTCGCGTCGGCGAACCGGGGCGGGTCCTCGTGGTGGACCTCCGGCGGCTGGTCGTTGCCGGTGACCCAGTCCGCGACGACCTCGCCGACCCAGCGGTTCTCGTGGTGCTCGTACCAGTCGCGGGCGGTCTTGCGTCGGGCGTTCTCGCGCTCGGCGGCGGCCTGCATCTTGCCGACCCAGCCGGCCACGGTGCGCAGGTTCGCGGCGATGGCGGAGCCGTCGCTCCTGGCGGTCTGGGCGTTCGCGGCGAAGAGCTCGGAGAAGTGGCCGCGGAACTCCTGGGCGGCGGTGCTGACGTACGACTGGCGGCTGCCGGCCTGCCCCTCGATCGACTCCGCCGCGCCGTTCAGCGCCTGACTCAGCGCGTCGGCCGTGCCGTTGTCGAACTCGACCGGTTCGTTGCCGTGCAGGTCGCCCATGATCCGTCCCCCGATGGTGATCGTGCTGGTCGTGCTGTGCTGGTGGAGCAGATCGAGCTCCGTCCGCGGCCCACCCCGGACCGCGGACGCCCGGTCCGCCGAGGTGGCGGACCGGGCGTCGGGTGGTGGCTACGCGCCGCCGCCCGCGGTGAAGATGTCCTGCGAGATCTTGTCGAGCTGGGTGCGGAGCTGCTCGAGCTCGGTCTTGGCCTTGTCCAGCGCCGCCTTCGTCTCGGGCCAGGTCGAACCGCGGAACGTCGAGGCGAGCGGGCCGTCCCAGACGTTCGAGTCCGACAGGATGCGGCCCTGGGCGTCGAGCTGCGAGATCTGGTCGGTGAACCCACCGTTCACGATCGACTGGATCTGGCGGATGGCGGACTTGGCCTGCTCGGTGGAGAGCACACGCGACATGGTGAACCTCTTTCGTTTCGTAGCTGCACCCCCGCGCAGTGGAATCCCCCCGGAGGCTCTGACGCGGCCCACCATACCCACGAACACCCGACAATGTCACCGTTCGTATTTCGTGACGTTCCCTCCCCCAGTTCGAGGGTCGAGCGATGCTCACTCGCTGGAGCGTTCCCGACGCTCCTCCACAGGGCCGTCGTTCACGCCTGGTTTCCCCAGCGTCCACCGCCCCGCTCCCCCGCGGAGACCCCGGGTGGCAGGATGGCGACATGGACACCGAACCGCAGCTCGACGGCGACTCCGTCGCTCCCGACCTCGACGACTTCGACGAGGTCGTCGAGATCGAGCACGAGTCGCTGCCGTCGGACCGCTACTTCGATCGCGAGCTCAGCTGGCTCCGGTTCAACCAGCGCGTGCTCGAGCTGGGCGAGGACCGGACGCAGCCCCTGCTCGAACGGGCGAACTTCCTGGCGATCTTCGCGTCCAACCTCGACGAGTTCTTCATGGTCCGGGTCGCCGGCCTGAAGCGTCGCATCGACACCGGCATCGCCGTACCGACGAACGTCGGGCGTGCGCCGAGCGACGTGCTGCGGGACATCGCCAAGAAGGCGCACGAGCTGCAGGACCGGCACGCCGACGCGTTCATCAACTCGCTCAAGCCGGACCTGGACGCCGCGGGCATCCACGTCGAGCACTGGTCCGACCTCGACGAGGCCGACCGGCTCCGCATGCGCGAGTACTTCAACGAGCAGATCTTCCCGGTGCTCATGCCGCTCGCGGTCGACCCGGCGCACCCCTTCCCCTACATCTCCGGGCTGTCGCTCAACCTCGCGGTGCGCGTGCGCAACCCGAAGTCGCAGCGGCAGGAGTTCGCGCGCCTCAAGGTCCCGCAGAACTTCTCGCGCTTCATCGCCCTGCCCGACGACGGCAGCGGTCGGATGCGGTTCATCCCGCTCGAGGACCTCATCGCGAACCACCTCGACGACCTGTTCCCGGGGATGGAGGTCCTCGAGCACCACGTCTTCCGCGTGACCCGGAACGAGGACGTCGAGATCGAGGAGGACGAGGCCGAGAACCTCATCCAGGCACTCGAGCGCGAGCTCCTCCGCCGCCGCTTCGGTCCGCCCATCCGTCTCGAGATCACCGAGGACATGGACCCGGTGACCCTCGACCTGCTCGTGCGCGAGCTCGACATCACCGAGCAAGAGGTCTACCGACTGCCGTCTCCGCTCGACCTCGGCGGCCTGTTCGAGATCGCGAAGATCAGCCGGCCGGACCTGCACTACCCCAAGCACGTGCCGACGACCCCGGTGCAGTTCCAGCCGGGCGAACCGAACACCAAGCCCGACCTGTTCCGCGCGATCGGCTCCCGCGACGTGCTCGTGCACCACCCGTACGAGTCCTTCGCCACGAGCGTGCAGGCCTTCCTGGAGCAGGCCGCGGCGGACCCGAACGTCCTCGCCATCAAGCAGACGCTCTACCGCACGTCCGGCGACAGCCCCATCGTCGAGGCCCTGATCGACGCGGCCGCCGCGGGCAAGCAGGTCCTCGCCCTCGTCGAGATCAAGGCGCGCTTCGACGAGCAGAACAACATCGGCTGGGCGCGGAAGCTCGAGAAGGCCGGCGTGCACGTCGTGTACGGCCTGGTCGGGCTCAAGACGCACTCGAAGCTCGTGCTCGTGATCCGGCAGGAGGGCGGCACGCTCCGCCACTACAGCCACATCGGGACGGGCAACTACAACCCGAAGACCTCGCGCATCTACGAGGACATGGGCCTGTTCACCGCGGACGACACCGTCGGCAAGGACCTCACGCGTCTGTTCAACGAGCTGTCGGGCTACGCGATCGAGAAGAAGTTCAAGCGGCTCCTCGTCGCGCCGCTGCACCTGCGGAAGGGCCTGGTGAAGCGGATCCAGGCCGAGGCTGAGAACGCCGCGGCCGGCAAGCCCTCCGGCATCCGGATCAAGGTCAACTCGATGGTCGACGAGCAGGTCATCGACGCGCTCTACCTGGCCAGCCAGGCCGGCGTCCCGATCGACGTCTGGGTCCGCGGCATCTGCTCGCTCAAGCCCGGCATCGAGGGCGTCAGCGAGACGATCCGCGTCCGGAGCGTCGTGGGGCGGTACCTCGAGCACTCGCGGGCGTTCGCGTTCCACAACGACGGCGACCCGGTGGTCTTCATCGGCTCGGCCGACATGATGCACCGCAACCTCGACCGCCGTGTCGAGGCCCTGGTGCGCCTGTCCGACCCGGCGCACGTGGCCGAGGTGCAGGAGATGTTCGACCTGGCGATGGCCGAGACGACGAGCTCGTGGCACCTGGAGTCCGACGGCGAGTGGACGCGGCACTCCACCGACCAGGACGGCCGCCCACTCGACGACGTGCAGAATGTCCTCATGCGGAAGATCTCGGCCCGGAAGCGCTCGGCTCGGTGAGCGGCGGCCCCACGGGGCCCGTCGTCGCGGCGGGCGCGGTCGTCTGGCGTGAGCACCGGGGCGTCCCGCTCGTGCTGCTCGTGCACCGCGACCACCACCACGACGTCTCCTTCGCCAAGGGCAAGGTCGACCCGGGCGAGAGCGTCCCGACGACGGCCGTCCGCGAGATCGAGGAGGAGACGGGCTACCGCGTGCACCTCGGCGCTCCCCTGGGCACCGCGGAGTACGTCCTGCCGAGCGGTCGCGACAAGGTCGTGCACTACTGGTCGGCCCGGGTCTCCGGCAAGGAGTACGACCGCGCCGGCACGTTCCGCCCGAACGACGAGGTCGCCGCGATCGAGTGGGTCACGATCGACCAGGCCCGCTCGCGGCTGACCTACGAACGCGACGTCGCGATCCTCGACCGCTTCGCCGACCGCGTGGCGGCCGGCGAGCACCGGACGTTCGCCCTCATCGCCCTCCGGCACGCCAAGACCGTCCCGGGTTCGGACTGGGACGGCCCCGACTCGACCCGGCCGCTGCTCCCCGTCGGCCGGAACCAGGCACGGGCCGCCGCGGCACCCGTCGCGGCGTTCGGGCCGAAGAAGATCGTCAGCAGCACGGCTGCCCGGTGCCTCGCGACCGTGGAGCCGCTGTCCGCCCGCACGAAGGTGGGCGTCTCGGCGACCCCGGACATCAGCCAGGACGCCCACGACCGCGGCGCCGCAGACGTCAAGGGCGTGGTGCGTCGCCGCCTCGAGAAGGCGAAGTCGACCGTGCTCTGCTCGCACGGCCCCGTCCTGCCGGACATCATCGCGCGCATCGCCGCGTCGACCGCCGGCGAGGACCGTCGGTTCGACCTCCGCCGTGCCGCGATGCTGTCGGTCGGCGACTTCGCCGTGATGCACATCGCGGGCGACCGACTCGTGGCCGTCGAGACGCACCGCAACACCGTCCCGGCCTGACGACGAGTCGGCGCAGCGACCAGCGCCGACCAACCCACCACGCGACGCCCGTGGCGGCCGCACCCCGCGCCTCCAGGCCGATGCATGCGCATGCGTCCACCCCACGCACGCCGATTCGATCCTGCACCCGACGCGCGAGCGCCGCACGGCGCCCCGTCGGACACAACCCCTCGTTCACCTCCCGTTCACCAGCGGTCGTGATCCCCGTCACCTCGCGTCCCTACAGTCGCTCCCGGGTCAGCACCGGCCCCCGGGACCAGCAGCGGTCCCAACCTGCACTGACATTCCCGAAGGGACCCCTGTGAACATCAAGCGAATCGGCACGGTCGCGGCGATCGCGGTCGTCGGCGCCGTCGCGCTGTCCTCCTGCGCCTCGAACGAAGGCGGCGCGGGCGCTGGAGCCTCCGCTACGTCGAGCTCCGGCACGGACTACTCGTCGCTGAAGGGCACGCTGACCGGCTCGGGCTCGTCGGCACAGCAGACCGCCGAGGCCACCTGGGCCGCCGGCTTCCAGAACGTCGCCTCCGGCGTCACGGTCAACTACTCGCCCGACGGTTCGGGCGCCGGCCGCAAGAACTTCATCTCGGGTGCCGCGGACTTCGCCGGCTCCGACGCCGCGCTGAAGGACGAGGAGCTCTCGGGCTCGTTCGCCAAGTGCGCCGCGGACTCGAAGGCCATCGACATCCCGGTCTACATCTCCCCGATCGCCATCGCCTACAAGGTCGAGGGCGTCAAGGAGCTGACGCTCGACGCGAAGACCATCGCGGGCATCTTCTCCGGCAAGATCACCAAGTGGAACGCCTCCGAGATCGCCGACCTGAACAAGGGCGTCGACCTGCCGGACGCGAACATCACCGTGATCCACCGCTCGGACGACTCCGGCACCACGCAGAACTTCTCGGAGTACGTCTCCGCGAACGCGTCGGACGTCTGGACCGAGGCCCCCAGCCAGACCTTCCCCTACCAGGTCGGCGACAGCGCGAAGGGCACCTCGGGTGTGGCCTCGGCCATGGCGAGCGCCTCGAACGCGATCACCTACATCGACGACTCGGGCGCGGGTGACCTCGACAAGGCCAAGCTCATGGTCGGTTCCACGGCCACCGAGATCTCGGCCGAGGGTGCTGCGAAGGTCGTCGCCGACTCCGACACGGTGTCGGGCCGCTCGGAGAACGACCTCGCGATCAACATCAACCGCAAGGACACCGCCGAGGGTGCGTGGCCGCTGGTCCTCGTCTCCTACGCGATCGCCTGCCAGGAGTACAAGGACGCCGACACCGGCAAGCTCGTGAAGGGCTACCTGGACTACGTCGTCTCGAAGGACGCGCAGGACGCGGCCGCGAAGGAGGCCAAGTCGGCCGCCCTCTCGTCCGACCTGGCGGAGAAGGCCGCGAAGGCCGTCGCCACCATCAAGTAGCACTCCCCGAGCGCCCGGACGCCGATCCCACCCACCTCGATCGGCGTCCGGGCACTCGCCCGTCACGGCAGCACCTCCCCACCTCCCCGCTCCCCCGATCCCGGGTGATCCTCCGACAGGAGTCCCATGACGACCGCACCGGCCCAGCCAGGGGCCACCGTCTCCCCCAAGCCGAAGGCCGTCGTCCGCGTCGGCGACCGGGTCTTCTCCGCCGCCTCCGTCATCGCGGGCAGCCTGATCCTCTTCGTGCTCGTGCTCGTCGCCGCCTTCCTGGTCTGGCAGAGCATCCCCGCCTTCAGCGCCAAGGTCGGCCAGCTGCCGAACAACGCGACGAGCTTCTGGGACTACGTCGGTCCGCTCGTCTTCGGCACCGTCTGGTCCGCGCTCATCGCGCTCGTGATCTCCGTGCCGCTCGCGCTCGGCATCGCACTCTTCATCTCGCACTACGCGCCGCGTCGGGTCGCCCCGGTCCTCGGCTACGTCATCGACCTGCTCGCCGCGGTCCCCTCGGTCGTCTACGGCCTGTGGGGCATCGTCGTGCTGGCGCCGTTCGTGAAGCCCTTCTACGCGTTCCTCAACGAGTACCTCGGCTGGTTCCCGCTGTTCTCCGGCCAGGTGTCCGGCACCGGCCGCACGATCCTGACCGCTTCGATCGTGCTCGCCGTCATGGCGATCCCGATCATGACCGCCGTGATGCGCGAGATCTTCCTGCAGGCGCCGCGCCTCAACGAGGAGGCCGCCCTGGCCCTCGGCGCCACGCGCTGGGAGATGATCCGCCTGTCGGTACTGCCGTTCGCGAAGTCCGGCATCGTCTCGGCGATCATGCTCGGCCTCGGCCGCGCCCTCGGCGAGACGATGGCGATCGCCCTCGTGCTTTCCGTCTCGACGAACGTCACCTTCCAGATGCTGACCTCGCTGAACCCCTCGACGATCGCCGCGAACATCGCGCTGCAGTTCGCCGAGGCCTCGGGTACGGCCCTGAACGCGCTCATCGCGTCCGGCCTGATCCTCTTCGTCATCACCCTGGTCATCAACATGCTGGCGCGCTACATCGTGCGCAAGCGGGTCTCCTGAGAGGTCACGCCCGATGTCCCTCGCCCTCCGTCAGTCCGGCATGCCCGGCAACGTCTACGCCAACGGGAAGCTGCACAAGTCGGTCCCGTGGCTCCTGCTCGTCGGCTCCTGGGTCGCCCTGATCCTGGTCTTCGCGCTCCTCAACGCCGGCGGCGCCGTCAAGGACTTCAACGTCGTCGCGGCGCTGTTCCTCGGCACGGTCCTGTTCGACGTGCTCATCGTCGTCGTCTCCCGCATCGTCGAGGGTGGTCGACAGGCCGTCGACCGGCTCATCACCTCGCTCGTCGTCACGGCCTTCGTGATCGCGGTGCTGCCGCTCGTGTCGCTGCTCTGGACGGTCCTGGCGGACGGCCTGGCCCGCTTCGACGCGCAGTTCTTCTCGTACTCGATGCGCGGCGTGATCTCCGAGGGCGGCGGCGCCGTCCACGCCCTGGTCGGCACGCTCGAGATCACGCTGTTCGCGGCGCTCATCTCGGTCCCGATCGGCCTGCTCACCTCGATCTACCTGGTCGAGTACGGCAAGGGCGCCCTCGCGCGCGGCATCACGTTCTTCGTGGACGTCATGACGGGCATCCCGTCGATCGTCGCCGGTCTGTTCGCCTACTCGCTGTTCGCGCTGTTCCTCGGCCCCGGCGCCCGCTTCGGTCTCGTCGGCTCGGTCGCGCTGAGCGTCCTGATGATCCCGATCGTCGTGCGCTCCACGGAGGAGGTCCTGAAGATCGTCCCGATGGAGCTCCGCGAGGCCTCGTACGCACTCGGCGTCCCGAAGTACCTGACGATCCTCAAGGTCGTGCTCCCCACGAGCCTCGCCGGCATCACGACGGGCGTCATGCTCTCGATCGCCCGCGTCATCGGCGAGACGGCCCCGTTGCTCGTCACCGCCGGGTTCACCGCGAGCATGAACTACGACCTGTTCCGCGACCCGATGATGACGCTGCCGGTGTTCGCGTACACGCAGTACTCGCAGCAGGGTGCCAACCCGGTGCCGTTCGTCGACCGGGCCTGGACCGCGGCGCTGCTGCTCATCCTGATCGTGATGGTGCTCAACCTGCTGGCCCGCTTCATCACCCGCCTCTTCGCTCCCAAGCTCCCCCGCTAGCCCGACCCGGCAGCGACGCGGCAACGACCACCCACCCCGAAGGAAACCACGTGTCCAAGCGCATCGAGGTCGACGGCCTCAACGTCTACTACTCGAAGTTCAAGGCGGTCGAGGGCGTCGACATGACGATCGAGCCCCGCACCGTGACCGCGTTCATCGGTCCGTCCGGCTGCGGCAAGTCCACCTTCCTCCGCACGCTCAACCGCATGCACGAGGTCATCCCCGGTGCGTACGTCGAGGGCTCGGTCAAGGTCGACGGCGACGACCTCTACGGCGCCGGGGTCGACCCCGTGCTCGTCCGCCGCCAGGTCGGCATGGTGTTCCAGCGCCCGAACCCGTTCCCGACGATGTCGATCCGCGACAACGTCCTGGCCGGGGTGAAGCTCAACAACAAGCGGATCTCGAAGTCGGAGGGCGACGAGGTCGTCGAGCGTTCCCTGCAGGGCGCGAACCTGTGGAACGAGGTCAAGGACCGCCTCGAGAAGCCCGGCATGGGCCTGTCCGGTGGGCAGCAGCAGCGGCTCTGCATCGCCCGTGCGATCGCGGTGCAGCCCGACGTGCTCCTGATGGACGAGCCGTGCTCGGCGCTCGACCCGATCTCGACGCTCGCGATCGAGGACCTCATCGAGGAGCTCAAGAAGGACTTCACGATCGTGATCGTGACGCACAACATGCAGCAGGCGTCGCGTGTCAGCGACAAGACCGCGTTCTTCAACATCGCGGGCACGGGCGCGCCCGGCAAGCTCATCGAGTACGACGACACCGCGACGATCTTCTCGAACCCGTCGGTGCAGGCGACCGAGGACTACGTCTCGGGTCGCTTCGGGTGATCCCCACCTGACACACGGCCTGGAGGCCCGGTGCACGTCCGCCACGGACGCGCACCGGGCCTCCTCGGTTGCGCTGGGAACGGTCGCGCCGGTCACGACGGAACCCCGGGACTCGGTCCCGGGGTTCCGTCGTGCGAGGTAGTCGGGCCTGCGAGCTCGCTAGGCCTGGGTGGTCGGCACGGCCATGACCGGTGCCGAGGTCGGCTGGTCGGAACCGCCGGCCGGCTCGACGGTCATGCCGATCGAGTCGCCCTTGCTCAGCGTGCCGTCGAGGACCGCGGTGTGGACACCGTCACGGGCGCCGTCGAGCAGTCCGGCCGGGACGACCTTCGTGCCCTCGGAGCCGATGTACCAGAGCTCGTAGGTCTTGCCGGCCGGTGCCTCCTGGACGCCGTCGAGGATGACGGCGGACTTGCCGACCTCGTGCGACCAGACGACCGTGGCCGATCCGCCGCCGGGCATCTTCGCGGTGGTCCGCTGGAAGTCCGACGCGGCGTAGATCGAGTCGAGCGTGCCGGACGCCTGCGTGGTGCCCGGGCCGGGCTGCTCACCCGTGCCGACGACACCGCCGATGCCCAGGCCGACACCGAGGAACACGACCGCGACGGCAGCCGCGGCACCGAGGGCGGCGGCCGGACGCTGGAACCAGCGTCGGCGAGCCGTGGCGGCGGCGCGGCCCCCTGCGAACCGGGCGTCCGTGGCGTCGGACGAGTCGGAGTCCACCGATGTGACGGGGGTGGGCCGTGCCTCCCGGTCGTCCACGGGTGCGTCGGCGGTGACCGCCGCGCTGCCGGCACCGTCTGCCGGAGCAGCGGCGTCTGCCTGCGGCGTCCGCGCGATCTGTGCCATCAGTGAGGCCTTGAGCGACGCGGGCGGCTCGATCGGCTCGACGGCGTACGCGAGCTGCAGCGCGGTCTCGCGCAGCGAGTCGGTCTCGGCCTGCAGTGCCGGCGAGGTGGTCAGGGCGTGGTCGAGCAGCGCGCGCTCCTCGTCCGACAGGGCGTCGAGTGCGTGCGACCCGGTGAGCAGGGCAGGGTCGTCGTGGTGTTCGGTCATGACGTCACCCCCATCTCGTCTCGGAGTCGGATCATCCCGTCACGGAGACGGGTCTTGACGGTGCCGATCGGGACACCGAGCCGTTCGGCCATCTCGCTGTGCGAGTAGCCGCCGTAGTACGCGAGCTGCACCGCCTGGCGCTGGAACTCGGTGAGCTTGCCGAGCGCCCGGCTGACCCGCTCGTGCTCGATGCGGATCTCGACCGATTCGGACACCTGGTCGTACCCGGACTCGAGGTCGCGGATGCCGATCTTGGTGTCGCGGTCGTGCGAGGACTGTGAGGCGCGGACCCGGTCGACCGCGCGACGGTGCGCCATGGTGAGGACCCAGCTGGCCGCCGTGCCCCGGGACCGGTCGAAGCGCGCAGCCTGCTGCCACACCTCGAGGAAGATCTCCTGCGTGACCTCTTCCGACTGCGCACGGTCCCGGAGGAGCCGCGTCACGAGGCCGAGGACCCGTCCGGAAAGCGCGTCGTACAGCTCGGAGAAGGCAGCCTGGTCGCCGTCGGCGACACGAGCGAGCATGTCGTCGGGCGAGGCGGGAGCGGGCTCGGCCGAGCTCCAGGCTTCCGTGTCGCGTTCCACGAGGGCAAGCATTGCAGGTTTCGCCTCCTCTCGGTGCGTTCGTGACCCGCGGTGCCGGTGCTTCACAGGGACCGGTGCGGGAGCGGATCGTCGTCTGGTCGGGTTCCTCGCGGCGGGTCGTGCTCGTGAGCGGGGCCGCACGGCCCGCAGGGAATTGACCGGCGGGTACCGGACCGGGTCGCACGGACCCCGCCGTGACGTCCGCGAGGAGCGTCACACCCTCTGTTCGGCGCGGTCGTCGGAGCGGATTGCCCGGAGTTCGAGGAGCGCTCGGTCGTCGCGCTCCCGCTCCGGCGCACGCGTCGCCCGTCCCGGTGTGCGGGGCACGCCCGGGTGGCGGTCGTGTCCGTCGAGAGTGAACACGGCCTCGTGCTCAGGACGGTTCTCGTAGACTCGGTGTCGCCGGGCCGCAGCAAGCCCCGGGCTCCAAAATTCGCCGCTTCGAGCGGCCTCGCGCCGAGAGGCGCTTCTGCGGCCCGGTCTTCTGCTGTCCGGGGCCGTTCCGGCGCCGTGTGGCGCGGACGCCGCGACTCGTGTCGGTGTGCCGCCGGGTCTCAGTCCAGGCTGTCGCGACGCCAGAGCGCCGCCGCCTCGGTCAGGTCGGCCGCGAGCTCCGTCAGGCGGAGCGCCCGCCGGGTCAGCTCGCTCGAACGGTCGTCGGCGGTCAGGTCGGCGTCGTCCGCCACCGAGGTCGCCCCGGCCGCCGTCAGCCGGCAGAACGCGGCACCACGGTCGAGCGCGACCGCGAGGTCCCCCGTGTACAGGCCGTGCAGGATCCGGTCCGCCAGGGTCAGGATCTCGGCCGGGCCCGTCGGCTGTTCGGCACCCGCGACGGCTTGGTCGATCGTGCCGATCCGCTCCGTGCCGCGCTGGAAGAAGTAGGCGATCTCCTCGGGGTTCTGCCGGATCACCGTGCGGACCAGGTAGATCCGCCAGAGCGCCCCCGGCAGGGTGTGTGCGCCCACCCGTGCCCACAGCTCCGCGATCGCGTCGATGCCGTGCACATCCGTGTAGGTCACGAGGCGCTCGACGACCGCCGGGTCCGGGTCCTGCCGCACACGGTGCAGCAGCGCGTTCGCGGTCTCGTGCGCGACGCGGTTCACCACGGCCGGGTCGTCACCGCCCTGGATCGCGGCGAACTCCTGGTCGGTGAAGTGGACGGGACGGTGGTGATCGCGAGGCACCCGGAGAGTGTAGGCGCGGCCGGTGACGCCCACGAGTGCCGTTCGCCCTGAACGCAACCGGGTCGATCGGCGTACCTTGCTCCGGCGGGGAGGTACCCCTGGTCGGACGTCGGAAAGAGGACCATCCATGAACGCCCTGCTCGTCATCCTGGCCGTGATCGCGGTCATCCTGCTGTTCGTCGGTGGCTTCACCGCGAGCCTGAAGTTCCTGCTCTGGGTGGGCATCGTCCTGTTCGTCGTCGCGCTGGTCCTGTGGCTGCTGCGCACCCTGACCGGTCGGCGCAGCTGACCGGTCCGCCGTCCGTTCCCGAGCAGGGGGTCCTCACGCGCTAGCCTTGCGGGTGAGGGCCTCTAGCTCAGTCGGTAGAGCACCGGACTTTTAATCCGAGGGTCGTGGGTTCGAGCCCCACGGGGCCCACCACCCTCCTGGACCCCGCCTTCACATCCGAGGGTCGTGGGTTCGAGCCCCACGGGGCCCACCACCCTCCTGGACCCCGCCTTCACATCCGAGGGTCGTGGGTTCGAGCCCCACGGGGCCCACCACCCTCCTGGACCCCGCCTTCACATCCGAGGGTCGGGGTTCGAGCCCCACGGGGCCCAACGTGCTCCCGACACCGTCACCGTCACCGTCCACCCCGTCCCGCGAGGAGTGCCGTGGTCACGCGCATCCGCACCGCTGCGGGCGTCGCGCTCGCGCTCGGGGTGCTGGCGTCCGTCGGTCTGGCGGGGTGCACGCAGCCGGACGACGCCGTGCAGGGGGTCGCCCGGGCAGCGTGCGAGCAGCGGATGGGGCCGGCGATCGTCGCCTGGTGGCGGGACCAGTACGACGAGACGCCCTGGAAGGTCGTCGACACGCGCGGCTCCGGGGTCCAGGAGGCGTCGGACAGCTCGTCAGCAGCGACCGTGCTCGACGTCTCCGGCACGTCCTCGGTCCAGCGCGACGAGGTCGGGCAGCGCACGGCGGTCCGGTGGTCCTGCGCGGCGCGGTACTCGAGCGCCGATCCGCAGACCGTGACCGCGACGGTGGAGGAGATCACGCTGCGCTGAGCGCTGGCGCGCGGCTGCGACGGGGTACAAGGCGTCCACAGCGTGTTCATGGCGCGTCCTCTGCACAGTTCAGTCGTCGTTCAGCCGATTGTTGGCGGGACGCCGATAGTGTCGTGCCCGGATCCGATCAGCGGATCCTGGAGCACAGCACCACGACAGAACGAACGGGGTACACCGTGACCGAGCCCATCGACGCCACGCAGACCAGCACCACCGGTGACGCGCGCCGCATCGTCGAGCTCGCGGCAGCGACGAACACCAGCATGAGCAACCAGCTCCTGCTCGACACCCTGCGCCGCAACGCGCAGGTCAGCACCCGCCACATCCGCAAGGACTTCATCGAGGTCGCGAACGCGCAGACCGTCCTCGGCTACGTCTGCCGACAGCGCAAGGACTACGTCGCACTGCGCGGGGACGACCGCGCGTGGGCGCAGGAGGTCGGCCGGTACGGCACCGAGGCTCTGGCGGTCGAGGCGCTCCGGATGCGCCGCGCCTGACGCGCCACCCACGACGACGCGACGAAGGCCGCCCCCGCCGGGGCGGCCTTCGTCGTCCGCGTCTGCGCTGGCCCGCCCGCGCCGTCAGGACCAGACGCGGCGGATGCCCCAGGTACCGGTCCACGACTCGTCCGGCTCGAGCCAGCGCAGCCCCTCGCCCGAGTTGAGGGCGTTCGCCGGCGCGGTCATCGGCTCGACCGCGACCGCGAGCCCGGTGCCGTCGCCGCGGGGGAACTCGCGCGAGGTGAACACCTGGACGTAGGGGAACGAGGCGTCCTGCCACAGCTCGACCCCGTCGCCCTCGGGGCCGTGCAACGCGGTGCGGCGGACGCCGTCCTGGTCCGGGGTGATGTCCCGGTAGGCGGTGTCGAGGTCGGCGTCCCCGGCCCGCACCCCGGCGCGCAGGTCGTACGGCGTGCCCTCGACGGCGACGGTGCCGTCCGGGATCTTCTGCGCGTCCACCGTGAAGGCGGTCGCGGCGTCCAGCGTCACGACGAGGTCCTCGGCGGGGGTGTCGCCCGCGCGCAGGTACGGGTGGGCCCCCACCGCGAACGGCACCCGGACGCCCGAGCGGTTGACGATCGTGTGCGTCACCCGGATGCCGTCGTCGACGAGCTCGTGGTGCACGCGGGTCTCGAGCGTGAAGGGCCAGCCGTGCTGCGGGTGGACCGTGGCCTGCTGCTCGATCGCCGACTCGGTCTGCGAGACGACGCGGTACGGCGAGAACCGGAGCAGGCCGTGCGAGGCGTTGCCGTACTTCGGCTCCGAGACGTCGAGTTGCTGCCGCTTCCCGTCGAGCTCCCACACGGCGCCGGCGACCCGGTTCGGCCACGGCACGAGCACGATGCCGTCCGCGCCGGGCGGGGCCGAGGTGACGGGGAAGGGCTCGGTCAGGTCGAAGCCAGCGACCCGGAGCTCGCGGATGCCCGCGGCGACCTCGGTGACGACGGCCTCGACGACCCCGTCCTGTCCGGCGTGACGGAGGTGGTACTGCCCCCCGGTGGGTGCTGCTGCGGTCATGCGGTCGCCTTCCTTCCGTCTGGTGCTGCGGTGCCGTCCCCGTCGGCGACGACGACCCGGACGCCCGCCGCCCGGATCGGGGCGACCGCGTCCGCCGTGGTGCCGGCGGTGACGACGACGTCGATGTCCTGGAGCGGACGGACGACACCGAGGTGTACCCGGCCGAACTTCGAGCCGTCCGCCACCACGACGGTACGCCGGGCCGTCGCGGCGAGCATCCGCTTCGCCTCGGTCTCCGGCAGGTTGACGTTCGTCAGACCGTGCTCGACGTCGAGCCCGGTGCCGCCGATGAACGCGACGTCGGCGGCGATCGCGGGCAGCACGGCACCCATGAACGGCGCGACGAGCGAGTGCTGGAGCGGCCGCAGGGTCCCGCCGGTGACGACGACGGTGAACCGCGGCACGGCGGGTTCGAGCGTGAGGGCCGTGGTGAGCGAGTTCGTCACGATCGTCAGGTCGGCCAGGTCCGCCCGCGCCACGAGCGCCGTCGCCACCGCAGCCGGGGTCGTGCCGACGTCGAGCACGACGCACTGGCCGGAGCGGACGAGGTCGGCCGCCGCGCGGCCGATGGCCGCCTTCTCGACCTGGTGCTCGACCGCGGTCTCCTCGAGGGGCCGCTCGCCGGAGGTGACCCCGAGGCGGACGGCACCGCCGCGCACCCGCCGGATCCGTGCCTCCAGTTCGAGCGTGGCGAGGTCCTGGCGGACCGTCACCTCACTCGTGCCCAGGGCCGCGGCCAGGGCGGCGGTCCGGACGAGTCCGGGCGCGCCCTCGACGATGGAGACGATGCGGTCCTGCCGCAGGGGTGCCGGGAGGGCGCCGGCGAGGAAGGACAGATCGTCAGCGCTCACGGTTGCAGTTTCGCGCACTTACGGAGACTTTCGCAACGCTTCGCGGAGGCGCTAGGCTCGTCCGGTGATCACCAAGCGCGTGACGACGCTCGCCGACGGCCGCGAGCTCATCTACTTCGACGACGCCGACACGCAGCTGCCCGCCGAGCGCAGCATCGACGAGCGTGTCCTCGACCCCCGACCCGAGACCGCGCGGATGCGGCAGGACGTCCTGACGGGCGAGTGGGTGTCGATCGCGGCGAGCCGGCAGAACCGAGTGTTCCTGCCGCCCGCCGACCAGGACCCGCTCGCGCCGCAGACGGCCGCCAACCCCTCCGAGATCCCGAGCCGGTACGACGTCGCGGTGTTCGAGAACCGGTCGCCGTCGTTCGGGCCGCTGCTCGAGGCCGAGGACGCCCCCGAGTCGCTCGAGTCGCTGTCCGACGTCGGCCTGAACCGCCAGCTGCGGTCGGTCGGGCGGTGCGAGGTCGTGTGCTTCTCCCCCGAGACGAGCGGCTCGTTCGCATCCATCTCCGAGTCGCGTGCCCGCACCGTGGTCGAGGCGTGGGCGGACCGCACCGCCGCACTCTCGGCCCTGCCCGGCATCCAGCAGGTGTTCCCGTTCGAGAACCGCGGCGAGGCGATCGGCGTCACGCTGCACCACCCGCACGGGCAGATCTACTCGTACCCGTACGTCACCCCGCGCACGCAGCGCCTGCTCGCGTCGATCGAGCGCTTCGGTCCGGACCTGTTCGAGCAGCACCTGGCGAACGAGCGGAGCTCGGATCGCGTCGTGCTGCAGGGCGAGCACTTCACGGCGTTCGTGCCGTTCGCCGCGCGCTGGCCGATCGAGGTCCACATGCTCCCGCACCGGCACGTGCCGGACTTCGCCGGGCTGACCGACGCCGAGAAGGACGAGCTCGCGTCGATGCACCTGCGGCTGACCCGCGGACTCGACGCGCTGTACGACACCCCCACGCCGTACATCGCCGCCTGGCACCAGGCGCCGGTGCACGTCGCGCGCGACACCGTGCGCCTGATGCTCCAGATCACCTCGCCGCGTCGGGCGGCGGACAAGTTGAAGTTCCTGGCCGGCAGCGAAGCCGCCATGGGCGCCTGGATCGGGGACCTCGTGCCCGAGAAGGCGGCCGAGTTCATCCGAGGAGGGATCGAACGCGCATGACGTTCCAGCAGGTCTACGGGTACGAGCCGTCGGTGCGGTACTCCGCGCCGGGTCGGGTCAACCTGATCGGCGAGCACACCGACTACAACGACGGGTACGTCCTGCCCTTCGCGATCGACCGGCGGACCGTCGCGTCGATCGGGCAGCGGGACGACCGTCTGCTCCGGGTCGCGTCGGCGTTCGAGCCCGACGCCGTGCACGAGCTCTCCCTCGACGAACTCGACCCCTCCCGCATGAGCGGCTGGTCGGCGTACGTCTTCGGCATCGCGTGGGCGCTGTGCGAGCAGGCCGGGGCGGACCTGTCCGGCAAGTCCGGCTTCGACGTCTTCATCGAGTCGGACGTCCCCGTCGGCGCGGGCCTGTCGTCGAGCGCCGCGATCGAGTGCGCCGTGGCGCTGGCGTTCACCGACCTGTGGGACCTCGGCCTCTCGCGCAAGCAGCTGGCCCGCGTCGGGCAGTACTCCGAGAACCACGCCGTCGGTGCGCCGACGGGGATCATGGACCAGTCGGCGTCGCTCCTCGGCGAGCAGGACGCGGTCGTGTTCCTGGACTGCCGGACGCTCGACACCGCCGTGGTGGACCTGGCGCTCGAGTCGAACGACCTCGAGGTCCTGGTGATCGACACCCGCGTGGAGCACGCGCACGCCACCGGCGGCTACAAGGCCCGGCGCGACTCGTGCGAGCGCGGCGCGGCGGCGATGGGCGTCGAGGCGCTGCGCGACGTGTCCGTCGACGACCTTCCCCGGGCGCAGGAGCTGCTCGACGACGAGACCTTCCGTCGCGTCCGCCACATCGTGACCGAGGACCAGCGCGTCCTCGACACGGTGCGCACGCTGCGCGAGCAGGGACCGCGGGCGATCGGGTCGCTGCTCGTCGCCTCGCACGAGTCGATGCGCGACGACTTCGAGATCTCGGTGCCGGAGCTCGACCTGGCGGTCGAGACCGCGATGGCGCACGGCGCGGTCGGCGCGCGGATGACCGGTGGCGGCTTCGGCGGTGCGGCGATCGCGCTGGTCGACCGTGAGGCCTGTGGCACGATCACGGACGCCGTCACGTCCGCCTTCGCCGCGGCCGGGTACCGCGAGCCGAACGTGTTCACGGTGCACGCGGCGCAGGGCGCCCGGCGCGACTGAGCGCCGCGGAACCAGAAGCAGCTCGCGCCACGGATCTCCACGGCGCGAGCTGCTTCCTGTTGTGCGAACGGCTCTGGGGCCGCCACCCGCTGAACGGGAGGCGCGTGGCGGGCCCCAGCCGCGCCTCCCGTCCGTCGGTCGGCCGCGACCAGCCCGCGAGAGCGACAGATCGCCGCGGACATCCCACGGCGATCTGTCGCTTCGGCGAAGAAGCAGCGGGCCGGCGGCGGGCCGGCCGCCCGCGGCACGCGCTCGGCCAGTGCAGGTGGCGCTCGTCTAGTGCAGGTGGCGCTCGGCGGCCTCGACGACGTTCTTCATGAGCATCGCCCGGGTCATCGGCCCGACGCCGCCCGGTGTCGGCGAGAGGAACCCCGCGACGGACGCCACCGCGGGGTCGACGTCGCCGTGCAGCTTCGCCTTGCCCGTGTCCTGGTCCACGATGCGGCTGATGCCCACGTCGATCACGGCCGCCCCGGGCTGCACCCAGTCCGGCTGGACGAGCCGGGCGACCCCGGCCGCGGCGACGATGATGTCCGCGCGACGGCACTCGGCGGCGACGTCCTCGGTCAGCGAGTGCGTCAGCGTGGCCGTGGCCTCGAGCCGGGTGAGCAGCAGCCCGAGCGGGCGGCCGACGGTGAGCCCCTGCCCGATGATCGTGACGTGCTGACCCCGGATCGGGACGTCGTAGGCCTCGAGCATCGCGACGATGCCGCGCGGAGTGCACGGTAGCGGGGCGTCGATCGTGCCCGCACCGCCGGGGACCGCGAGGACGAGCTCCCCGAGGTTCGTCGGGTGCAAACCGTCGGCGTCCTTCGCCGGGTTCATCAGCTCGAGCATCGGGATCGGGTCGATGCCCTGCGGCAGCGGGAGCTGCACGATGAACGCCGTGACCCGGGGGTCGTCGTTCATCTGCAGGATCGCCGCCCGGATGTCGGCGGCACTCGCGGACGAGGGCAGGTCGATGCGGACCGAGTCGAGCCCGATCTGCGCCGAGTCCTTGTGCTTGCCGGCGACGTACGACACCGAGCCCGGGTTCTGGCCGACCATGATCGTGCCGAGACCGGGCCGGAACCCGTGGTCGTGCAGCCGGTCGATGCGGACCTTCAGGTCGTCGAGCGTGCGGGCGGCGAGGGCGGTGCCGTCGATGCGGACGGCGCTGCCCTCTCCCGCCCAGCGCACCCGCGGCAGGTCCGCCACGGCGGCGCTCACGCGTACAGCGGGAACGCGTCGGCCAGCGCCTTCACCCGGGCCGAGAGCGCCGCGATGTCCGGGTTCGGCATGAGCGTCAGCGCGATGATGTCGGCGACCTCGGTGAACTCGGCGTCGCCGAACCCGCGGGTCGCCAGCGCCGGGGTGCCGATCCGGACACCGGAGGTGACCATCGGCGGGCGCGGGTCGAACGGCACGGAGTTGCGGTTCACGGTGATGCCGACCTGGTGCAGCAGGTCCTCGGCCTGCTTGCCGTCGACCTCGGACTCGCGCAGGTCGACGAGCACCAGGTGCACGTCGGTGCCGCCGGTGAGGACGTCGATGCCGGCGGCCTTCGCGTCGGCCTGCGTGAGGCGGTCCGCCAGCAGACGGGCACCGCGGAGGGTGCGCTCCTGGCGGTCCTTGAACTCGGGCTGCGCGGCGAGCAGGAACGCGGTGGCCTTGGCGGCGATCACGTGCATGAGCGGACCGCCCTGCTGGCCCGGGAACACGGCCGAGTTGAGCTTCTTGAAGAGCGACTCGTCGTTGGACAGGATGATGCCCGAGCGCGGACCGGCGAGGGTCTTGTGCACGGTCGACGACACGACGTGGGCGTGCGGCAGGGGCGACGGGTGCAGGCCCGCGGCGACGAGGCCCGCGAAGTGCGCCATGTCCACCCAGAGGATCGCGCCGACCTCGTCCGCGATCTCGCGGAACTTCGCGAAGTCGAGCTGGCGGGGGTAGGCCGACCAGCCGGCGATGAGCACCTTGGGCTGGTGCTCGACGGCCTTGGCGCGGATGTCGTCGTAGTCGACCTCGAACGTCTCCGGGTCGACGCCGTACGACACGGCGTTGTAGATGCGGCCGGAGAAGTTGAGCTTCATGCCGTGGGTCAGGTGACCGCCGTGGGCGAGCTCGAGGCCCAGGATGGTGTCCCCGGCGGAGGCGATGGCGTGCAGGACCGCGGCGTTCGCGCTGGCGCCGGAGTGCGGCTGGACGTTCGCGTACGCGGCGCCGAACAGGGCCTTCGCCCGGTCGATGGCGAGCTGCTCGGCGACGTCGACGAACTCGCAGCCGCCGTAGTAGCGCTTGCCCGGGTAGCCCTCGGCGTACTTGTTCGTCAGGACGGACCCCTGCGACTCGAGCACGGCGCGCGGGACGAAGTTCTCGGACGCGATCATCTCGAGGGTGTCGCGCTGGCGGCCGAGCTCCTGCTCGAGCACCTTGGCGATCTCGGGATCGACCGCGCTGAGCGGGGCGTTGAACGTCGACTGCGTGGACGCAGCGGGCAGATCGGTGATGGACACGGGACTCCTCGTTGTCTGTTCCGTCGCGCGCGTGCACGACGAGGTGGACTGGTGGGCGCGGCCCAGGCGTACGGCCGCGCTCCGTGTCAGGTGTCGCTCCCCGATGGTGACCCATCCAACGCCAGTCGCGACCCGTCGATCGTACCGAGCCGGTCGGTTCGTGTCACCCTTGTCGCATGACCCTGAGCAGCCCGGAGCTCGACGAACGCACCGATCTCCGCGCCCGGTACGACGTGCCGTGGACGACGGTGGTGTGGGACGACCCGGTCAACCTCATGTCCTACGTGACGTACGTCTTCCAGAGCTACTTCGGCTTCAGCCACGACCGCGCGGACCACCTGATGCGCCAGGTGCACGTCGACGGGCGGGCGATCGTCGCGAGCGGCGCGCGCGAGGCGATGGAGCGCCACGTCGAGGCGCTGCACGGCTTCGGCCTGCAGGCCACGGTCGAGCGGGCGCCGGGAGCGGACGCGTGATCCCGTTCGTGCGGCGGCGGGACGGCGTGCACCTCGGCCTGTCCTCCGGCGAGCGCGCCCTGCTCGCGAGCCTGACGGAGCAGCTGCAGCAGGTGCTCGACGGCGACCTGACGGACGACCCGGTCGCGTCGCGGATGTTCCCGGACGCCTACCCGCAGGACCCCGAGGCGAGCGCCGAGTTCGCGCAGTACACGCGGTCGGACCTGCTGGCGCAGAAGACCACGAACGCCGGGGTCGTCCTGGCGTGGGCGACCGGGGCGCGGGACGGCGTGCTCACCCAGGAGGACGAGCAGGCCTGGCTCCGCTGCCTGACCGACCTGCGGCTCACGATCGCGGAGCGGCTCGGCATCGTCGACGCCGCGACCGAGGAGTCGTCGTACACCGGCGACGCCGGTGTCGGTCTGCGGGACGTCTACGACTGGCTCGGGTTCGTGCAGGAACACCTGGTCGCGACGCTCACGTCCGCGCGCTGACGACCGGCCGGGAGGCACGGGGCACGTCCGCCCCGCACCTCACCCGAGCAGGTCGTCGCGGTGGTCGGCCGCCCACGCCCGGAGCGGGCGCGGCGCGGTCCCGGTGATCCGGGCGACGTCGTCGCGCATCACGTCGACGCCGTCGAGGCTGCGTCGGAGCACCCGCCCGAACTGCTGGCGGAGGCCCTCGGCCTGCCAGGCGGGCACACCGCCGGCGCGGACCACGGCGCGGTACACGCGGCTCGGCAGGTGCAGCGGCCGGACGCGTCGCCCGAGGCCGGCGGTCAGCTCGTCGGCGATGCCGTGCGCGTCGAGGGACGCCGGTCCGGTGAGCACCGGTTCGGTGCCGTCGTGCCCGTCGGAGGTGAGCACGGTCGCGGCCGTGCGGGCGATGTCGGCGGTGTCGATCCACCCGGCGCGGCCGCGGCCCGTGGTGTGCGGGAACCAGCCGCGACGGATCGCCGGCGCGGAGGGCAGCAGGTTCGTCATGAAGGCCGACGGGTGCAGGATCGTCCACGCCGTCCCGCTCGCGCGGAGCAGCCGGTCCGTGCGCCAGGCCGCGGCGGCCCAGGGCATCGGCGAGTGCTCGGCGGCGTCGCCCCCGGACAGGTGCACGACCCGCGGGACCCCCGCGCGCTGGGCCGCCCTGACGCCGGTCGCCCCCTGCTCGGCCTGCCGCTCGCTGACCGGGGTGACGAGGAAGAACCGGTCGACGCCGTCGAGCGCCCGGGTCAGGGCGTCGAGGTCGTCGAGGTCCGCGAGCCGCGCGTCGACGCCCCGTGCACGGAGCCGCTCGGCCTGGTCCTGACGGCGGACGACGGCGCGAACCTGGACACCCTCGGCGTGCAGCAGCTCGAGGGTCTTCCCGCCGACGTCGCCGGTGACCCCGGTGATGGCGATGGTCTCGGTCACGGTGCTCCTCCTTTTGTATCAGTTTCCTGTTACTCGACGGTACGCCGGTACCATCGGTGCGTGTCCAGCGACTTCTCGGTGACCCACGACGACGTGGACGCGATCGCCGCGTGGACGGTCGTCCGTGCCGCGCGCGAGCTCGCCCGCCGCCTCGACGAGGAACTCGCGCCCCTCGGCCTGACCCCCGTCGGCTTCGGCGCACTCGTGCAGCTCGCCGCCGCCGACGAGCTCAACCAGGCCGAGCTCGCGCGGGCGGTGGGGGTCCGCGCGCAGAGCATGGGCAGCCTGGTCGAGTCGCTCGCGACGCGGAGACTCGTGGCGCGCGGTGCTGCACCCGGTCGGGGACGAGCCTCCCGGCTGCACCTGACGGACGCCGGACGCGAGCTGCTCGCCGCGGCCTGGCCACGCGTCCTGGCCAGCAACACGTGGTTCCCCGACGGCGGCGAGTCGGTGGCGCGCGCCCTGCGCCCCTTCACGACCGACGGGACGGTCAGCGGACGGGCGGACGGACTCGCCTGAGCCCCGACAGGACTGCAAGGTAGCCTTGCAAGTTCTCCTGCGGGAGGAGTACCGTTCCGGTGTGGAATCATCCGAGGAGCTCGCCGGCGACCTGCTCACCCTGCACGGACGGATCCGGCGGACCTTGCTCACCGGCAAGGCCGACGAGGTGACCGCCTCGCAGACCGCCGCGCTCGGCCGGCTGCTGCGCCACGGTGAGTCCACCGTCGCCGACCTCGCCCGTGCCGAGGGCGTCCGACCGCAGTCCATGGGCGCGACCGTCCAGGCACTCGTCGACCTCGGACTGGTCGAGCGCCGACCGGACCCGGACGACGGCCGTCGGACGCTCGTCCGCACGACGGACACCGGCTCCCGCGCCCGCGAGGACGCCTGGGCCACGCGCACCCGCGTGCTCGCCGACCGGCTCGCAGCACTGCCGGAGGACGACCGCCGGACCGTCGCCCGCGCGCTCGAGATCCTCACCCCGCTCACCGAAGCCTGACCCGGAAGAAGCCCCACCACGTCCACCTCGACCTCCCCCACGCCTACCGTCGCGTCCCCGGACGGCGGCAGCGGCTTCGGCCCGAAGCTGCTGATCCCGGTCCTGGTCGGGCCGCTCCTCAACCCGATCAACACGACGATGGTCTCCGTCGCCCTCGCGCCGATCTCGCGGGACCTCGGCATCGGGGCGTCGCAGGCGATCTGGCTCGTCGCCGCGCTGTACCTGGCGAGCGCGGTCGCTCAGCCCACGATGGGGAAGCTGGCCGACCGGTTCGGGCCGAAGAAGGTCTTCCTGACGGGGCTCGTCGTCGTCGGCGTCGCCGGGGTCGTGCCCGAGGTCCTGACCGGGTTCGGCGGTGCGGTCACCGCGCGCGTGCTCATCGGCATCGGCACCTCGTCGGCGTACCCGGCGGCGCTCACCACGCTGCGCCAGCACTCCGCACGGATCGGGAAGCCCGCACCGTCCCTCGTGCTCGGCGCGCTGTCGATCACCTCGCTCGTGTCCGCCGCCGCCGGACCACCCCTCGGCGGTGCGCTCATCGCGCTGTTCGGGTGGCACGCGATCTTCCTGGTGAACGTCCCCCTGGCGGTCTTCGGGATCGTCGTCGCGGCGATGTGGCTGCCCTCCGACCGGCTCCGCCCGCAGGACACCGACCGCGTGCCGGTCCGCACGGCGCTCGACCCGGTCGGCATGCTGCTGATGACCGGCGCGGTCTCGGCCCTGCTCGTGTTCCTGCTCGACCTGGCCGCCGGGCTCTGGTGGCTGCTCGCGGTGGCGGTCGTGCTCGTCGTCGCCCTGGTCCGGTGGGAGCTCCGGGCGGCGCAGCCGTTCGTCGACGTCCGGCTGCTCGTCCGGAACGGCGCGCTGTCCCGGACCTACGCGCGGCTGTTCCTGACCTACCTGCTCGCCTACACGATGACCTACGGGTTCTCGCAGTGGGTGCAGGACGTGGCGGGCTACCCGAGCGACGTCGCCGGGTACCTGCAGCTGCCCGCCGCGGTCGTCGCCGGGGTCGTGTCGTTCCTCGTCGCCCGCAAGACCGCGATCCGCGGGCCCCTCGTCGTCGCGGCGCTCACCCCCCTGCTCGGTGCCGGGCTCCTGCTGCTCCTGCACGCCGGGTCGCCCCTCGTGCTGCTGCTCGTGGTGCCGGCACTGTTCGGGGTGCCGCAGGCCCTGGCGTCCGTGTCGAACCAGGCGGCGCTGTACAAGGTCGTGCCGTCGGAGTACATCGGGACGGCCGCCGGGCTGTCGCGGACCAGCATCTACATCGGCGCGATCGCGGCGTCCTCGCTGATCGGTGGCGTGTTCGGGCAGGCGCCCACCACGCCGGACCTGCACGTGCTGGCGTGGGTGATGCTCGGCGTCGGCGTGCTCCTCAGCGTGCTGACGCTCGCCGACCGGGCGCTCGCCCGGGCGACCACGCGCTGACCGGGGCGGCGGGGCGGACGGACCACGGGCCTCCCGTCAGTCCGCGGCGGTGGCGGCGGCTGGGGCGGCTGGGCTGCGCGGCGGCCGTGATGGAGCAGAAGACGTCGGGTCCGCAGCACCGAGCCGACGTTTCCTGCTCCATCCCGGGGCGGGCAGACCCGGTGTCCCGGGCGCGCCGAACCGGCGTCCGATCCCCGCCGGAACGTGCCCGCCCCGGCCGGTAGCCTGTTCCGGTGACCGACCCGACGCCCGCGCACCAGACCCCCGCGCACCAGACCCCGACGCACTGGACCCTCACGCTCGTCTGCGACGACCGTCCCGGGATCGTGCACGCCGTGTCCGGAGCCGTCGTGGCGGCGAACGGCAACATCACCGAGTCGCAGCAGTTCTCGAGCGCCGACACGAACACGTTCTTCATGCGCCTGCAGGTCATGGCCCCCGTCGGCCGGGCGGCCTTCGAGCAGGCACTCGCCCCCGTGGTCGAACGCTACGACGCCCGCGTCCAGCTCGACGTCGTCGGCCGGCCGATGCGCACGCTCGTGCTCGTGTCGAAGGCCGGGCACTGCCTGAACGACCTGCTCTACCGGCAGCGCGGCGGGCAGCTCCCGATCGAGGTCCCGCTCGTCCTGTCGAACCACCCGGAGCTCGCCGGCCTGGCGTCGTTCTACTCCGTCCCGTTCGAGCACCGGCCCGTCACCGACGCGGCCTCGAAGCAGGCGATGGAGCAGCGCATCCTCGACGCCGTCGACGAGCACGACATCGAGCTCGTCGTCCTGGCCCGCTACATGCAGATCCTGTCGCCGGAGCTCTGCGCGGCGCTGCAGGGCCGAGCGGTCAACATCCACCACTCGTTCCTGCCCGGCTTCAAGGGCGCCAATCCCTACCGGCAGGCGCACGCCCGCGGCGTCAAGCTCATCGGTGCGACGGCCCACTTCGTGACGAGTGACCTCGACGAAGGCCCGATCATCGAGCAGAACGTGGTCCGGGTCGACCACACCAAGGACCCGTCCGAACTCGTGTCCATCGGTCAGGACGAGGAGTCCCGCACGCTCACCCAGGCGGTGCGCTGGATCGCCGAGGACCGCGTGCTCCTCGACGGCGCCCGCACGATCATCTTCAAGTAGGACCACATGACGAACGCACCGCAGAGCCCGGTCGACTGGGGCGAGGTCCCGCCGCCCACCGAGCCGACCGCGCCCCGTCGCCCGGCCCGGCCCGTGTCCGCGTGGACCGTGCTGCGGGTGGTCGTGTGCGCGTTCGGCCTGGCGTCGCTCGCGTACTGGGGCTACCTGGCGTGGCCGTTGCCGTTCCCGGGCGTGCTGTTCATGGTCGGGGCGCCGCTGTTCGCCGCGGTCGTGTGGTTCCTGTTCCGGTCGCCGCGGTCGCCGATCGACACCGACGTGGTCGGCAAGGTGATCGTCGAGGTCGCGCTCGTCATCGCAGCCGGTGCGGCGTGGGTGTCGCTCGGGCACCCGGTGGTCGGGCTGGTCTTCATCGTGGTGGCCGCGCTGTCCGGGGTGGTCGCGTTCCGTCGGGAGACGGCGTGAGCGACGTGTCGGGCTCGGGTTCCGGGTCGGGTTCCGTCCCGGGCTCCGGCCTGGAGGCACGGCGCACCCTGGTCCGCGCCGCACACGTCGTCGACGCGGCCGGGTCCTCGGCGGACGGCTGGGTCCTGCTCGCCGGTGCCGTCATCGAGGCGGTCGGCTCCGGCCCCGCAGCACCCGAGGCGACGGAGGTGCTCGACCTCGGTGACGCCGTCCTGACGCCCGGGTTCGTCGACCTGCACGGCCACGGGGGTGCCGGCGCCGCCTACGAGGACGAGGCGTTCGACGCCGCCCTCGCCGTCCACCGCGCACACGGCACGACCCGCTCGGTGCTGTCCCTCGTCGCGAACCCGCTGCCCTCGCTCGTGGCGTCCCTCGAGCGTATCCGAACCGTCGCCGCGACCGACCCGCTCGTCCTCGGTGCCCACCTCGAGGGACCGTTCCTGTCGCCGCACAACAAGGGCGCGCACAACGAGTCGTTCCTGGTCGACCCCACGCCCGACGTCGTCGACGCCCTCCTCGACGCCGGCGCCGGGGTCCTCCGCCAGGTCACCATCGCGCCGGAGCTGCCGGGGGCGATCGACGCCGTCCGCCGGTTCGTCGACGCCGGGGTGGTCGTCGCCGTCGGGCACACCGTCTGCTCGTACGACCAGGCCCGTGCCGCGTTCGACGCGGGCGCCACACTGCTCACCCACGCGTGCAACGCCATGCCGGGGTTGCACCACCGGACGCCGGGCCCGATCGCCGCGGCACTCGAGGACGACCGGGTGACGCTCGAGCTCATCCTCGACGGTGTGCACGTGCACCCCGCGGTCGCCCGGGTCCTGCTCCGCGGGGCACCGGGGCGGGTCGCGCTCATCACGGACGCGATGGCCGCGGCCGGGTCGCCGGACGGCTCGTACGCGCTCGGGTCGCTCAGCGTCGAGGTGGTGGAAGGCGTCGCGCGGGTCGCCGGCACGGACACGATCGCCGGGTCGACGCTGACCCAGGACCGGGCGCTGCGACTCGCCGTGGCGGAAGCAGGGGCGTCGCTGCCCGACGCCGTGGGAGCGCTCACCTCCGTCCCCGCCGCCGCGCTCGGGCTCGGCGACCGGCTGGGTCGGATCGCGCCCGGGTACGCGGCCGACCTCGTGGCGCTGTCACCCGAGCTGCACGTGCAGCGGGTGTGGGGCGCCGGGGAGCACCTGCCCTGACCACACGGCGCTGGCGACCCGGCGCTGACGAGCGGGCGGCGCTCGTTCAGGCGGGTGCGAGGACGGACAGCAGGCGGAGCCGCTCGTGGCTCACCGTCCCCGGTTCCGCCGTGTAGACGAGCAGCACGTGGGCCTGCTCCGGGTCGAGCAGCATCTGGCACTGCAGCTCGAGCCGCCCCACGTCGGGGTGGTCGTAGCGCTTCACCGAACCCGGGACGAGCCCGACCTCCTGCTCGTCCCAGAGCGCCCGGAACTCCTCCGAACGCTCGAGCAGCGCCGTGGCCAACCCGGCCGCGGTCGACCCGGGGCCCCGACGCGCGGCGATCTCGCGGAGCGACGAGACGTAGAGCCGCCCCGTGGCGTCCCGGTCCTCCGGGGGGAACAGGGTGCGGGCGTCCGGGTCGGTGAACCACCGCCAGCCGATCGACCGCGCACGTCCCTGCCGCTCGCGCGCGTCCCCGAACAGCGCCGCCGCCAGGGGGGTCTGCAGCAGGGTCTCGCCGAGCTCCGACACGACCTCGGCCGGGGTGTCGACGAGCCGGTCGAAGATCCGCATCATGCCCGGGCCGACGTGGTCCGTCCCGGCGCCGTGGTCCGGCGGTCGGTGCCCGGCCAGGCGGAACACGTGGTCCCGCTCGGCCCGGCTCAGGTGCAGTCCCTGCGCGATCGCGGCGACCATCTGCTCGGACGGGTGCGGCCCGGTGCCCCGCTCGAGCCGGGCGTAGTAGTCGGCCGACATGTGGCAGAGCGTCGCGACCTCCTCGCGTCGCAGGCCGTCGGTCCGACGGCGCTGGCCCGGTGGCAGGCCGACGTCGGCGGGCTGCAGGGCCGCTCGGCGACGGCGGAGGAAGGCGCCCAGTCCCGGTCGATCGATCACGTGCCCATCATCGCGGGACACGGACCCGGGAGCCACGGTCCGACAGGTCCTGGTTCGACCGGCGGCGCCGCGGCACGCTGGGGACGACCCGGGACGACCGGGGGCCGACGACGAGGAGCACACCGTGCCGAGACGACCGATCGAGATCTCCCTCCCCCGCCTGGACGGGCAGACCGCCGTGGTGACCGGTGCCAGCGACGGGATCGGCCTGGGCATCGCCACCGCCCTCGCCGGAGCCGGTGCGGCGGTCGTCCTGCCGGTCCGGAACACCGCCAAGGGCGAGGCCGCGCGGGCCCAGGTGCTCCGCGAGCACCCCGGTGCCTCGGTGACCCTCGGGACGCTCGACCTGTCGTCGCTCGACTCCGTGCGCGCCTTCGCCCGCTCGATGGTCGACGCGGGGACCCCCGTCGACCTGCTCGTGGGCAACGCGGGCGTGATGACCCCGCCCGAGCGGCAGACCACGCAGGACGGCTTCGAGCTGCAGTTCGGCACGAACCACCTCGGGCACGTCGCCCTGGTCGCCGGGCTCCTCCCCCTGCTGCGCGCGGCGCGCGGCCACGTCGTCTCCCAGATCAGCGTCGCGGCGCGGAGCGGCTCGGTGCACTGGGACGACCCGAACTGGGAGCGCAGCTACCACGGCATGCGTGCCTACCAGCAGTCGAAGGTCGCCTTCGGGCTCTTCGGGCTCGAACTCGCCCGACGCAGCCGCCGGCACGGCTGGGGTGTGACGAGCAACCTCGCGCACCCCGGCGTCGCGCCGACGAGCCTGCTCGCCGCCCGTCCGGAGCTCGGCCGTTCCGGGGACACCGCGTCGGTCCGGGCGATCCGGTGGCTGTCGGCGCGGGGCCTCCTGGTCGGGACCGCGCACACGGCGGGTCTGCCGGCACTGCTCGCGGCGACCGACCCGGCCGGCCGCGACGGCGCGCTCCACGGTCCGCTCGGCCCCGGGAACGTCGGCGGCGCCCCGGGCCGGCACGCGCTCTGGCGACCGCTGCGGAGCGAGGCGGACGCGGCGCGGGTGTGGGACCTGTCCGAGGAACTGACCGGCGCGACGTTCGCCTGACCAGTGCCCGCGGTGCCAGGCTGGGCACATGAGCGTCATGGTCTCGCCGTTCGATGCCCACCGCGACCGCACGAGCGAGAAGTACACCGCGTACCCCGCCGACGTGCTGCCGATGTTCGTCGCCGAGATGGACTCCGTGCCCGCCGAGCCGGTCCGGGACGCCCTCGTGCGGGCCGTCACGAACGGGGACACCGGGTACGTCGGGCACACGCGGGTGCTCCCCGAGGTGTTCGCCGACTTCGCCGGGCGCCGGTGGGGGTGGGAGGTCGACCCGGACCTGGTCCGCACGACGACGGACGTCTCGGTCGCGGCGGTCGAGGTGCTCCGCCGGGTCATCGCCCCCGGTGACCAGGTCGTCGTGATGCCGCCCGTCTACCCGCCGTTCTGGGACTACGTGCGCGAGGCCGGCGGCACCGTCACCGAGGTGCCGCTGCTCCCGCCGGCCGGCGACCCGGACCCGTACGACACGACGGCCGGCTGGCGGATGGACCTGGACGGCATCGCCGCGGCGCTCGCGGCGGGTGCCCGGACGGTCCTGCTCTGCAACCCGCACAACCCCCTCGGCCTCGTGCACGCCCGGGAGGCACTCGTCGCGCTGGCCCGGCTCGCGGCGGAGTGGGACGCCGTGGTGGTGTCCGACGAGATCCACGCGCCGCTCACCCACGCCGACGCGGTGTTCACGCCCTTCCTGACCTGCGGGCCCGAGGCGGTCGAGCACGGGGTCGCCCTGACGAGCGCGAGCAAGGCCTGGAACCTCGCCGGGACGAAGTGCGCGCTCATGGTCGGCGCATCGGACCGTGCCCGCGGGTGGTTCGACGGCCTGCCGGTCGAGGTCGTCGAGCGGACCGGGATCCTCGGCTACACCGCGAGCGTGGCGGCGTTCCACGACGGTGAACCCTGGCTGGCGTCGCTGCTGGCCGAGCTCGCCGCGAACCGACGGGTCCTGGCCGAGGAGCTCGGGACGGCACTGCCCGGTGCCGGGTACCGGCAGCCGCAGGCGTCCTACCTGGCGTGGCTCGACCTGCGGGCGCTGCCGTGGGGCGACGAGCCCGCTCGACTCCTGGTCGACCAGGCGAAGGTGGCGCTGTCGAACGGGCGCGACTTCGGACGCCAGGGCACCGGGCACGCCCGGCTCAACTTCGGCTGCTCCGAGGAGACGCTGCGCGAGGGCCTCGCGCGCCTGTCCGCCGCCCGCTGACCCGAGCCCGGGCCTGGAGCCCGTGCCCGCGCCGGGGCGTCACTCGAACCGCTGCCACTCCGGCTTGTGGTTGTACGTGTACCGGTAGTAGTCGGCGAGCTGCAGGCCGGCCGCCGCTTCCTCGTCGACCACCACGGTGGCGTGCTCGTGCAGCTGCAGCGCCGACCCCGGCACGAACGACGACAGCGGCCCCTCGACCGCCGCGGCGACCGCGTCCGCCTTCGCCGCCCCCTGCGCGACGAGCACGAGCTCGCGCGCCTCGAGGATGGTGCCGAGCCCCTGCGTCATGCAGTGCGTCGGGACGTCGTCGAGCGAGTCGAAGAAGCGCGCGTTGGCCTCGCGCGTGGACGGCGCGAGCGTCTTGATCCGCGTGCGGGACGCGAACGACGAGGTCGGCTCGTTGAACCCGATGTGCCCGTTCGCGCCGATGCCCAGGATCTGCACGTCGACCCCGCCGGCAGCCCGGATGGCGGCGTCGTACTCCTTCGCGGCGAAGGCCAGGTCGGTGGCCCGGCCGTCGGGCACGCGGACGCGCGCGGGGTCGAAGCCGAGGGGCTCGACGACGTCGCGGGCGATCACGGACGCGTACGACTCGGGGTGGTCGAGCGGGATGCCGACGTACTCGTCGAGGGCGAACCCGCGGGCCTGGGCGAACGAGACCTGCCCGTCCTGCACGCGACGGCGCAGGTCGGCGTAGATCCCCTGGGGGCTCGACCCGGTGGCGAGCCCGACGACGGCGGACGGCTTCTCGGCGACGACCGAGGCGATCTTGGCGGCGGCGACGCGACCGACCTCGGCCGGCGAGGACAGGATGATGATCTCCACGCGCCCACCCTACTGGTCATGACCAGTTCGCAACAGGGTTCGTCGGTAGCGTGGGGGCATGCCCACCCCCGAGTACGTCCTGTCCCTGCGCGAGAAGATCGGCACCGACCTGCTCTGGCTGACCGGCGTGACCGCCGTGGTCACCCGTGGCGAGGGCGCCGACCGCGAACTCCTGGTCGTCCGACGTGCCGACACCGGGGCGTACACCCCGGTCACCGGGATCGTCGACCCGGGCGAGGAACCCGCGGTGGCGGCCGAGCGCGAGGTCCTCGAGGAGGCCGACGTGGTCGCGGTCGCCGAACGCCTGGCGTGGGTGCAGGTCCTGCCCGAGATGACGTACCCGAACGGGGACCGTGCGCAGTACCTCGACCTGGTCTTCACGTGCCGGTACGTGTCCGGCACGCCGGCCCCGGCCGACGGCGAGAACACCGAGGCGTTCTGGGCACCGCTCGACGCGCTGCCCGCGATGAGCGCGGACATGCGGGCGCGGGTCGCCGCGGCGCTGTCCGGCGAGCAGGCGGCGCGCTTCGAGCGCTGACGCGCACCGGACGGGAGGCACGGTGCGGGCCCGCCACGCGCCTCCCGTGGACGACGGCGCGGGTCGCGCCCCCGAGGGCTACGCGATCGGGGCGGTCGCGACCGGGGCGCCGAGCAGCCGGAGCGCGACGGCGTCCCCGGCGGTGCGGCGGTCGCCGACCTCGTGCTGGACGGTCACGACGGTCTCGTCGTCGAGCCGGACCGTGGTGCGCCGGATCGACCCGAGGAAGCTCGACGCGACGACGGTGCCGGTGACCCCGTCGGACGCGAAGGCGACGTCCTCCGGCCGGACGTAGGCGAGCACCGGGCCGTCCGCCGCCCCGGTGTCGAGCGCCGGCAACCGGAAGCCGTACACGAACACGTCGCCGCCGCGCAGGTCCCCGCGGAGCCGGTTCGACTGCCCGACGAAGTCCGCCGTGAACGCCGAGGTCGGGGTGCGGTACAGCTCCTCCGGCGTCCCGACCTGCTCGACGTCCCCGGCGTGCATCACCGCGATCCGGTCGGAGACGGCGAGCGCCTCCTCCTGGTCGTGGGTGACGAACACGGTCGTGATGCCGAGGTCGCTCTGGATGCGGCGGATCTCGTCGCGCAGGGACACCCGGACCTTGGCGTCGAGGGCGGAGAGCGGCTCGTCGAGCAGCAGGACCCGGGGGCGGGTGACGAGCGCCCGGGCCAGGGCGACGCGCTGCTGCTGACCGCCGGAGAGCTGGTGCGGGTACCGGTCCGCGAACTCGCCGAGGTGCACCATGTCGAGCGCGTCGACGACCTGGGCGCGACGCTCGGCAGCGGGGACCTTCCGCATCTCGAGGCCGAACGCGACGTTCTGGCGCACGGTCATGTGCGGGAACAGCGAGTACTGCTGGAACACCATCCCGATGTCGCGCTGGTTCACCGGGGTCTGCGCGACGTCGACGCCGTCGATGCGGATCGCGCCGGCGTCGATCGCCTCGAGCCCGGCGAGGGCCCGGAGCGCCGTGGTCTTGCCGCAGCCGGACGGGCCGAGGAGCGAGACGAACTCCCCCGGCTCGATGCGGAGGGACAGCCCGGCGAGGGCGCGGTGCGTGCCGTAGTGCTTCTCGACGGCCTCGAGCTCCACGGTCGCGCCCTCGGTGACGAGGGACGACGGGGCGGCGGGCGCGGTGACGGTCATGCGGACTCCTTGGAGCGGGACCGGCGGGACGTCCCGACGCGGCCGATGAGGACGAGCAGCACGAACCCGAACAGCAGTGCGGCGAGCGAGAACACCGCGGCGACGTACGGGTCGGTCCCCTGGACGAGCAGCAGCGCGGTCTGGAAGGTCGTCCGGGAAAGGAACGAGGCGAGCGTGTACTCGCCGAGGACGACGGTGATCGTGAGGAAGCACGCGGCCGTGATGCCGCGGCGGAGGTTCGGCAGCAGGATCCGCCACGTCACGGTCCACCACGAGGCACCGAGCGAGCGGGCCGCCTCGGACAGGGTGGTGACGTCGACGGCGGTCAGCGCGGTCGCGATCGGGCGGAACGCGAACGGCAGGGCCACGATCCCGATCGCGAAGGACAGCGTCCACGCGTCCGAGCCGAGGAGCTGCGCGACCACCTGGTACACGGGGATGAACCCGACGACGAGCACGACCAGGGGCACCGTGATCGGGACGAGGCAGACGAACTCGAGCACCCGCCGCAGCCGCGGGTACCGCAGCGCCGTGACGACCTGCGCGGGCAGGAGGACGAACAGCACGATCGCCACCGTGATGACGGCGATGAGCAGGGACGCGGACAGGCCGTCGAACACCGGCTGGTAGGTGCCCGCGTTCGCCGGGTCGAGGATCGCGGCGTAGTGCGCGAGCGTCAGCGACCCGTCGGTGCCCTGCCGGAACGTGAACTGCAGGAGCGCGAGGAGCGGGACGGCGAACACGAGGCCGACCACGCCGAGCACGATCGCGGCGGTGACCCGTGACGGGGCGACGCCGAAGCGGCGGACGCGGGGCGTGCCTCCCGGCCGGGTCACCCGACCACGGGACGGACGCGTGCCGACGGCGGTCACCGCTGCCACCGCGCAGCCCGTCGCTGGAGCAGCGAGTAGGCGCCCATCACGACCGCCATCACGACCACCATGCCGAGCGCGAGCACCCCGGCGACGTTCTGCAGGCCGATGATCGTCTCACTCGTGAGCTGCGCGCGGATCGTCAGCGGGACGATGCCGCCCTGCGAGATGAGCGCCGCGGCCGTCGCGAACGACGAGAACGCGTTCGCGAACAGGAGCAACAGCGATCCCCAGAAGGCCGGCGCGAGCACGGGCAGGGCGATGCGACGCCAGTACGTGGCGCGGGAGGCGCCGAGCGTGGCCGCGGCCTCGCCCCACTGGGCCTTGACGCCCTCGAGGGCGGGCATGAACGTGAGGACCATGAGGGGCACCTGGAAGTAGACGTACGGCAGGACGAGTCCGGGGACCGTGTACAGGAACGCGCCGTTCGCGTTGAGGTCGACGCCCGTCGCGGACACCAACCACGTGGTGACCAGGCCCTGGACGCCGATCGTGGCGATGAAGGCGAACGCGAGCATCACGCCGCCGAACTGGGCGAGGACGCTCGCGGCGGCGTCGATCATCGAACGGACCAGGCCGTCCGGGCGGAGCGCGGCGAGCGCCCAGCAGACCAGGGCCCCGATCACGGCGCCGAGCACCGCGGAGACGGCGGACAGGCCGAACGAGCCGCCGAACGCGCGGAGGACGGAGGGGTCCGCGAACGCGGCGAGGTTCGCGAGGGTGAACGCACCGTCACCCGTGAAGAACCCGCTGCTGACCGCGATGACGGCCGGCACGGCGAGGAACAGCAGGACGTAGACGGCGAAGGGGGTGAGTCCGAGCCAGGCGAGGCCGGGGCCGCGGCGGGCGCGGAGGCCCGCCGCGGTCGTCGTGGTCCTGCGGGTTCCGACGTCGGCACCGGCGGCGGGGGCGGTGCTCGTGGCGGCCGGGCCCGCGGTGACGGGGGCCGTGCCCACCGTCCCCGGTCCCGGGCCGGGCGTCCCGGTGCTGCGCGCTCCCGCCGCTGGTGCCGTGGTCACGGGACTAGGACCCCATCGTGGCGGACCACTTGGCCGCCAGGACCTTCGCGGCCTCGGTGACCTGCGCGTCCGTCAGCTCGACGTAGTCCTTCGGCATGCCGCCGGCCTGCTCGAGGGCGTCCTTGTCGACCTTGCCGGACTGCTCCATGGCGGCGAGGGTCGACGGGAAGGCACCGGCCTGCAGGTACAGGTTCTGTGCCTCGGGGCTGGCGATGTACTCCTGCCAGAGGCGCGCGGCCGCCGGGTGCGGGGCGTCCTTGTTGATCGCCTGCGAGTAGTACGAGCCGAGGGCCTGGCCCTCGGGGACGACCGTCTTCCAGTTCTTGTTCCCCGATGCACCGGCCGCCGGGCCCCACGCGAGGTTGTTGTACGACCACTGGACGACGACCGGGGTCTCACCCGAGGCCACCGTCGCCTGCGAGGGCAGCACGTTCTGGAAGTTGCCGGCCTGCTTGAGCTTGCCGAAGAACTCGACACCCTTGGTGATGTCGTCCGCGGAGCCGCCGTTCTCGAGCGCTGCGAGGTAGACCGCGGAGGCGGCCTGGTTCGCCTGCGTGGGGTCCCCCGCGATCGAGACCTTCCCCTTGTACTCGCTGCCGAGCAGGTCGTTCAGGTCCTTCGGCGCCTGCTTGATCTTCGAGGAGTCGTAGCCGATCGACATCAGGCCCGTGTAGTCACGGGTCCACTTGCCGTCCTTGTCCTTGAGGGTGTCGGGGATGTCCGACCAGTTCGCGACCTTGTAGTCGGTGAGCAGCCCGAGGTTCTGCTGCATCACCGCGTTGCCGAGGTCGAGCACGTCGGGGGCGGTGGACTGGCCCTTCTGCGACTTCACGGCAGCGATCTCGTCGGCGCTCGACCCGTTGGGGTTCGCCGAGTTGATCGTGATCCCGGGGTACTTCTTCTCGAAGCCGTCGATGATCTTGCCGTAGTTCGCCCAGGTCGGCGGGAGGGCGATGACGTTGAGCTTGCCCTCGGCCTTCGCGGCCTTGACGAGGGCGCCCATGCCGCCGGCGGACTGGGCGCTCGTCGCGGTCTTCCAGTCGGTGTCGCTCGACGTCGACGCGCTGCTCGTCGCCGAGCAGCCGGCGAGGGTGACGACTGCGGCGGCGGCCAGGGCGAGGCCGGCCAGGGTGCGGGTGTGCTGCACGGGGTGCGCCTTTCGGGTGCTGTGGGGTGGGGTGCTGCGGGTGCGGTTCGGGCGGGCCGGTGGGGGCGGCACCGCGTTCTGGACGATCGTGGACGGGGCCGGTTTCCGAGCAGTGCTGCGGTGGTGAACGGTGGCGGAACAGCGGGTGCGGCTGTACGGTTTCGCTTGTTCGCTCGTTCCCTTGTTCGCTCCGGTGGCGCGTCCGCGCTGATGGCGCGTCCTCGGTCTGGAGGCACGGATGCAGTTCACGACGACGGTCCTGCAGGCGCGGAAGACCGCCACCGGATTGCCCGTCCCGCCGGAGGTCGTCGCAGCGCTCGGCGCCGGGGGTCGACCGGCCGTGGTGGTCACGATCGACGGGGGCTACACCTACCGGTCGACGATCGGGGTCATGGGCGGCCAGTCGCTCGTCCCGCTGTCGGCCGAGCACCGCACCGCCGCGGGGGTGGCTGCCGGGGACACCGTCGAGGTCACGCTCGAGGTCGACACGCTCCCGCGCTCGGTCGAGGTGCCGGACGACCTGGCCTCGGCGTTCGAGGAGGCCGGCGTCCGTGCCGCCTTCGAGACCCTGTCGAACTCACGGCAGCGGGCGCTCGTCGACCCGGTCGTGCAGGCGAAGGCCCCCGAGACCCGCCAGCGCCGCATCGACAGGGCCGTCGAGTCCCTGAGCGGCTGAGCGGGGCCGGGTGCGTGGTCGCCGGGCTGCCGCACCGATCCGCGCGAGGTCGGCCGATCCGCGCGTAGGAGACCGAATCGCTCGTAGGGTGTCGTTCGTTCCTGCCCCCTGTGCGCGGAACGTCCTCCGATGTCGGGTGCGATGGGCTCGAACGCCCGGCGGTTCTGACGGGTCAGCCGCCGAGTTCGACCAGCACGCGCGGGATCTCGGTGAGCAGCTCGCTCGCCAGGTAGCCGAGCGGCCCGACCTGCACGGCGAGACGGTCACCGGCAGCTGCGTGCACGTACGACGCCCATGCCGCTGCCTGCTCGGGTTCCGCCCCACGAGCCAGCAGACCGACCACCACGCCCGACAACACGTCGCCGCTGCCGCTCGTCCCGAGGCCACCGGCACCGGTGCCCTTCGCCCAGACCCGGCCGTCCGGTGCCGCGATCACGTCGGACAGCGCGACGACGGCCCCGAACCGCTCGGCGATCGCACGGGCGTCCGCGGCGTCGTCGTCCCCGCACTCCCGGCCGAGGAGGCGCTCGGCCTCGCCGCTGTTCGGCGTCATCACGAGGCGGCCACGCAGTGGCGCGAGCTGGTCGGCGACGTCCGCTGCGACACCGAGCGCGAAGGCGTCGAGCACGACGTTCGTCTCGGGCCCCACCGCGGCGGCGATCCGCCCCACGAGGTCGCGGGCTCCGTCCGGTTCGTCGAGCCCTGGGCCGACCAGGACCGCGTCCGCGCTGCCGGCGTCGTCCTCGGCGGCGGTCAGCGCTCCGACGGCGATGTGGCCGGCGTCGTCCTCGTCGAGTGGTTGCACCCCGGACTCCGGGACTGCGACGGACACCTCGGCGGCCACGCTCGCCGCCACCGCCAGGGTGAGCCGTCCCGCTCCGACACGCAGCGCGGCGAGCGCCGAGAGCATCGCTGCCCCGGGGGTCCGAGCCGCGCCGCCGATGACCAGGACCTGGCCACGGCCGTACTTGCCCGCACCGGGCTCAGGCAGCGGCCAGTCACGCAGGGCGTTCGGGGTGATCGACTCAGGAGACACGGGTGTCGTCCTTCCGCCCGCTGTGCTCGGTGACCTCGTCGTCGTCGAGGTGCCCGACGGCCGAGAACTCCTCGAGCGTCCACGGGGCCCCGGGGGAGTCCCGCCGGAGTCGTGTGAGCGAGGCGTTCGCCACGGTGTGATCGGCCGCGAACGACATCAGCGCGGGTTCGTCCAGGTCGAGACAGACGGCCACGGTGAGCATGACGACGGCGTCGTGCGCGGCGACGAGCAGTCGTTCGGGTTCGTCGAGCCGGTCGACGTCGTGCAGCAGCGAACGCAAGCGCAGCATGACGTCGATCCACGATTCGCCCCCGGATGGGCGGTGGTAGTACTTGCCGAGCCACTGGCGACGGTGTTCCTCGTCCGGGTAGCGATTGCGGACGCCCTGCGCGGTGAGCAGGTCGAGCACGCCGAGCTCTCGGTCGCGGAGCCGCTCGTCGACCCGCCGACCGGGCTCGTCCAACCCGCCGGCCTGGAGTGCGAGGTCGATCGTCTGCTGAGCGCGCAGGTACGGCGAGACCCAGAGGCGTACCGGGACGTCGTCCACGCCGCGGTCCGCGAGCTCGCGCCCGAGAGCACGTGACTGCTCCCGCCCCAGGGGGCTCAGCGGGACGTCGGCGTCCCGGTGGCCCGCGTCGATCACGTCTGCTCCGTCGGCCTCGGCGCGGGCGGCGGCGACGTTCGCCTCCGACTCCCCGTGGCGCACGAGCCAGATCTCCCTGACAGCCATGGCGTCACGCTAGCCAGGCGCCGCTGTGCTCCCTCACCGCTCCGGGCTCACTCCGCCCACCGATGCTGCGTCAGGCGACACCTCGTGCGCTGCGCACCGGCCGGACCGCGCAGGGGAGGCCCGCTGCACGGAACCGTCTCGTCAGCGCGTCGAGGTCCCACAGGTCGCGCCACTCGATCCGGACGATGCGTCGGACACCCGGCACCGTCAGCAGTGCCTCGTGTCGGCGCTTCTCGTCGATGAACACCTGGTCGGCGGTCCGGCCCGCGAGGAACCGCTCCTGCGTGTACTTCGCTCGGCCGTCCACCTCGACGATGACGCCCTGCTCGGGGAACCAGAAGTCGACCTCGTACCGGCGCCCTCCGACGACGAAGGGTTGCTGGAGCACCGGCTTCGGCAGGCCCATCTCACGGAACACGACCCGTGCCAGTGACTCGGCGGCCGAACCCGACCGCGGGTCGGCGAGCTCGACGGCACGAGTGGCGACGGCACGACCCCGGTCCTTCGCAGTGCCCCCGAGCGCCTGCACGATGCTCGCCCGCTCGACTCCGGCGCGCAGTGCAGCGTCGGCGACCACCACCGCCGTCCGGACGTCGCCGAGCAGGGCGATGTCCGCCACGGTCCTCGCGACGGAGGTGAAGCGCACGCCGCCGTGCTCGACGAGGTGCGCGGACGGGACCGGTCTGGTGTGCAGGACCAGCCCCCGGGTGCCGCTCCGGTAGTGCGACTTCGGGACGGTGAGGTGCACGTCGTCCGGCCACGGACCCGGCAGGGGCAGTCCGTGCACGGCGACGGCCGAAGCATGGGAGCCGACAGCGGCGACGCTCCGTCGTCCCAGGCGGGCGAAGATGCGGGTGACGTACCGCCGGCGCGGACCGGCGGCGTCCCAGTCCGCCCCACGGACGAACGCGTTCGGTCCGACGCGGACGAGACGGTCGGGGCCGTCGGACGCGGCCCGGCGCCGCAACGTGGCGCCGGACCGGCCAGCGTCCTGCAGCGGGCTCGCCCGGAAGATCGCGAGTGGTGTCTCCATACCGACCACGATCACGGTCTGACGACGCTCGTCGGTGAGCGACGGGGCGGGCTGTGGACGCGCCTCCAGGCCGTTGCCTGTGTGGAGGAGTGACGATCGAGCCCATCGCAACCGACCTGGGATGCCGATCCGCGCATGACAGGCAGGAACTTCTGACCTCCTTTGCGCGGATCGTCTCCCGACGAGCGGATCGGCCTCCTACGCGCGGATCGGGACCAGAGCGGATCGGGAGCAGAGCGGATCGGGAGCAGAGCCCACCGGGAGCAGCGCGGATCAGCGGACAGGCGCATCGGGAACACCCCCACGCAACACGGCGCCGGGCGGGGGCACCCGACCCCGCCCGGCGCCGCGGTCCTGCGCGGCCGGCTCGCCGATCAGCCCCGCCGCACCCGCAGCGTGACGATCTCGAACGGGCGCAGCGTGAGCACGACGGGCTCCCCCGCCTCCCACGTCCCCGACCCGAGCGGCCGCTCGAGCAGGTCCACCGCCTCGACGGTGTCGACGTCGAACCCGAACGACACCCCGACGTCCGCCGCTCGGCCGCCCATCGCCTCGTACAGCCGCACGACGACGTCACCGGAGCGGTCCTCGGCGAGCTTGACCGCCTCGACGAACACCTGCGGCGACGACACCGTCACGAGCGGGTCGACGGTCGCCGACCCGGGCACCGACCGCACCGGCAGGTTGAGCCGGTAGCCGGAGTCCGCCGCGTCGAGCACCGAGGCTCCGACGCGCAGCACCGTGCGGAACACGTGGTGTCCCTGGTCGGCGTGCGGGTCCGGGAAGGTCGGCGCGCGGAGCAGGGACTCGCGCACGAGCGTCGTGGTGCCGCCGTCGGCACGGGTGGAGCGGGTGATGTCGTGTCCGTACGTCGAGTCGTTGGCGACCGCGACGCCGAAGCCCGGCTCGGCGACGTGCACCCACCGGTGCGCCGACGTCTCGAAGCGCGCCATGTCCCACGACGTGTTCTGGTGGGTCGGCCGGTCGATGTGCCCGAACTGGATCTCGCTCGACGCCGAGGCCGCGCGCACGTCGAGCGGGAACGCGAGCTTGAGGAGCTTCTGCCGCTCGTGCCACTCGACCTCGGTCTCGATGTGCAGCTCGGGCTGGCCCGCCACCGCCGAGTAGCGGGTGGTGACCGACGACGAGCCGAACGGCCGCGTCACCACGAGTGTGGTCCCGTCGACCTCGACGCCCGTCGCGGACAGGACCGTCCCGTTCCGCTGGTAGGCGCGGTCGATGTCCCACGCCTCCCACTGGTTCGGGGTGTCCCGGAACACCGTGTACTGCGCGGCGACGGCGCCCGGCGCGACGGCGTCGCGTCCGGTCGCACGCTCGACGAGCGAGACGACGTGGCCGTCTGCGTCGATGGTCGCCGTGACGACGCCGGTGTCGAAGACGAAACGGTCACCGCTCCGGACGGGAGGCACGGCCTCCGCCGCGGACGACGGGGAACCACCCAGGGCGGTCACCCCACCCGCGGTGACGGGCGAGGCATTGAAGCGCACGACACCGTCAGCGCCGCCGGCCGCTCCGGCCTCGGTGGGAGCGTCGAGCAGCGCGCCCACGCCCGCACCGGCCCGCGCTGCGCCGACCCCGGCGAGCGCCGTCACCCCGCCGCTCGCGAGCGCGGTCGTCGCCGTGCCGATGAGCTCCTCGAGCACCTCGGCGACCCGGGCGTACTCGGCCTCGGCGTTCTCGTAGACCCAGGCGATCGAGGAACCAGGCAGGATGTCGTGGAACTGCTGCAGGAGCACGGTGTGCCAGACCGACTCGAGCTCGTCGTACGGGTACTCGGCGCCGTGCCGGACCGCGGCGGTCGCGGCCCAGAGCTCGGCCTCTCGCAGCAGGTGCTCGGAGCGGCGGTTGCCCTGCTTCGTGCGGATCTGCGACGTGTACGTGCCGCGGTGGAACTCGAGGTACATCTCACCCGACCACACCGCGGGCTCCGGCAGCACGCGCTCGAGCTCCTCGAACACCTGCGCCGGGGTGCCGAGGTCGACCCGGGGCGAGCCGTCCAGGTCGTGCTGCCGGCGGGCCGCGGCGACCATCTCGCGCGTGGGACCACCGCCGCCGTCGCCGAAGCCGTAGAGGAGCATGGAGGTGTTCGCGACGCCCCGCTCCTTGTTCTGACGCTCCCCGCGGTGCAGGTCCTCGGGCGAGACGTCCGAGTTGTAGGTGTCTGCCGGGGGCAGGTGCGTCAGGACGCGCGAGCCGTCGATGCCCTCCCAGTGGAACGAGGTGTGCGGGATGACGTTCGTCTCGTTCCACGAGGGCTTCTGCGTGACGAACCACTTCGAGCCGGCGGCGCGGACGATCTGCGGCAGCGCGCCCGAGTAGCCGAACGAGTCGGGCAGCCAGGCCTCGGGGGTGTCGACGCCGAACTCCTCGAGGAACAGGCGCTTGCCGGCGACGAACTGCCGGGCGAGGGCTTCGCCGCCTGGCAGGTTCGTGTCCGACTCGACCCACATGCCGCCGACCGGGATCCACCGGCCCTCGGCGACGCGCTGCTTGATGCGCTCCCAGATCGACGGGTAGCCGTCGCGGATCCAGGCGTACTGCTGCGCCGAGGAGCACGCGAACGTGAAGTCCGGGTCGCGGTCCATCAGGTCGAGCACGTTCGAGAAGGTGCGCGCGCACTTCCGGATCGTCTCGCGCACCGGCCAGAGCCAGGCGGAGTCGATGTGCGCGTGCCCGACGGCGATCGCGCGCCCGGCCGAGCCCGCGGCGCCGACGGCCAGGAGGGGCGCGAGGACCTCGCGGGTGGCGGCTGCGGTGCCGGCGACGTCGTCGGGGTCGAGGGTGTCCGCCGCGCGTTCGAGTCCGCGCAGGACGTCCGCGCCGCGGGTGCCGTCCGTGGGCAGTTCGGTCATCAGGCCCCGGAGGACCCAGAAGTCCTGCTGCAGCTCCCACACGGTGTCGTCGCGTTCGACGAGCTCGAGTGCCCGCAGGCGGTAGATCGGTTCCGTTCCGGCCGTCGACCGCGATCCGAGCGGGGTCGCGCCCTGGAAGTCGTCGCCGCCGATGTCCGGGTTCGCGGCGGCTTCGACGTACAGCTCGAACGAGCCGTCCGGGCCGGGCTCGACCGGCAGGGTGTCGTTCAGCGGCTCGATGCCCTTGATCGTCGTGCCGTCCGGTCGCCACGCGAGTCCCTCGGCCTGGAAGCCCGGCTGGCGCTTCGAGAAGCCGAGGTCGACGCGGAGCTCGACCGTCGTGCCGGGGTCGGCCCCGAAGTCCGACGGCACGGTGCCGCGGACCCGGAACCAGGTCGTCCCCCACGGCCGGCCGCCCCAGGCGTCACCGACGTGGAACGGCGTGTACTCGGCGGCGACGGCCTCGGCGAAGGGCACGGGCTCGTCCGGCACCTGCCAGGCCTCGATCGTGACCGGGGCCGAGCGGCGGAGCACCGCGGGGTCGACGCGGTCCCGGACGAGACGGGCGATGCGGGCTTCGACGAGCGGTTCGTCGTGGTGCATGGAGGTGGTTCCTTTCCAGCAGGGACGGTCGGGCGCGGGGCCCGGAGTGCGTGGGCGCGGTCAGCCCTTGATGCCGCCGGCGAGGGCGTTCGCCCCGCCGAGGCCGCGCGAGACGAGGACGTAGAGGGCGATGACGGGCACGGAGTAGACGATCGAGAACGCGGCGAGCTGCCCGTACGCGACGGCTCCGTTCTGCCCGAAGAAGTTGAAGATGCTCACCGCGGCGGGCACCTTGTCGGGCGAGAGCAGCAGGACGAACGGGACGAAGAAGTTCCCCCACGCCTGGATGAACACGAAGATGAACACGACGGCGATGCCCGGGCGCATGAGCGGGATGACGATCCGCCACAGCGTGGTGAACATCGAGGCGCCGTCGGTCCAGGCGGCCTCCTCGAGGGAGATCGGCACCGAGTCCATGAAGTTCTTCGCCATCCAGATCGCCATCGGCAGGCTCGTGGCGGCGAGGAAGAAGATGCAGCCCCACACGTTGTCGATCAGGTTGAGCGACACGAACAGCGCGTAGACCGGCACCATCATCGCGGTGATGGGCAGGCCGGTGCCGAACAGGATGCTGTACAGGAACGGCTTGTTGACCCGCATCTTGTAGCGGGACAGCGGGTACGCGGCGAGGATCGCGACGACGACCGTGACGACCGCGGTCCCACCGGAGAGCAGCAGGCTGTTGCCGAGCGGGATGAACGACAGCTCGGGCGTGAGCACCTTCGTGAAGTTGTCGAGCGTGAACTGCGTCGGGAGCTTCACGGACAGCGACGCCTGCGTGTCGAACGAGGCGAGCACGAGCCACAGCAGCGGCACCGCGAAGCAGACCGCGATGACGAGCAGCACGACGTTCGACACCCAGCGCATGGTGCGGCCGCGCGGCGAGGTCATGTGCAGCGCACCGGGGGCCGTCACCGAGCGGGTGACATCGGACACGGGACGGTCGGCGGTGAGTGCCATGGTCAGTCCACCTCCGGCTTCAGTGCCTTGATGTAGATGATCGAGAAGACCGCGCCGACCACGAGCAGGATCGTCGCGATCGCGGTCCCGAAGCCGAGCTGCGAGAACTTGAACGCCTCCTGGTACGCCAGGATCGGCAGCGTCGACGAGTTCGTACCGGGGCCGCCGCCCGTCATCACGAAGATGAGCGTGAAGACCGACAGCGTCTGCAGCGTCGTGAGCATGAGGTTCGTCGAGATCGACCGGCGGATGACCGGCAGGGTGATGTAGACGAGTCGCTGCCAGCCGGCCGCGCCGTCCATCTCGGCGGACTCGGTGATCTCCTCGGGGACCTCCTGCACGGCGGCGGAGTAGACGAGCATCGAGAACGCGGTGCCGCGCCAGATGTTCGCGAGGATCACGGCGAGCATCGGGTACGTGTAGAGCCAGTTCGGCCCGCTGATCCCGATCGAGGCCAGGAACGTGTTGAGCGTGCCGGTGTCGTTGAAGAACGCGTACGCCGCGAACGAGGCGACGATCTCCGGCAGGACCCACGCCGCGACGACGAACGTGCCGACGATCGCGCGGACCACCTTGTTCGCGCTGCGCATGAGGAGCGCCAGGCCGAGCCCGAGGACGTTCTGGCCCACGACCGCCGAGGCGAGCAGGAACACGATCGTCAGGACGACGGACTTCGGGAAGTCCGGGTCCTGGAAGAGCTCGACGTAGTTCTGCAGCCCGACGAACTGCTGGTTCGCGGCGCTCGCGCCGGTCAGCGCGGAGTTGGTGAAGGACCCGTAGAACGACGAGATGACGGGGCCGAGCAGGAAGATGACGAGCAGGACGACGGCCGGCAGGAGCGGGACCGCTCGGCTCGCTCTCCGCAGGGAGCGCCGCCGACGCGGCGTCGGCGGATCGGTGCGCTTCGGCGCACCGGGTGCCGACAGCGTCGGCGCGAGGGGGGTGCTGGACACGGGTGGTTGCCTTTCGGGTGCGCCAGAGGGTTCCGAAGGTGGGGAGGGGCGCACTGGAGGCACGGGGCGGTGTGGCGCCGCGCCTCCAGTCCGCCGTGCGGCCGGGTGACTACCCGACGTCGACGGTGTTCTTCTGGCCGACCACCTGTTCGACCGACTGGTCGTAGGCCTTGGCGGCTTCGGCGGGTGTCTGCTGCCCGGTCATGACGGACTCCATCGCGACCTGGATGGCGTTCGAGACCTGCGAGTAGTCGCTCGTCGCGGGGCGGAAGTTGGTGTGCTGCACCAGTCCCGAGAAGAACTTGAACGTCGGGTTGGCGCCGGTGTACTCCGGGTCCTCGGCGACGTCCTTGCGGACCGCGATCTGGCTGTTCTCGGTGTCGTACTTCAGCGAGCCGTCCTTGCTCAGGAAGGTCGAGATGAAGTCGAACGCCGCCTGCGGGTTCTTGGAGTTCTTGCCGACCGCGAGCGTCCAGCCACCGGACATCGAGTTGTAGCCGGGCTCCTGACCGTTCTGCGTCGGGAAGGCCGCCTGACCCATCACGTCGTTCCACTCCTTCCACGGAGCGGTGCCGGACTCGAGCCACGTGCCGGACTGCCACGAGCCGTCGAGGTCGATCGCGAGCTTGCCCTGCGGCAGCCACGTCTGCGCGATCGTCGTGCCGACGTTGGTGTCGAGCGCCTGCTGCGGGGTCGGGCCGAGGCCGCCCTGGTAGACGTCCTTCACGAACTTCAGGGAGTCCTCGAACTGCTTCGAGCCGACGACCCACTTCTTGTCCTTGTAGAGGGTGTTGCCGTCGCCCTCGGCGCCGTACAGGAGCATCTCGAAGCCCTGCATGGTGGACGCTTCGCCCTGCGCCTTGCCGGAGTAGATGTTGAACGGGATGACGCCCGAGTCCTTCTCCTTGATCGTCTTCGCGGCGGCGAGCACGTCGTCCCAGGTCTTGGGCTCCCACGGGACGGGCAGGCCGACCTTCTTGAAGATGTCCTTGTTGTACCAGAGCGCCCGGGTGTCGGTGCCCATCGAGACGCCGTAGATCTTGCCGTCGTCACCCTGGCCGGCCTGCTTGGCGTTGTCGTAGAACTGGTCCCAGTCCTTCCACTTCGCCACGTAGTCGTCGAGGGGCAGCAGGTAGCCGGCCTCGGCGTCGGACTTGATGAGGAAGGTGTCCTCGTACATGACGTCCGGGGCCGTCGCGGGCGCCTTGTTCATGAGCGCGAGCTTCGTGTAGTAGTCGTTGCCCTGGGCCTGGATCGGGACGAGGGTGACCTTCTTGCCCGGGTTCGCCTTCTCGTACTCGGTCTTGACCTCCTTCATCTGCGCATCGAGCTGCTGGAAGGCACCGAACTTCTGGTACGCGATCTTGATGGTGTCGCTCGAGGCAGAGCCCGAGCTGGAACAGCCCGCCAGCCCGACCGCGGCGACTGCCACGGCTGCGAGGCCGGCGATGATTCGGGTGCGGCGTTTCATCGGTGCTCCTTTGCACGGGATGTCCGCGGGCTCCGTCACCCGCGCGCAGGATTAGTACAGCGTGTGGACTTAATCGTGTCAAGCACTTTTCGTCACGGCTCGGTCACGGCATGGGCGCGCGCGAGGTGGAGGCCGATCCGCGCGTGGGAGGCCGATCCGCGCGTGGGAGGCCGATCCGCGCGTCGGAGGGCGGGTGGAACGACCTCCTGCGCGCGGAAGTGCCTCCCATTGCGCCTGCGATGGGAAGGAACGTGCACTCGGAGCCGGGTCAGGCGACGGGCGTGGCGCCGCCGATCACCGTGATGCCGCCGGACTCGGGCACGTCGACGAGCAGCACGCTCGGACGCCCGACGTGTCGACCCTGCCGGATCACGACGCGGCTCCCGGGCGACACCGCGCCGATCGCACGCAGGTAGGCGCCCGTGGACGCCGCCGCGGAACCGGTCGCCGGGTCCTCGGTGATGCGGCCGGCGGGGAACAGGTTGCGTGCCTCGAACGCGAGCGGGCCGGTGCGGTGCAGGACGGTCACGGTGCCCGCCCACCCGTACTCGTGCTTCAGGGCGGCGAGCGCCGCGGGGTCGAACCGGAACTGGTGGAACAGGTCCTCGTCGGCCAGGACGACGACCGGGTGCCAGTTGCCGGCGAAGGCCTCGAGCACGGGGAAGCCCTCGGCGACGTCACCGTCGACGAGTCCGAGCACGGCGGCGAGCCGCTCCCACCGCACGGGGTCGATCGGCCGGGTGTCGGGTTCGACGCTCGTCATCGCGACCTGCACGCTGCCGTCGGGTGCGGTCGTGGCGTCGACCGCGACGTCCCCGGCAGCGGTGGAGAACACCCGGGCTCCGGTCCCGTCGCGCTCGGCGAGCACGACGGCGGTGGCGACGGTGGCGTGCCCGCAGAACGGGACCTCGGCGGCCGGCGAGAAGTAGCGCACGCGGGCGCCGTCCGGGGTCCGCGCGACGACGAAGGCGGTCTCGGGGTACCCCACCCGCTGTGCGACGGCGAGCATCTCGTCGTCGGTCATCCCCGCCGCGTCGAGCACGATCCCCGCGGGGTTGCCGCCCCCGGGCTCGGCGGCGAACGCGGTGTAGCGGAGGACCTCGGTGCGCATCCCCCGACGCTACCGCGCGACCCGGACGCGGCCGCCCCCGCCGTCCGGAGGGACGACGGGGGCGTCGGCGAGCGGTGCAGCGGGTCAGGCCTGCGCGACGGCCGGCCGGCGACGACGACGGGCCACGAGGACACCGGTCCCGGCCGCCAGGAGCAGGAGCGCCGCAGCGATCCCTCCGCCCAGCTCGGCGCCGGTGAAGGCGAGCGCACCCGTCGCCGGGTCGATCGTCACGGCCGTCCAGCCGAGCACCGTGCCGTCGGACGCCGTGACCACGATGCGGTGCTGCCCGGCCGGGACGTCGGCGGGGACGACCACCGTCACGGTGCCGTCCGCGGCGACGACCGGCGTCCCGAGGAGTCGAGGCTCGGAGAACAGCCAGACCGCGACACGCTCACCGGCGTACTGCGCCCCGACGGAGATCGTCACCGAGGACCCGGCTCGGACCACCGACGGCGCCGACACCGAGCCGCGGTTCCCCTCCGTGAGCGACGAGGCGTCCGGCGCGACCGGGGCCGTCGGGGTGGTCGGGGTGGTCGGGCCAGGGGCGGTCGGGGTCGGCGTCGGGGTTCCGCCACCCGCTCCCGGCGAAGGCGTGCCGCCGTCACCCGGAGCGGGTGTGCCGCCGTCACCAGGCGCGGGCATCCCGCCGTCACCCGGCTCCGTCGACGCGTCGCACGGGTACGTCCCGGTCCGCAACGAGAATCCGTCCGTGTCGTTGTCGTCGGCGTAGAACGTGGCTCGGGCGCGGTCCACGCACCGCCCCGAGATCGCGAAGCCCTCGTTGGCGAGCCCTCGGTCGGCGTTCGCCGGCGCCTCGTACAGCGTCGCGAGCGTGAACGCCCCGTCCTGCACGTCGAACAGCGCGGTGCGCCCGGAGCAGGCCTCGTCGCAGACGACCCAGAGCGCGTCGAGCGTGGGGTCGAACTGCACCTCGGCGACGAGGGAGAACGGCGTCGCGATCGTGGCGACGCGCTGGAACGCCCCGTCGTCCATCAGCGCGTAGGCGTAGACGCTCGCGGTGCCCTCGACCCCGACCAGGAAGAGTCCGTCGCCGTGCCCGGCGTACGAGGTGGGCGCGTAGGCCGCACCGGTGTGCTGGTCGACGAACCCGTGGGACGTCAGCCACGCGTCCGGCACCCAGGTCACGCCCTCGAGCCCGGCGTTCGCTCCGAGGCCCGGGAAGTCCGCGGCGAGGTTCCACTCGTCCGTCGCGCGCAGCACCGACTCGGAGCCGTCGGCGGTCGCGAAGCGCAGCACCGCGGGGCGGCTCACCTTCGACACGTCGTTGTCGCGCTCGGTCGACACGTAGACCGCGCCGGGGTCGTCGGCCGTGACGGTGACGCCCTCGGCGTCGGGCGTCCCGGTGCCGTCGGCGTACCGCAGGTCGACACCGGCGGCGTTCGTCGGCGCCCAGCCGCCCCGGCCTTCCGGGGCCAGGTGGTAGAGCAGTCCGTCACCGTTCTGCACGGCCCAGAGTTGCCCGTCCGCCGACGTGGCGGAGGGTGCCCAGTCGAGGCCGCTCAGGTCTCCGGTGAAGGTGTCCTCGGCGTCCAGGACGGTCTCGTCCGGGCCGCCGGGCCACGCCTCGGCGGTCACGGAGCCCGCGAAACGGTTCGCCGCGCCCTTCGTCGGCTCGGCGGTCTCGGCGAAGGCACCGGTCCCGTCCGGGTTCCGTCCGTACGTCGTCGCGGCGTGCGCCGTCCAGGAGTACGAGTCCACCGGGACGCCCCGGGGGTCGGACAGCCGGACGGCGTCCGCCTTGCCGAGCCCGAAGCCGAACCGGGCCTCGTCGAGCACCGTGAAGCCATCCGGCGCGACGGTGGTGCCCGCCGGGATCGTCCACGCGTGGTCGTCCTCGCTGTCCCGGAGCACGTACCCGCCGAGGTCGACCGTGGTCGTCCCGACGTTCGTCAGCTCGACCCAGTCGCCCGGGGTGCCGTCCTGCGACTCGACCTCGTTGATGCGGACCGGCGAGGAGCAGTCGTTCGGCTTCCCCTTGGTCGACGCGGTGGTGTCGACGAGCGTGCCGGAGCCGTCCGGGCAGCTGCCGTACGTGACGGCCGCGTGCGTGGTCCACGCGTACCGCAGCGTCAGCGCGCCGGCGGTGTCGTAGAGCCGGACCGCGTCGGCGCCGCCGAGTCCGAAGTCGAATCCGGGGCGCGTGGTGGTCTCCTGGTCGACGACGAGGTACCCGCCGGCGGCGATCGTCGACCCCTGCGGCAGCACGTACGCGGCGTGCGACGAGTCGGAGTCGAGGAAGCGCCAGCCGCTCAGGTCGATCGAAGCCGACGAGGTGTTCACCAGCTCGACCCAGTCGGTGTCGTCGGCGTTGGACTCCACCTCGTTGATCGCGAGTCCGGCGACGGGGCCGGTGGCGACGCGGGCGCCGACGGTGGGGTCGTCGTCACCGACCGCGGCGACGGCGGGGGTCGCGGTCAGCACTCCGGCGGCGAGGGCGATGCCCGTCGCGAGGCCGGCGCCGAGCCGCAGGGCAGGGGTGCGCATGCAGGGTCCTTCTCAGGGAGGTCGGGGGACCTGCACGACTGTTCAGCATCTCGGCGTCCGTCCGGTGGCGACCAGGTGAACGACAGGTGTCGCGCCACGGGCGGTGACCGGTGCGGCTTCTCAGGGGACGCCGACAGGATGGAGCGGACCCCGCGAGCGCGCTCGGTCGGAGAGGGAACCGTGACGGACGACACCACCAACACCGCACTGCAGTCGATGATCGACCGCGCAGGACGCATCACCGCCGAGGAGGCCGAGGCCCTCGACGTCGCCTGGAAGGCCGACGAGCAGATCGTGGTGCCGGAGGCGAGCGCGTCGCTCGCGATCCAGGGCGGCGCGGACGGCCGCATGGTGACGAACGCCGACCTGCTCGCCGCGTGGCAGCACGCGCTCGACGCCGCCGGTGCCGCCGGCCGGGTCGACGAGATCGAGGCCGCGCAGGCGGCCGGACGCGCGGTGAAGCACTCCGACGCGCACCTCCGCGACCGCGCCGGGGCCGAGGAGGCCGTCCGGTCCGCGGTCCTCGCCACCGGCGTGCGGGACCTCCTGTCCGACGACGAGTACGACACCCTGACGGCGACCTGGCGCAAGGTGCTCGGCGCGGCCTGACCCACACCCTGACCAGCGGAAGGCGCGCGCCGGACCGGCACCGTGCCTCCCGTCCGCGTCAGCGCCGACCAGGCGTCAGCGCCGACCGGGCGACAGCGCCGACCGGACGACAGCGCCGACCGGACGACAGCGCCGACCGGACGACAGCGCCGGTTCAGGCGTCAGCGCCGGATCAGGAGCGCACTCGCGCGCGGTGACAGCGCCGCGTCGAGGACCAGGCAGGCCGCGCCGACGGCCGCGACGTCCGCACCCCGACCGCTGTCCTGCACCACCACCGGGTGCTTCGGCACCAGCAGCGGCGACGTGACGACCGCCTGCCGGGCGGCCGGCAGGGCGACGGGCGCGATCCGCGACCAGAACGGACCACCGAACACGACACGGTCGATGTCGAGCAGGTTCACGATGAGCACGACGGCGTTCCCCATCACGGTGCCGGCCTCGGCCGCGAGCGTCACCGCGACCGGGTCGTCCGCGTGGATCGCCTCGCCGAGCGCGGCCCACGCCCGTTGCACCGCGGCGGCGTCGTCCTCGCGCGCGGGATCGCCGAGTGCCAGCCCACGCGAGCGCGCGACCTGCACGAGCCGGTCGGGGGCGACGGCCGCGCCGACCTCGCCCCGGGCACCCGATCCGTCCGGGGTGCCCGCGAGGCCGCCCTGGTCGACCATGATGTGCCCGGCGTCGCCGGCGTTCGAGCCGACCCCGCGCACCGGCTCGTGGTCCACGACGAGTCCGACGCCGAAGCCGGTGCCGAAGTACACGAACGCGAAGTTCCGGGCGGACGACTCCCCCGCCAGGAACATCTCGCCGACGACCGCGGCGGTGACGTCCTTCTCGAGGAGCACCGGGAACCCGGTGGCCTCGGCGAGCGCGTCACGCAGCGGGACGTCACGCCAGCGGGGCAGGAAGGGCGGGTCGAGCACGACGCCCGCGTCCACGTCGATGGGGCCGGGACTCGCGATGCCGACGCCGAGCACCGCCTCGACCGCGATGCCCGCACCCTCGACCAGGCCGTCGATGGCGGTCGCGATGGTGCGGACGACCTCGTCCGGGTCCTCGGCGGACGGCGTCGAGGTCGTCGTCTCGGCGAGCACCGTGCCGGCCAGGTCGAGCAGCACGTACGTGACCACCGCCGGGTCGACGTGCACCCCGACGGCGTACCGGCTCGAGGCCTCGAGCCGCAGGATCGTCCGCGGCTTCCCCCGCCCGGCGACGACCGTGCCGGACTCGACGATCATCCCCGCCTCGATGAGGAACCGGGTGACGTTCGAGACCGTCTGCGCGCTCAGGCCCGTGCGGGCGGCGAGCTCCACGCGGCTCAGGCCGTCCGGCGACCGGCGGACCGCGTCGAGCACGACGGTGCGGTTGAACCCGCCGATCGACGGCAGGTTCGCCCCACGCCGGTGCTCCACCATCCCGCGACCATACCGCGCGGTCCGGACGGCGCTGCAACGGACGTGCAACGGTCGTGTCACCGTCCTGGCCCCCGGTCGGGGAGCACCGCTAGCCTGACCCCATGTCCGACCTGCGCCTCGAAGAACTCTCCGCGTCCACCGCCGCCGCAGCGAACTCCCTGACGCTCAAGCCGGGGCAGGAGGAGTTCGTGCAGCCGCAGACCTACGCGGTCGCGGAGTCCGACGTGAAGCCCAGCTCCGCCTGGACCCGCGTCGTCCTCGACGGGGACCGGGTCGTCGGCGTGATCGTCGGCACCTTCGACGAGGACAACGCGGACGAGGAGCTCCGGAGCGCGATCTGGCGCGTGCACGTCGCCGGTGACGCCCAGGGCCGGGGCGTCGGACGCTTCGCGGTGCACGGCCTGGCAGACGAGGCGCGGAGCCGAGGGTTCGAACGCCTGACCGTCGTGTACGAGCCCGGCGGCGAGGTCGGTCCCGAGGCGTTCTTCCGCGCGCTCGGCTTCTCGGTCGTGCGCGAGACGCAGTACGGCGACCACTTCGCCGCGCTGTCCCTGTAGTGCCCTCCGAGCCCGACCCGACGGACTTCGGTGCCGCGGTCGCGCTGGTGGTGCGGTCGATCCCACCCGGTCGGGTGATGACCTACGGAGACGTCGCCGCTGAACTCGGGTCACGTGCACCCCGGGCGGTCGGCAAGGTGATGGCGCACGAGGGCTCGGACCTGCCGTGGTGGCGGGTGGTCCGCTCCGGCGGGCTGCCGCCGGTCCGGCACGAGACCCGCGCGTTCGAGCACTACCGGGCGGAGGGGACGCCGCTCGTGCAGGGCTCCTCGGCCTGGAGGATCGACATGCGCCGTGCGCGCTGGTCCGGCTTCTCCGAGCAGCTGCGAGATTAACTGCATACGACATTTCAGATGTACAACTGAGCGACCTCGTCTCGAAAGGACACCATGCTCAGGAAGAACCACGTCATCGCCACGACCGCCGTCACGGTCGGTCTCCTCTGCGCCGCGGCAGCTCCGGCATCGGCAGCGACGAACGCCTTCGGAACCGCTGCGACCGCCAGCGCGTCCGCCCGTGCCTCGTCGACGATCCCCGGCAGCTCGACCGAACTGCGCTACTTCGGCGGCGTGCCCGTGCTCGACCTCGGCGACTCGCGACTCGCCCTTGCGTCGTCGCGCTCGGTCGTCGTCTCGGGAGTCGCCTCCGCCGCCGGCACCTTCCACCTGTCGGACGGTGACCGTGAGCTCTGCAGCGTCGCCACGCAGGGGCTGGCCTTCGTCTGCGAGATCCCGGACCTCGCGCCGGGGGAACGCGAGCTGCACGCCTTCGTCACGACTCCCGACGGCAGCCGCACCGCCGAGGACGTCGTGCTCCTGCGCGCCCGCGTCGAGAAGCCCAACGTCACCTCCGCCACCCGCCACGGTGACGTCGCCGTGATCGAGGGCACCGCGACCCCCGGCGCGCACATCACCGTCGCGACCCCCTCCGACGACGCCACGGTGGCCGAGGCCGACGCGAACGACGGCACGTTCCGCGTGGAAGCACCGGTGCGACCGGGCAACGCCGACGAGGACGACGCCTTCCGCGTCCGCGCCACGGTCGACCTGCCCGCCGACCAGCAGGGCGACCCCGAGGACTCGCTCGGCACCAGTGCGTGGACCCAGGTCGACGTCGACGACCAGGGCGGGACCCCCGACCCCGGCACCGGCGGCCCCAGCGACGTCGTCACGCCCCCGACCGACGTCGACCCCGGCTTCACCCCGCAGCCCGGCGACGGCGGCGAGACCCCCGACCCCGGCGACGGCGGCGAGGGCGAGACCCCCGGTGACGGCGGCGAGGGCGAGACCCCCGACCCCGGCACCGGCGGCCCCAGCGACGTCGTCGCGCCCCCGACCGACGTCGACCCCGGCTTCACCCCGCAGCCCGGCGACGGCGGCGAGACCCCCGACCCCGGCGACGGCGGCGAGGGCGAGACCCCCGCACCGGTCGACCCGATCCAGTGGATCATCCCGACGGATGACGGTGCTGGCTACACCTCGCTGCAGGTCCGCGGGGAACCGGGCACCTCGGTCACGGCGACCACCCCGACGGGCGACACCGTCCGCGGCCGCCTGGACGGCTCGGGCTCCGCACGCCTGCAGCTGCACCTGCCGTCGCAGTTCCGCTGGAGCGTGCAGGTGACGGCCGAGCACGACGGTGCCACGGCCGAGCGCACCGTCGAGGTGGGCACCGGCCCGCGCGCCGACCAGGGCACCCTGGTCGCGACCGCCGTCTCGAAGGGCTACGAATCGCAGATCTGGTTCGCGGGCGCGACCGGCTCCGTCACGATCTCCTACGACGGCCAGACGACCACCGCGTCCGGCAACGAGAGCGGCTGGGGCCGGTACGTCTACGGACCGAAGGCCGGCACCGTCGTGACGGTCACGGACGCCTCCGGAGCCTCGACGACCATCACCGTCTGAGACGACCGGACCCGCCCGGACGGCTGAACCGACGGCCGGCACCGCGGTCCCGCGGACCGCGGCGCCGGCCGTCGCCGTCGTCCGGGTGGTCCGTCGCCCCCGCACGCACGACGGACGGGACGCGGGGTCGATCAGGCGTCGAAGCGGGTGCCCTCCGCCCTCGACGGCAGCAGGAACAGGACGAGCAGGACGAGCGCGCCCACGACGGGCAGCAGGAGCAGGAACTGCCAGAAGCCGGACCGGTTCGCGTCGTGCAGGCGCCGGGCGCCGAGGGCGAGCGAGCCGATCAGCGTGACGAGTCCCCACAGCACGAACAGGTACGAGCCGACCGGGTTCTCGAGCACCGGGGATCCCGGGGTGAACGCCTGCGGCACGAGCTGCAGCACCAGGCCGACCACGAACGACGTGACCCACCACCACCAGAACTCCGAGCGGGACGCCCGGCCGGTGAACACGGTGTACTTCCGCCAGAACCGCCGGACCGCCTCGGTGAAGGGTGCCCCGTAGAAGGGGTCGCGCAGGGCGACGCCGCCGGTCTGCACGCTGTCGTTGCTCATCCCCCAAGACAACCACGTGCGTGCAGCCCGGCGGGCGTCACACGAGCGAGTCGCGCCAGGCCGCGTGCAGCTGGGCGAACCGGCCGGTCCCCGCGATGAGGTCCGCCGGGGTGCCGTCCTCGACGATCCGGCCGTGCTCCATCACGAGCACCCGGTGCGCGATCGCCACGGTCGACAGCCGGTGCGCGATGATCACCGCGGTCCGGTCGGCGAGCAGCGTCTCGAGCCCCTCCTGCACGAGCCGCTCGGACGGGATGTCGAGCGACGCGGTGGCCTCGTCGAGGATGAGCACCTTCGGGTCGGCGATGAACGCCCGGGCGAAGGAGAGCAGCTGGCGCTGCCCGGCCGACACCCGGCCGCCGCGCTTGTTCACGTCGGTGTCGTACCCGTCCGGCAGCGCCATCACGAACTCGTGCGCGCCGACGGCCTTCGCCGCCCGCTCCACCTCGGCACGGGTCGCACCGGGCTTGCCGAGCGCGATGTTGTCCGCCACCGAGCCGGAGAACAGGTACGCCTCCTGCGTGACCATGACGATGGCGCGGCGCATGTCCTTCGGGTCGAGGTCGCGCAGGTCGACGCCGTCGAGCCGCACCGCGCCGGTGGACGGGTCGTAGAAGCGCGCCATGAGCTTCGCGAGCGTCGACTTCCCGGCACCGGTGGAGCCGACGAGGGCGATGGTCTGCCCCGCCGGGATGTGCAGCGTGAACTCGGGCAGCACGACCTTGTCGGCGTTGTACGCGAACTCGACGCCGTCGAAGTCCATCCGCCCGGAGGCGTCCGGCAGCTTCGTCGGCTTCACCGGGTCCGGCACGGACGGCTGCTCCTCGAGGACGCCGGAGATCTTCTCCATCGCCGCCGAGGCCGACTGGTACCCGTTGTAGAACATCGCCAGTTCCTCGGCCGGGTCGAAGAACCGCTTGGCGTAGAGCGCGACGGCGAGCAGCGCACCGATCTCGAGCGACCCGCCGACGACCCGGTAGCCGCCGACGATGACGACCGCCGCGAGGCACGCGTTGCCGATGAGCACCAGTCCGGGGTCGAACGTCCCGAACAGGTTGAACACCTTCGAGTTCGCCTGCCGGTACGTCTCGACGTAGCCGCCGTACTCGTCCTTGTTCCGCGACTCCTTCCGGAACGCCTGGACGGCCCGGATGCCGGTCATCGTCTCGACGAAGTGCACGATGACCCGCGCCGAGGTCGTGCGGGTAGCCCGGAACAGCGTCTGCGACCGCTTCTGGAACCACCGGGTCAGGAACCACAGCGGCACGAGCGACACGGCGAGCACGATCCCGGACGTCGGGTCGAGCACGACGAGCGCGATCGCCGTGAACACCATGTACAGCACGCCCTGGATGAGCTGGTTCAGCCCGGAGTCGAGCAGCTCGCGGATCGAGTCGAGGTCACTCGTCTGGCGGGAGATGATCCGGCCGGACGTGTACGTCTCGTGGAACTCGAGCGAGAGCCGCTGCGTGTGCAGGAACACCCGCTTCCGCAGGTCGAGCAGGATCGCCTGGCTGATCCGCGCCGCGAGCACCGTGTACCAGGCGGTGAGCACCGCGCCGACGACCGCGATCGTGACGTACAGCGCGACGACCACGAACGCCGGGGTCCAGTCGGACCGGTCGAGCACGGCGGGCAGGGCGTTGTCGATGCCCCACGCGACGAGCGCCGGGCCGGCCACCTGCCCCGCGGTCGAGACGACCACGACGACCGCGATGCCCCAGAGCCGCGCCTTCAGGGGCGCGGCGAGCGACCCGAGGAGCGCGAGCGAGCGTCGGCGCAACCGCGCGCTCTCCGCCTTCGTGAAGTCGTTGCGCTCCTCGCCGCGCACCCCGTGCACGGTGATCGACGCGGTGACGGGGGCTGTTGCCTCGGCCGCCTGCGTGCCGGTGCCGGCGTGCGCGACCGGCACCGTGCCTCCCGGCTGGGGGTCGACCACCTGCGGGGTCGCACCCTGCGTGGGATCCGTCTGCTGGCTCATGCCATCGCCTCCTCTCGGGCGGGCGCATCGTCCTCGTCGAGCGAGGAGATGACGTAGCGGTAGTGCTCGTTGGTGGCCATCAGCTCCGAGTGGGTGCCGACGGCGGTGATCCGGCCGTTCTCCATGAGGGCCACGCGGTCGGCGAGGGTCACGGTGGACGGGCGGTGGGCGACGATGAGCGACGTGGTGTCCGCGAGGACCCGGCGGAGCCCGGCCTCGACCCGCGCCTCGGTGTCGACGTCGAGCGCCGACAGCGGGTCGTCGAGCACGAGCACCGACGGCCGCGCCGCGATCGCCCGGGCCAGCGCCAGACGCTGCCGCTGGCCGCCGGAGAGCGACAGGCCCTCCTCCCCGACGCGGGTGTCGACGCCCTCCGGGAGCTCGTCGACGAAGGACGCCTGCGCGATCTCGAGGGCCTCACGCATGATCCGCTCCGCCTCGTCGCCGGACAGGTCCGGGCGACCGAGCAGCACGTTGTCACGCACGCTCGTCGAGAAGAGCGTGGCGTCCTCGAACGCGACACCGACGTGCCGACGGAGTTCCTCCCGGGTGAGGTCGCGGATGTCGACGCCGTCGATCGTGATCGAGCCGCCGGTCACGTCGTAGAGCCGCGGCACGAGCGAGAGCAGCGTTGTCTTGCCGCACCCGGTCAGGCCGACGAGCGCCATGGTCTCGCCCGGCTGGAGCTCCAGCTGGACGCCGTTCACCAGGTCCGGGAACTGCGCCGGCGAGTCCTGGTAGCGGAAGTGCACGTCGTTGAACGACAGCGCACCGTGCGGCTCGGCGATCGTCCGCGGGTGTTCCGGGTCCTGGATCGTGTTCTCGGAGTCCATCACCTCGAAGAACCGGTCGACCGCCGTGCGGGTGTCGAACGTCATCGAGAGCAGGAAGCCGATCGACTCGATCGGGAACCGCAGCACGGTCGCGGTCGCGAAGAACGCGAAGAGCTGCCCGACGGTGAGCTCGCCCTGCGACGCCAGCCAGATGCCGGCGAGCAGGCAGAGCGCGAAGGCGACGTCCGGCACGAGGAGCAGCCAGAGCCACAGGCCCGCGATCGCCCGGGACTTCTCGATCTCGGTACCGCGCAGCGCCTCGGCCTGCTCGGTGAACTCGTCGAGCTTCGACCGGCCCCGGCCGAACGCCTTGAGCACGCGGATGCCGTGCACCGACTGCTCGACGCTCGTCGCGAGGTCGCCGACCTGGTCCTGGGAGCGGCGCGTGATGATCGAGTAGCGGCGCTCGAACAGGATCGCGGTGACCCAGATCGGCACGCACGCGACGAGGAAGACCAGGCCGAGCAGCCAGCCGAAGCTGAACAGCACGACGAAGCCGACCACGATCGTGACGGTGTTCACGACGAGCAGCACCACGCCGAACGCCAGCCAGCGTCGGATGAGCGACAGGTCGGACACCGAGCGGGACAGCAGCTGCCCGGACTCCCAGCGGTCGTGGAACGCGACCGGTAGGTCCTGCAACTTGTTGTAGAGCGCGTTGCGCATGCTCGACTCGATCCGCGTCGAGGGGCGCATCACCATCCGCCGACGGGCGGCGATGAAGAACGCCTCGAGCACACCGAGCGCCAGGACGGCGAGCCCGGCGGGCAGGATGAGGTTCCGGTCGCCGCTCGAGAGCGGACCGTCGACGAGCCCCTGCAGGACGTAGGGGATGGCGAGGGCCACGAGCGAGGCGCCCATCGCGACGGCCATGCCGCCGAGCAGGCGACCGCTGTGCGGTCGGACGTAGGGCCAGATGCGCGCGAGCGCGCGCAGCGTGGAGGGACGGTCGGTGGACGGGCGCGCCTGGTCTGGCGTCTTGGACATGGGTTGCGTCCTCGTGCGTCGTGCCGCGTCCGCCCGGTCTGGTCGCCGCTGCCGCCGACGGGTCACGTCGGTGGGTGGCGGTCCGGCCGGGAGGCACGGTGGGCGTTGCGTGGTGGTCGTCGGCCGGGCGCGTGGTCGCGCGCCGTCGCCGTCACGTCGCGTGACGTCGACCGGGCCGGAGGGCACCGGGGGACGCAGTGGTCCCCCGGGTTCTCAGCGGGTGGTCCGTGCTCGCCGACGGCGGTCGTCTGGCACGGGGCCGTGGGAGGGGCCTGGCTAGACGGCGGCCGCGGCCGGGGTCCGTCGCGGCATGCGCGCGCGGTACCGGGGTCGCGGAGCGGGAGTGGTCCCCACGAGGGACACGAGACCCGTCCGGGCAGCCGTCGCCACTGTGCCGGTCGTCGTGTCCATCGTCACTCCAGTCGTCGTCTTCGTCACCGTTGTGTCCGCGCTGCCGCCGATCCGTCGGGGATCGTCAGCACCTGTTGCGGAGCCTTGCAGACTATTCCTGGGCGGACGTGTTGCGCAACGGATCCGAGGAAGATCCCTGTTGTTGGACGCGGTGTCGATTCCGTCCGGTCGCGTCGGTCGGCGATGCTCGGCGTCGGTCCGCGTCGGCGTCGGTCAGTGGAAGAAGTGGCGCTCGCCCGTGAAGTACATGGTCACGCCGGCCGCCTGCGCCGCCGCGATCACCTCGGCGTCGCGGACGCTGCCGCCCGGCTGGGCGACCGCGCGGACCCCGGCGTCGAGCAGCACCTGCAGGCCGTCGGCGAACGGGAAGAAGGCGTCGGAAGCGGCGACGCTCCCCGCGGCCCGCTCGCCCGCACGCGTGACGGCGAGGTGGCAGGAGTCGACCCGGTTGACCTGGCCCATCCCGACGCCGACGCTCGCGCCGCGGTCGGCCAGCAGGATGCCGTTCGACTTCACCGCACGGCTGGCCTTCCACGCGAAGGCCAGGTCGGCGAGGGTCGCGTCGTCCGCCGGCTCCCCCGCGACGAGGTCCCACGTGGACTGGTCGAAGCCGGCGAAGCGGTCGGCGTCCTGCACGAGGAAGCCGCCGGAGATCTGCTTCACCTCGTGCTCGGCGAGCGCGAAGTCCGCCGGCAGCGTGAGCAGGCGGATGTTCTTCTTCTGCGACAGGATCTCGAGGGCCTCGGGGTCGAAGCCGGGGGCCACGACGACCTCGGTGAAGATGTCCTTGACCGTCTCGGCCATCTGCTTCGTCACCGGGCGGTTCGCCGCGATCACACCGCCGAACGCCGACAGCGGGTCGCACGCGTGGGCCGCCGCGTGCGCCGAGGCGATCGGGTCGAGGGCGTCGGCCGGGGCGATCGCGATGCCGCACGGGTTCGCGTGCTTGATGATCGCGACGGCGGGGGTGTCGAAGTCGTACGCGGCCCGGACGGCGGCGTCGGCGTCGACGTAGTTGTTGTACGACATCTCCTTGCCGTGCAGCTGGGTCGCCTGGGCGATGCCCGTGCCGTCGGGGGTCGTGTACAGCGCGGCCGCCTGGTGGGCGTTCTCGCCGTAGCGGAGGGTCGCACGGAGCTCGGCCTGCAGCCGGAGCTCGTCGTCGAACGTGCCGGGGGTCACGACGTCGCCGTCGACCGTCGGTGCCGCGGCCTGCTCGACCACGTCGGTCGCGAAGTACGACGCCACGGCGGTGTCGTAGGCGGCGGTGTGGGCGAAGGCCTGCGCGGCGAGGCGCTTCCGGAGCTCGAGCGTCGTCCCGCCGGCGCGGACGGCCTCGACGACCTCGGCGTACGAGGACGGCGAGACGACGATCGCCACGTTCGGGTGGTTCTTCGCGGACGCCCGGACCATCGCGGGGCCGCCGATGTCGACGTTCTCGACGACCGTGGCCGCGTCGGCGCCGGAGGCCACCGTCTCGACGAAGGGGTACAGGTTCACGACGACGAGCTCGAACGGCGCGATGCCGAGGTCCCCGAGCTGCTGCTCGTGCGACGCGAGGCGCAGGTCGGCGAGGAGTCCCGCGTGCACGGCCGGGTGCAGGGTCTTGACGCGGCCGTCGAGCGACTCCGGGAACCCGGTCACGCTCGACACGTCGGTCACGGCGTACCCGGCGTCGCGGATCGTCTGCGCGGTGCTGCCCGTCGAGACGAGCTCCACACCGGCGTCGGCGAGGGCCTCGGCGAGCTCGAGCAGGCCGCTCTTGTCGCTCACCGAGACGAGCGCGCGCCGCACGGGGACGACGTCGCGGTGGCGGTAGAGGCTGGGGTCGGCGGCGTGCACGCTCATGCGCTCGGGGTGCCCTTCAGGTCGGTGGTGCCGTTGGCGATGTCGAGGATCGTCTGGATGAGGAGTCGGCGTTCGACCGGCTTGATGCGGTCGTGCAGCGTCGACTCGGTGTCGCCCGGCAGCACCGGGATGCGCTCCTGGGCGAGGATCGGCCCGGTGTCGACGCCGTCGTCGACCTGGATCACGCTCGCGCCGGTCTGGTCGACCCCGGCCGCGAGCGCGTCCCGGACGCCGTGCGCCCCGGGGAACTCGGGCAGGTACGCCGGGTGGGTGTTGATGATGGCGGGGGCGAACTCCGACACGACCTGGTGCGGGAGCAGGCGCATGAGGCCGGACAGCACGAGCAGGTCGGGCGACCACGGGCGGATCTGGGCGGCCAGTTCGGCGCCCCAGTCCTGGCGCGTGGCGAAGCGGGAGAACGGGACCGTGAAGGTCGGGATGCCGAACTCCTCGCCGAGCCCCAGGCCCTCGGCGTCGCGGTCGGCCCCGATCGCGACGACGCGTGCGGGGTACTCGGCATCGGTGGTCGCCTGGAGCAGTGCCCGCAGGTTCGACCCGGTACCGGAGATCAGGACGACCAGTTCGAGCACGGGGACCAGCCTAGCGGCGGTGCGCGGCGGACTACGCGTCGTGCTTCGGACGGCGCCACCAGGGCAGCTCGTCCTCGGCGATCTGGTCGGTCGTGTCCCAGCGCGGAGGGCGGGCCGACCGCGCAGGCTCCGCGGTGTCGGCCGATCCCGTGGCGCCCACGTCGGTGCCCGTGACGTCGGTGCCGGTCAGGTCGGTGCCGGTGTCGTCGTGCCGGCTGGCGACGAACTCCTCGGTGCTCCACGGGAACGCGGGCTGCTGCTCGGTGCCCGGCGCGTGCGGGAGCGGTTCGTCCCCGGGGCCCCCGGGGCGGTCGGCGTCCGAACCCGTGACGCGGTCACGCAGGTCCCCGGCACGGCTCCGGACGCCGTCGGCGGCGCCCCGGAGTCGGTCGCGCAGGCTGCTCACACCGCCGCGGGACGGCACGGTCGCCCCCTGCGACGACGGAGCGGGCTCGATGCGCTCCGCCGCGACGGCGTCCGTGCGCGCCCAGGCCGGGAGCGGCACCGCGTCGGACTCCGGCTCGGGCCCCGGCGACGGCTCCCGTGACGGAGACGGAGACGGTGCCGGTGCCGGTGCCGGAGTCGGAGCCGGTACCGGCGTCGGCTCGTCCGCCGGTGCCGGGTCGTCGTGGATCGGCTCGGTCGGGTGGTCGTCCGCCGCGGCACGGGTGGCGGCGTCGTGCGCCTCGTGCACCACGAACCGGTGCGACTGCGTGGACCGTCCGCCGCCGGCGTCGTCGAGGGCCGCGAGGAGCGAGCCGGCACGCGCATCGTCAGCGGCGTCGGCACCGGTCCCGTCGGTCGGGACGTCGTCGTCCGCCTCGTGCCAGCGCTCCCGGCCCCAGCCGCGCTCGGGCAGCCGGACGAGGTCGCTGCCGATCGCGAGCGCGACGACCGCGGGCACGCCGACCTCGAGGGCCGCGAACAGCCCGACGACGAGTCCGTCCGGACCCGCCTGTGCGAGACGACCCGGCCCGAACGACCCGGCGGTCAGCCCGGTGGCCACTCCGGTCAGCAGCCCGGCGACCACGCCGGTCGCCACCCCGGCGAGCGCCCGGTGCAGCGCGGAGTCGTCGGCGCCGAGCGCCCGCACGAGCCGCGGCCGGAGCAGACCGCCGACGACGAACCCGGCCACGACGGGCACGAGCACCCAGAGCAGACCGAAGGTGTGGCCGGCCGCGGGGAGCGCGCCGAACACGGGCAGGCCCGGGATCGGGCCGAGCACGGTGCCGATCGGGGAGACGCTCGAGCCGGTGCCGATCGCGAAGCCGGGTCCGACGAGCCACGCGGTGGCCCAGCCGACCAGGTCGGGCACGAACGCGAGCTGCCCGACGGTGAGCGCGATGCCGCCGACGACCCCCGCGTGCGAGCGCTCGTACAGGGCGATGACGTCGGCGAACGAGGCGAGCAGGACCAGCCCGACCACGAGCGCCGCGACGGCGACGACCACGGCGGTGGCGGCCGTGCCCGCGCGGAGCCCGAACCCGGCGAGCATGCGCCACCGCCCGGGGATGCGGTCGACGAGCGCGAGCACCCGACGGGCCAGGGGGTCCGCCGGCAGCCCGCGGCGCACGCGGCAGACCTCGGACGTCACGAGGGCGGGGACGGCGAACCACAGCGCGGGCAGCACGACGGCCTGCCAGACGGTGGGGTCGGTGGCCGCGGAGCGGGAGGACAGTGCGACAGCGAGCCCGAGGGCCGCGACGACCCCGGTGCCGACGAGCAGGCCCGTCGTCCGGTGCTCGGTCTCGGCGAACCGTCGTCCGGCCCGACCGCCGAGCCAGGCGGTCACGACCGCGAACCCGAGCGCCGCGAGGGTCACGTGGATGGGGGCGGCGGCGCCGTCCACCCCGGACGCGCCGGCCACCGCGGAACCGAGCCGGAAGGTCACGTCGACACCGTGGCCGACGAGCCAGACGCTGCCGGTCGCCTTCCAGAAGACGTCCCAGTCGACCTGCAGGCCGTACTCGAAACCCCAGAGGAGCGTCAGCGGGACGAGCGCGATGCCGATGCCCACGCCGACCGTCACGATCGCCTCGACGGCGGCCAGCAGTGCGGTTCCCAGGCGGTTCATCCGGGCCAGGGTACGTGCCGCCCGGGCCGGCGCGGGCGAGCCGCGCGGTGCCGGTGGACATCCACGCGACCACGGACGGACGGGCGCGCCCCGCTCAGCGGCAACGCGAAGCGTTGCGCGGGGCGCGCCGACCGAGCCTGCGAGGGAGGGGTGCCAGCCCGCACCGTGCCTCCCGTCCGTCCTGGGGTCGGGTGACCGGACCGCCTACGAGGCGGCGACCACCTCGCGCAGCAGCGCGGCCGTCTCGGACGGGGTCTTGCCGACCTTCACGCCCGCGGCCTCGAGGGCCTGCTTCTTCGCCTCGGCCGTGCCCGCGGAACCGGACACGATGGCGCCCGCGTGGCCCATCGTCTTGCCCTCGGGCGCGGTGAAGCCCGCGACGTAGCCGACGACCGGCTTCGTGACGTGCGCCTTGATGTAGTCGGCCGCACGCTCCTCGGCGTCGCCGCCGATCTCGCCGATCATGACGATCGCGGTGGTCTCCGGGTCGGCCTCGAACGCGGCGAGCGCGTCGATGTGCGTCGTCCCGATGACCGGGTCGCCGCCGATGCCGATGGCGGTCGAGAAGCCCAGGTCACGCAGCTCGTACATCATCTGGTAGGTCAGGGTGCCGGACTTCGACACGAGCCCGATCGGACCCTTGCCGGTGATCGTGGCCGGCGTGATGCCGACGAGCGACTCCCCGGGGGTGATGATGCCGGGGCAGTTCGGGCCGATGATGCGGGTCTTGCCGCCGAGGGCCTTGGCGTGCGCCCAGAACGCGGCGGAGTCCTGCACCGGGATGCCCTCGGTGATGACGACGACGAGCGGGATCTCGGCGTCGATGGCCTCCATCACGGCGTCCTTCGCGAACGCCGGCGGGACGAACACGATCGAGACGTCGGCACCGGTGGTGTCGATGGCCTCGCGCACCGAGCCGAACACGGGCAGCTCGACGTCGCCGTGCGTGACGGTCGTGCCGGCCTTGCGGGCGTTCACGCCGCCGACGACGTTCGTGCCGGCCTTGAGCATCAGCGCGGTGTGCTTCGTGCCCTCGCCGCCGGTGATGCCCTGGACGATGACCTTCGAGTCCTTGTTGAGGAAGATCGACATTGCTCTGGTGCTCCTTACGCCGCGGCCGCGGCGAGCTCGGCGGCCTGCTCGGCCGCATCGTCCATGGTCGCGGCGACGGTGACCAGCGGGTGCGCGGCCTCCGCCAGGATCCGACGGCCCTCGTCCACGTTGTTGCCGTCCAGGCGCACGACGAGCGGCTTCGTGGCCGCGTCGCCGAGGATGCCGAGTGCGGCGACGATGCCGTTCGCGACGGCGTCGCAGGCGGTGATGCCGCCGAAGACGTTCACGAACACGCTCTTGACCTGCGGGTCGCCGAGGATGACGTCGAGGCCGTTCGCCATGACCTCGGCCGAAGCGCCGCCGCCGATGTCGAGGAAGTTGGCGGGCTTCACGCCGCCGTGGCGCTCACCGGCGTAGGCGACGACGTCGAGGGTCGACATGACGAGCCCCGCGCCGTTGCCGATCACGCCGACCTGGCCGTCGAGCTTGACGTAGTTCAGGCCGTGGGCCTTCGCCTTGGCCTCGAGCGGGTCCTCGCTCGCGGTGTCCTCGAGCTGCGCGTGCTCCTGGTGCCGGAAGTCGGCGTTCTCGTCGAGCGAGACCTTGCCGTCGAGCGCCAGGATCTGGCCGTCGCCCGTGCGGACGAGGGGGTTGACCTCGACCAGGGTGGCGTCCTCGCCGGCGAAGACGTCGTAGAGCTTCACGAAGACGTCGGCGACCTGGTCCTGCAGCTCCGCCGGGAAGTTCGCCTGACGGGCGATGTCGAGCGCGGCTTCCTTGTTGATCCCGGTCAACGGGTTGACCTCGACCCGGGCGAGCGCCTCGGGCTTCTCGACCGCGAGCTGCTCGATCTCCATGCCGCCCTCGACGCTGACGAGGGACAGGTACGAGCGGTTCGCCCGGTCGAGCAGCACGGAGAAGTAGAACTCCTCGGCGATGTCGGCGCCCTGGGCGACCATCACCCGCTGGACGGTGTGGCCCTTGATGTCGAGGCCGAGGATCGCCTGCGCGTGCTCGTAGGCCTGGTCCGGGGTCTTCGCGACCTTGACGCCGCCGGCCTTGCCGCGGCCGCCGACCTTCACCTGGGCCTTGACGACGACCACGCCGCCGATCTTCTCGGCCGCTGCCTTCGCCTCCTCAGGGGTGTCGGCGATGATGCCCTGCAGCACAGGGACGCCGTAGGACTCGAAGAGGTCCCTGGCCTGGTACTCGAAAAGATCCACGCTGTTCTTCTTCCCGCACGGTTCGTGCGATCGGCATCGGTCATCGGGTCGCGCACTCAACGTCGAGGGTCGCTCGATGTCGAGACAACGGCCGCGACCACCCTACTGCCGCAGCGTGGACACCCGGTGCGCTGATCCGGATGGCCGCGACGCGCCACGCGGGGAGGACCTCCAGCCGCCCCCGGGCACGGTGGCTCCGATGGACACCGCACTCCGTACCCGCGCCGCCGACGTCTTCGGCTGGGACCTCCGTGACGCCCAGGCCACGGTCATCGACGCCGTCCTGGCCGGCCGCGACGCCCTCGCCCTGATGCCGACCGGGTCGGGGAAGTCCGCGATCTACCAGGTCGCCGGGCTCGCACTCGACGGGCTCGTCGTCGTGGTCTCCCCGCTCGTGGCCCTGCAGGAGGACCAGGTCGTCGGACTGCAGCGGCACCCGGACGCCCCGCGTGCCGTGGCCGTGAACGCGACGAAGCGGGCCGCCGAGGTCGAGGACGCGTGGGACGCGATCGCCGCCGGGGACGTCCGCTACGTGTTCCTCGCGCCGGAGCAGCTCGCGAAGGACGACGTGGTCGAGCGACTGGCCGCGGCGGGCGTGTCCCTGCTCGCCGTCGACGAGGCGCACTGCGTGTCCTCGTGGGGGCACGACTTCCGCCCCGCCTACCTGGCCCTCGGCGAGGCTGCGGAGCGCCTCGGCCGTCCGCCGGTCCTCGCCCTCACCGCGACGGGCTCGGCCCCGGTCCGCGAGGACGTCGTCGCGCGCCTCGGCATGCGCGACCCGCTCGTGCTGTCCGCGGGGTTCGACCGCCCGGGCATCCGCATCGAGGTCGAACGCTACGCCGACGCCGACGAGAAGCGCGCGGCCGTGGTCGAGCAGGCCGCAGCCGCGACCGGCACCGGCATCGTCTACGTCGCGACCCGGAAGGAGACCGACGAGTACGCCGACGCCCTCCGCGCCCGCGGCAAGGACGCCCGGCCGTACCACGCGGGCATGCGGGTCCGGGACCGCGACGCTGTCCTGCACGCCTTCCACGACGGCGAGGTGGACGTGGTCGTCGCGACGAGCGCCTTCGGCATGGGCATCGACAAGCCGGACGTCCGCTTCGTGCTGCACGCCGACGTCGCCGAGTCCGTGGACGCGCACTACCAGGAGATCGGCCGTGCGGGACGGGACGGCGCCCCGGCGACCGCGACCCTGCACTACCGCGCCGAGGACCTCGGCCTCCGCCGGTTCTTCGCGACCGGCACCCCGAAGCCCGCGTCGCTCCGCGCCGTGTTCGACGCGGTCCCCGCGGACGGCTCGATCGCCCGGTCGGCCCTCGCCGATGCGTCCGGCCTGTCGACCCGGACCGCGGGCCGTGCGGTGAACACCCTCGTCGAGGCGGGCGTGCTCGACGACGGCGCGGACGGGATCGTCCGCGCTGCCGACGCACCGCACTCGGCCGCCGAGGCCGCGAAGCGCGCGTCCACCCGCGCCGAGGAGCGCGAGCAGGTCGAGCAGTCCCGGATCGCGATGATGCGACGGTTCGCCGAGACCACCGGCTGCCGCCGCCAGTTCCTGCTCGGCTACTTCGGCGGCGAGCTCGCCGAGCCCTGCGGGAACTGCGACACCTGCACGTCGGGCAGCGCCTACGAGCAGGGGGCGCACGGCGCCGACGGTGCGCACGACGACGTCTGGCCGCCGGAGTCGGCGGTCGAGCACGCGCAGTGGGGCCACGGCACCGTCATGAGCACCGAGGACGACCGGGTTACCGTCTTCTTCGAGTCGGCCGGGTACAAGACGCTGGCCCTGGCCGACGTCGAGGAGCGGCACCTGCTCGAGCGGGTCTGAACCCGGGACGCCGAGCACAGGGGGAAGGCGCGGTCGCTCGACCACCCGTCGGCGACCGCGCTCCACTCCCCCGAGCACGGCGAGTGTGCCCCGCGTCCGTGTCCCGGAGGTGTCCGCCGGGTGAACGCGACGCGAAGCCGGGCCCCGAGTGCGCATCCCGGACGCCCCGTCAGGCGTCCGGCGTACACAGGAGGACCACCGAACGCGCCCGATCGGGCGAACGACAAGGAGCCACCATGAGCGACCCCGGCATCAGCCCCGTCGACGACTTCGACGCCCAGGAGCGCCGCGCCGACGACGTGGACCGCGAGCACGTCGGGCCGTACGAGGTCGACGAGTCCGAGGAGTCCCTGGAGACCGTCACGAACGACGCCGTCGCGGGCGAGACCGTCGAGCCGCAGGTCGGCGACGGCTCGGACGACGGCCCCACGGGCGGCGCCCCGCGCGAGGGCTCCCCGGACCTCTGGGAGCACGACGAGGACGAGGACCGTCCTGACCTCGGCGGCGACCTCGGCACGAAGCCGCTCTGACGCAGCACGGCACCGACGGAGCACGGGACGGTAGGTTGCCGCCCGTGCTCCGCCGTGTCCGTGCCGCCGTCCGCCGCGTCCCTGCGGTCGCGAGGCTGCTCACCCTCGCCGCGCTCCTGCTGGTGGCCGCGGGCGCGCACACGCTCGTCCGCGGGGACGGCCCGGCCACGTGGGTACCGCTCACCGTCGCCGGGATTGCGATCGCCCTCCTGACCGGCTGCCCGACCCGCACCTGGCCGCTCCCCGCCATCTGGCTCGTCGCTGCCCTGCTCGCGTCTGCTTCCGCCACCGGCGACGCCGTCGCCGCCCGCGTCGCCGCGGCGGCGGTCGCCGGTGGCGTCGGTCTCGTCGCCGCCGTCCTCCTGGACGTGGTCCCGGTGCTGCGGGCGCGCGGGCGCGGGTCCGCGACGTGACCGGTCGACGGCCTGGAGGCACGGCGCACGGCCGGTGGCGTGCCTCCCGGCCGACAACCGGCCGGGTCGCGGACCGTGCCCTGCGGGACTGGCTGGCCGACAGCACGCCCGTCGCGGCCGGCGGCCGCGCCATCCTGCTGCAGATCGCGGACCCGGTCGTCGCAGCGGGGGTCCGACGGCACTCGGACTTCGCGCGGCGACCGCAGCAGCGGCTCGCCCACACCCTGATGTTCGTCTCCGCCGTCGTGATCGGCACGGACGCCGACGCCGCCGTGGCGACCGCCTTCGTCGAGCACGCGCACCGGCCCGTCGCCGGCGCGGACGACGTCGAGCGCCAGCTGTGGGTCGCGGCGACGCTCTTCGACTCCGCACGTCGCGCCCACGAGCTGTTCGGCGACCCGCCCGGTCCGGACCGGGCCGAGGACGTGCTCGCGGCCTACGCGCCGATCGCGACCGCGTTGCGGGTGCCAGCAACGGATTGGTTCCGCGACGTCGCCGACTTCGACCGGTACTGGGCCGCGACGCTGCCGACGCTCACCGTCACCGACGACGCCAGGGGCATCGTCCGGGACCTCCTCCACCCGCGCTTCGCCCCGGCGTGGGTGCGGGCCGCGATGCCGCTCGTGCGGACCGTCACGGTCGGGATGCTGCCCGATGCTCTCCGCGCCGCGTACGGGTTCCCCTGGGGGCCGCGCGAACAGCGGCGCTTCCGACGGGCCGTCCGGCTCGTCCGGGGTGTGCGCCGCATGGTGCCGGCGGCACTCCTGCGGCTCCCGGGGCCCCTGCTGCTGCGCGCGATGCACCGGACGGCCGCCCGGTACCTCGCGGTACGGCCGGACCAGTTCTTGTCCTAGCGACAATTACCGTGGTACGGTCGGGTCATGGCAGTCGAACTCAGCACCTGGGACGCCCAGGGCACACCGACGACACCGACGTTCTCCACCATGCGGTTCCCCGCCGGTGAAGCCCACGTCAAGATCGTGGACGACGCCGACGCGGGGGCGACCACCGAGATCGCGACCCTGCGCGGCACCAACGGGGACGACCTCGTCATGCTCGGCATGTGGGCTGACGCGGTCCGGCAGCGCGGCAGCAGGTCCGTCGCCCTCGTCCCGTACCTGCCCGGAGCCCGCCAGGACCGCGGGCTCCCCTTCGGCGCGAAGGTCTACGCGGACGTCCTCAACGGCTTCCACATCGACCAGGTGATCGCCTTCGACCCGCACTCCCCCGTGATCGTCGACCTCGTCGACAACCTCACGGTGGTCACGAGCGAGCAGGTCGTCCGCGATGCCGTGCTCGACGTCGAAGGGGACGCGTACACGGGGATCATCGCGCCGGACAAGGGTGCGGTCGCCCGTGCCACCGCGGTCGCCGAGTCCTGCGGGCTGCCGCTGTACCGCGCCGAGAAGCACCGCAACCCGGACACCGGCAAGCTCGACGGCTTCACGTGCGAGCCACTCCCGGCGGACGGCCGGTTCCTGGTCGTCGACGACATCTGCGACGGCGGCGGCACGTTCACGGGCCTCGCCGGCTCGACCGGCCTGCCGAAGGAGCGCCTGGGCCTCTGGGTCTCACACGGGGTGTTCTCCGGCCGGGCTCCGCAGCTCGCCGAGCACTTCGGCGAGATCGTCACGACCGACAGCTACCCGGCCCAGAACGCCGTCCCCGGTCTCCGGACCGTCCCGCTCAGCCCCTACCTCACGAAGGAGATCCGATGACCACCACGACGACGGGCCTCGAGCCCCGCACCACCACCGCGAGCCCGATCGCCCCGCTGCTCGCCGTCGACGGCTACAAGCACTCGCACCGGCAGGTCTACCCGCAGGGCACGACCCGGATCCTGATCAACTGGACGAACCGCTCGAACGCGCACATGCCCGAGTCGACGCACGCCGTGGTCTTCGGGCTGCAGGCCTTCGTGCAGCGGCACCTCGTCGAGGCGTGGGAGCCGTTCTTCGCCGCCGACGAGGACACCGTCGCCGACCTGTTCGAGCAGGCGCTGCAGGGCTACTTCGGCCCGAACCACATCGGGGTCGACCACGTCCGCGCCCTGCACCGCCTCGGGTACCTGCCGCTCGAGATCCGCGCACTCCCGGAGGGCACCCTCGCCCCGATCGGCGTCGCCACCCTGACGGTCGAGAACACCGTCGACGAGTTCTTCTGGCTCCCGAACTACATCGAGACCGCCCTGTCCGCCTCGATCTGGCACCCGTCCACCGTCGCGACGAAGGCCCTGGCCTACCGCGACCTCATGGAGGAGTGGGCCGAGCGCACCGGCGCCGACCCGGCGAGCATCGACTTCGCCGCGCACGACTTCTCGTTCCGCGGGCAGTCGAGCATCGAGTCCGCAGCCGCTGGCGGTGCCGGGCACCTGCTCTCGTTCCTCGGCACCGACTCGATGCCCTCGCTCGACTTCATCGACCGCTACTACCCCGGCGACAACGGCTGGGTCGCGGCGAGCGTGCCCGCCACCGAGCACAGCGTGATGTGCGTCCGGGGCGCCGACGGCGAGCTCGAGACCTTCGAGCAGATCCTCGACGTCTACCCGACGGGCATCGTCTCGGCGGTGAGCGACGGCTTCGACCTGTTCAAAGTCATCACCGAGACGCTCCCGCAGCTCAAGGACCGCATCACGGCCCGCGACGGCAAGCTCGTCATCCGCCCGGACTCGGGCGACCCGGTCGACATCGTCACCGGCACGGTGCACGGCGTCCCGCGGGACGAACTCCTCCGCGACGGCCGCACCCACGAGGAGAAGGGCGTCGTCGAGCTCCTCGACGAGCTGTTCGGTCACACCGTCAACGCGGAGGGCTACAAGGTCCTCGACCAGCACATCGGCGTGATCTACGGCGACAGCATCACGCTCGACCGTGCGCGCCGCATCTACGAGCGCCTGGCCGCCAAGGGCTACGCGAGCGACAACATCGTGCTCGGCATCGGCTCGTACACGTACCAGTACATGACCCGCGACAACCTCGGCAGCGCGGTGAAGGCGACGTGGGCGCTCGTCGACGGCCAGCCGGTCGACATCCAGAAGGACCCGAAGACCGGCAGCGGCAAGAAGAGCGCGAAGGGCCGCATCGCGCTGCACCGCGACGCGGACGGCGAGATCCGCCAGACCGACCAGGCCACGCCCGAGGACGAGGCCACGAGCCTCCTCCAGCCGGTCTGGATCGACGGCCGCTTCCAGGTCCACCAGTCCTTCGCGGACGTCCGACAGGTGCTCCGCACCGAGCGGGCGGCCCGGGCCGCCCGCCGGGCGACGGTGTGACCGACGCCGCCACGGTGGCCCGCGACCAACCGCTCATCGCGATCGACGTCGTCCCGGTGTCGTTCACGACGGCGGACGGTCTGCGGGTCGCCACCGCGCGGCGGGCGTACGACCCGTTCGCCGGCCTGGAGGCACTCCCCGGCGTGCTCCTGGACGCTGCGGAACGCCTCGTGGACGGCGCGCAACGCGCACTGCGGACCAAGACCGGGATCGACGCGGCTGCGGTCCGGCACCTCGCGCAGGTCGGTGCGTTCGACGGACCGTCCCGCGACCCGCGGGACACCGCCATCAGCATCGCGTTCCTGGCGGTCGTCGACCCGGTGGTGGACGCACCGCCCGCGGTCTGGCGGCGACCCGACCAGGGTGACCCGCGCCTCCCGTTCGACCACGACGCGATCGTCCGGACGGCCGTCGACCAGGTGCGGACCCGGCTGTGGCGCGACGTCCCGCTGACGCGCGCCCTGCTCGGCGAGGTGTTCCCGACGTCCGCGGCGGCGCAGCTGCACGCGGCGCTGCACGGCAGCGCACCAGACGCCGGCAACCTCAACCGCTCCCTGCGGACGAACCCGGCGCTCGTGCGGGCCACCGCACCCGCGACGACGGGCACGCGGGGCGGACGTCCCCCGGCGACCTGGACGTGGACGGACTGAGCGCGGTTGGCTGGTGCCATGTCCGCTTCGCTGTCCGGTGACGACTCCCTGCACCTGCCCGAGTTCGACGCGCCGCCGTCGTCCCCGATCGACCTGGCCCGGCAGTGGCTGGACGACGCCGCCTCGCGCGACGTGTCCGAGCCGATGTCGATGACCCTCGCGACGGCGGGGGCGGACGGCCGGGTGAGCGCCCGCACGGTCGACGTGAAACGGCTCGAGGACCGCGGGCTCGTGTTTGGCACCTCGACGCTCAGTCCCAAGGGGCGGCAGCTCGACGAGAACCCGCACGCCGCGCTCCAGGTGTACTGGCGCGAGACGATGCAGCAGCTCCGGTTCGAGGGCCGGGCGGTGCAGCTCTCCGACGACGAGTCCGACGCGCTGTTCGCCGACCGCTCGCCGAAGTCCCGCGCCGCGACCGCGATCGCCGACCAGTCCGCCGTGCTCGAGCCCCGGACCCTGCAGGACCTGATCGACGACGCGAACGTGCTCCTGTCCGAGACCGACGACGCCGTCCCGCGCCCGGAGGGGTGGGTTGCGTGGCGGCTCGAGCCCGAGGTCGTGGAGTTCTGGCACGGCAGCCGCGACCGGATGCACCGGCGGCTGCAGTACGTCCGCGCGGGCGAGGGCTGGGACGCGGCGCGGCTGCAGCCGTAGCGGGGGCACTCACGCTCTGCTCGCTACCGTCCGCAGAGCGCGGTAGCGTCGGTGGATGGGGAACGCAGGCGCAGTGACCGTCCGACCGGCCGGGGCAGGGGACGCCCGGGCGATCGCCGAGGTGCACGTGCGGGCCTGGCAGGAGGCGTACGCGCACCTGCTGCCCGCGGCGTACCTCGCCGCGCTCGACGTCGACGCCCGGGCGGCCCGCTGGGAGGGACTGGTGGTCGAGCCGGACCTGACCGTCGTGGTCGCCGAGTGCGACGGCGCCGTCGTCGGATGGGCGTCCGCCGGCCCCGGGCGCGAGGAGCCCGCGGTGCGGGACCGAGAGCTCGAGGGCATCTACGTCCTCGCCGCCCACCACGCGACCGGCGCCGGGCAGGCGTTGCTCGACGCCGCGATCGGTGCCGAGCCGGCGTTCCTCTGGGTCGCGGAGGGCAACCCGCGCGCCGAGGCCTTCTCCGGCCGGAACGGCTTCGAGCGGGACGGTGCCGCGAAGCACGTGCCGATCGGACCGAGCGGCATGGACGCGGTCCGGATGGTGCGCTGACGCGCGGTCCGTGCGGTCCGCGCGGTCAGCGCTGGCTTCGTCCGGGCCGAGCGCCTCGGGTCGAGCTCCCCGGGGCGGTGCGCCTCGGCGTCAGAGCTTCTCGATGGGCGCGATCTTGATGAGGAGCTTCTTGCGCCCCGCGGAGTCGAACGCGATCTCCGCGATGCGCTTCGCGCCCTGGCCCGTGACCGCGGACACCGTGCCCTGACCGAAGTCGACGTGCGAGATCCGGTCGCCAGGGGCGAGCTCCATGTCACCGTTGTCCCGGACCTGCCCGGACACCCGGTTCGCCCACTCCGTCTTGGGACGGGTCTTCGCCGCAGCCGCCGCACGGTCGTACGACCCGCCGCCGAAGCCGCCACCACCGCGGTAGCCACCCCCGCCGGACGGACCGCCGCCGAGCCCACCGCCGCGCCGGGCGTTGAGGGCCCGGGGCTCGGTGCCACCGCGGCTGTTCGCCATGCCGGGCGACTGCTTCCACTCGATGAGCCCCTCGGGGATCTCCTGCAGGAAGCGAGACGGCATCGCCACGTTGACGTCGCCGAACTGCGCGCGGGTCATCGCCAGGGACAGGAAGAGGGACTTCTTGGCCCGGGTGATCCCGACGTAGAACAGTCGGCGTTCCTCGCTCGGACCACCCGGTTCGTTCGCCGACATCCGGTGCGGGAGCAGGTCTTCCTCGACGCCGGTGAGGAACACCGCGTCGTACTCCAAGCCCTTCGCCGTGTGCAGCGTCATGAGCGACACGGTGCCCGACGAGTCGTCGAGCTCGTCCGCCGCCGCGACGAGGGACACCTCGGTCAGGAAGTCGGACAGCGTGCCCTCGGGGTTGTTCTTCTGGAACTCCCGCGTCACGGCCACGAGCTCGTCGATGTTGTCGGCGCGCGCGGCGTCCTGGGCGTCGGGCGACTTCCGCAGGTTCTCGAGCAGCCCGGAGCCGTCGAGCAGCTGCGTCAGGGTGTCCACGACCGGCTGCGTCGCCGCGCGCGAGGCCACGTCGTCCAGCAGCGCCGCGAAGGACGTGATCGCGGTCCGCACCTTCGGGCCGAACCCGAGCTCGTCCGCGTGCCGCAGGGCGTCGCGCATCGAGGTCTCGTGCTCGTCGGCGTACCGCTGCAGCGCCGTCTCGGTCACCGCGCCGATGCCACGCTTCGGCACGTTGAGGATGCGGCGGAGCGACAGCGGGTCGGCCGGGTTGGCGACGGTGATCAGGTACGCCATCGCGTCCTTGATCTCGGCGCGCTCGTAGAACTTGGTGCCGCCGAGCACCCGGTACGGGATCGCCGCGCGGATGAAGATCTCCTCGAGCGCACGGGTCTGCGAGTTCGTGCGGTAGAACACGGCCATGTCGCGGTAGGACGTGCCGTCGTCGTGCAGCCGCTGGATCTCGTCCGCGACGAACTGGGCCTCGTCGTGACCGGTGTAGCCCGTGAACCCGATGATCTTGTCGCCGGCGCCGACGTCGGTGAACAGGTTCTTGGCCTGCCGGTCGAAGTTGTTCGCGATGACGGCGTTCGCGGCGTCGAGGATGGTCTGTGTCGACCGGTAGTTCTGCTCGAGCAGGATGACCTTCGAGTTCGGGAAGTCCCGCTCGAACTCGACGATGTTGCGGATGTCGGCCCCGCGGAACGCGTAGATCGACTGGTCCGAGTCACCGACGACCGTCAGGGACGCCGGGGCGATCGACCCGTCGGCCTCGCGCATGCGCTCGACGTGCTGGCCGGCGTCCTCGAGCTTGTCCACCTGCTCGACGGGCACCGGTCGCGTGAGCTCGCGGATGAGGGCGTACTGCGCGTGGTTCGTGTCCTGGTACTCGTCGACCAGTACGAACCGGAAGCGTCGCTGGTACAGCGCGGCGACCTCGGGGAACGCCCGGAACAGGAACACCGTCTGCCCGATGAGGTCGTCGAAGTCGAACGCGTTCGCCCGACGCAGCTCGTTCGTGTACCGGCGGAACACCTCGGTGAACATGACCTCTTGCGGGTCGTTCGCGTTGATGTTGCGCGCGTACGTGTCGATGTCCTGCAGCTCGTTCTTGAGCTTCGAGATCTTCGACGCCGCAGCCCCGACGGTCAGCCCGAGCGAGTCCGCCTCGAGCTCCTTGATGATCCGCTTGAGGAGCGCGCGGGAGTCAGCGGAGTCGTAGATGGTGAACGACTGCGGGAACCCGAACCGCTCCGCTTCGCGACGGAGGATCCGCACGCACGCCGAGTGGAACGTCGAGATCCACATGCCCTCGGCAGCCTGCCCGACGAGGGCCTGCACGCGCTCGCGCATCTCGGCCGCGGCCTTGTTCGTGAACGTGATCGCGAGGATCTGCGACGGCCACGCCTCGCGGTTGGCGAGCAGCAGGGCGATCCGGCGGGTGAGCACGCTCGTCTTGCCGGAGCCAGCGCCCGCCACGATGAGCAGGGACTCGCCGCGGTACTCGACGGCTTCCTTCTGCTGGGGGTTGAGACCCGCGGTGAAGGGGTCGTCGTACCCGCCGGCGCGGTTGCCCGCGCCCGGCTCGGGGGACTGGTCGAAGGGCTCGAGCACGATCGTCATGACCGGGTCAGTCTAGGCGCGCCCTCCGACAGCCGCAGCGGTCGATGGACAGCGGGACACAGCGCGGTCCTCGGGGACCCGGGTGCGTCCCTCGAGCGTCCAGGCTGTGGGGCATGAGGACGTGGACCGCCCGGGACGCCGTGGCGCTCGTCGAGCGGAGCTGGTGCTGGATGGTCTGTGCACGTGGCTGCTCGGCTGGGCGCTCGCGCGGCACGCGCTCCCTCGTGGCGTGCACGTCGTCGCGCACGCGGTGCTCGCCGGTGCCCTCGCGGCGCTCTGCATCATCGTGCCGCCCGCGTCCTGGGGCCCGCTGTGGGGACCGATACCCGGCTTCCCCGCGGTCGTCGGGGTCGCGGCGAGCACTGCAGCCGCGGTCGCCGCGCGTCGTACCGGGCACCCGGTCGACCTCGAGCCCGCGGGACACCCCGACGTCTCAGTCCGCGCTGCCGCCGACCAGTGACCGGGCCCGCGCCGCGAGGTCAGGGTGGTCCGCGAACACACCGTCGACGCCGGTCCGCAGCACCGAGGTGAACCAGCGCTCCCAGTCCCCGTGTGCGGCGACGTCCCCGCCCCGGCGGAGCGGCGCCGGCAGGAACCGGTTCTCCGGCCGCAGGGTCCAGGTGTAGACCGCGAGCCCCGCCACGTGCGCCCGGTCGACGATCGCGCTCCGCACCGGTCGGGGGTCGTCCACGGCCGCGGTGTCGGTCCCCGCCATCAGGGTCTTCAGGTCGACGCTGATCCCGTGGAACTCCGCGGCGAAGCCGGCCAGGGCCTCGTCGGTCCGCTCGGACGCCCACGACGGAGCCGCCGACCCGTGGGCGGCGACCTCGTCCGCGGCGCTGCCACGAGCCTCCTGGAGGTACACGAGCCGGCCACCCGTCCCCCGCGCGCCGAGCTGCCGGAGCACCGTCTTCTCGAACGACTCGACCGTCAGGCGGTCGTCGCCGCGCCAGCCGGCGGCCCCGAGTGCGTCGTCGAGCAGCTGCGCCATCGGGAAGCCGGCCTGCTCGAAGAAGGTGGCGTGCTTCACCTCGGCGACGAGCCCGACCGGCCGCGGTGCCGCCTCGAGGATGCCGAGCAGGTCCTCGAGCCGGAGCACGCCCTCCTGCCCGTCGTACGCCGCGGACGCGGGCCGCAGGGCCGGGAGGCGCTCGCGGACCCGCAGCGTGCGGAGCTCGTCCCACGTGAAGTCCTCGGTGAACCACCCGGTGACGACCTGGCCGTCGACGGTCTTCGTCGTCCGCAGGTGCGCGAACTCGGGACGGTCCGCGACGTCGGTCGTGCCGGACACCTCGTTCTCGTGGCGCAGCACGAGCACGCCGTCCCGCGTCGGCACGAGGTCCGGCTCGATGGCGTCGGCACCGAGCTCGACGGCGAGCTCGTAGGCGCTCCGGGAGTGCTCGGGCCGGTGGCCGGAGGCGCCGCGGTGGGCGATCACACGGGTCATGCGCCGAACCGTACCGCCCCGCCTTGACCGGGCGGTGTCGCGCGACGGGGCACTGCTGCGAGCCGTCGCAGGTGATCGGCGATCGTTCGGCCGGCTCGGGGTGCGCTCGCAGACCACCCCCATAGTCTTCGGGTGTCGGGCCCGTCAGGACCCGCTTCCGCTCGCCGCGAATCCTCAGCCTTCCGCGGCGCAGCGCCTCTAGGCTGAGAGGACTCGAATCTCCAAGGAAGAGGACACCATGGCCTTCAAGCCCGGTTTCGACCAGTCCCCCGCCTTCAACGACCAGGGGCGTGGCGCCTGGGGCGTCAGCGGCGCTGGTCAGCAGCAGGCGGGCTGGGGACAGACCCCGAAGCAGGGGCAGTACCCGCAGCAGGGCGGCATGACGCCCGAGCAGCTGCAGTACCTGTACGACCGCCCGTCGGCGAACACCGTCGACACGGACCGGATGTCGTACGAGGACACCATCGTCAAGACGCTCCTGGCCTTCGGCGTGCTCCTCGTCGGCGCGGTCGCCGGGTGGAACCTGCCCCCGATCGTCTGGATCGTCGGCGCGGTCGTGGGCTTCGTGCTCGCGCTCGTGAACACCTTCAAGAAGAAGCCGTCGCCGGCCCTCGTGCTGCTGTACGCCTTCTTCGAGGGGCTGTTCGTCGGTGGTATCTCCGGCTACTACAACTCGGCGTTCGACGGCATCGTGACGCAGGCGGTCTTCGGCACCCTCGGTGTCTTCGCCGTCACGCTGCTGCTGTTCACGTCCGGCAAGGTCCGTGCGACGCCCAAGGCCACGCGCTTCTTCCTCGTCGCGATCGTCGGCTACATGGCGTTCTCGCTCGTGAACCTCGTCCTGATGTGGACCGGTGTGACGAACACCGCGTTCGGACTCCTCGGTGTGAAGATCTTCGGCATTCCGCTCGGCGTCCTGATCGGCGTGTTCGTGGTGCTCATGGCGGCGTACTCGCTGATCCTCGACTTCGACCAGATCAAGACCGGTGTCCAGCGCGGCGCCCCGAAGATCTACGCGTGGACGGCGGCGTTCGGGCTCATCGTCACCCTGGTGTGGCTGTACCTCGAGATCCTGCGCATCCTCGCCATCATCGCGAGCAGCCAGCGCAACTAGCGCTCCGCTCGACCACGACCGAAGGGCCCCGGCACCGCCGGGGCCCTTCGGCGTTCCCGGGGGCGGATTCTGCCAGCGCGGGCGCCGGGTGGCCCAGCGCGCCCCGCGAGCGTGCAAGACATGCCGCGCGCGTGTCGTCGTGTGTGCGCTTCCGGTCGCCGGCGCGCCTCGAGCGTGACAGAAGTGGCACGGTCGGCGGCCCACCCGCACGCACGAGGGCCCGGCACGCAGCGCGCACCGGGCCCTCGGCAGGTCAGGGAGGGGTCACTCCCACTCGATCGTCCCCGGCGGCTTCGACGTGACGTCGAGCACGACCCGGTTGACGTCGGGCACCTCGTTCGTGATGCGGTTCGAGATCTTCGCGAGGGTGTCGTACGGCAGGCGCGTCCAGTCCGCGGTCATGGCGTCCTCGGACGAGACCGGACGGAGCACGATCGGGTGGCCGTAGGTACGGCCGTCGCCCTGGACGCCCACGGAGCGGACGTCGGCGAGCAGGACGACTGGGCACTGCCAGATCTCCTCGTCGAGGCCGGCCGCGGTGAGTTCCTCGCGCGCGATCTTGTCCGCGGCACGGAGCAGGTCCAGCCGCTCCGCGGTGACCTCGCCCACGATGCGGATGCCGAGCCCCGGGCCGGGGAACGGCTGGCGGCCGACGATGACCTCGGGGAGCCCGAGCTCGCGACCGACCGCACGGACCTCGTCCTTGAACAGGGTGCGCAGCGGCTCGACGAGCTCGAAGGTCATGTCCTCCGGCAGCCCACCGACGTTGTGGTGCGACTTGATGTTCGCCGTGCCCGAACCGCCGCCGGACTCGACGACGTCGGGGTAGAGCGTGCCCTGCACGAGGAACTTGACCTCGCCGGCCTCGTCGTCTCCGCGCGCCTCGAGCACGAGGGCCTCGGCGGCCGCCTCGAACGTGCGGATGAACTCGCGGCCGATGATCTTGCGCTTCTGCTCCGGGTCGCTCACACCGGCCAGGGCGTCGAGGAACTGCTGCTCCGCGTCGACCGTGACGAGCCGGACACCGGTCGAGGCGACGTAGTCCTCTTCCACCTGCTTGCGCTCGTCGGCGCGCAGGAGCCCGTGGTCGACGAAGACGCACGTGAGCTGGTCGCCGACGGCTTTGTGCACCAGGGCAGCGGCCACGGCGGAGTCGACGCCGCCGGAGAGCCCGGCGATGACCCGTGCGGAGCCGACCTGCTCCCGGATGCGGGCGACCTGCTCCTCGATGACGTTGTTCGAGTTCCAGTCGCCGGGGAGCCCGGCGGCACGGTGCAGGAAGTTCTCGAGGACGGCCTGGCCGAACGCGGAGTGCTTGACCTCGGGGTGCCACTGCACGCCGTAGAGCTTGCGCTCGTCTGACGCGAAGGCGGCGACCGGGGTCGAGGCGCTCGACGCGAGGACCTCGAAGCCCTCCGGCGCCTTCGCCACGGAGTCGCCGTGCGACATCCACGTGACCTGGGACGCCGGCTGGTCGCCGAGCAGGACGCTGTCGGTCCCGGTCACGGTGACGTCGGTCGCGCCGTACTCGCGCTGGCCGGTCTGGGCGACCTCGCCACCGAGCGACTTCGCCATCGCCTGGAAGCCGTAGCAGATGCCGAGCACGGGGACACCGAGGTCCAGGATCTCGCCGTCGAGCGCCGGGGCGCCTTCCTCGTAGACGGACGAGGGGCCGCCGGAGAGCACGATGGCCGCCGGGTCCTTCGCCTTGACCTCGTCCGCGGTGATGGAGTGCGGGACGATCTCGCTGTAGACGTTCGCCTCGCGCACGCGTCGGGCGATCAGCTGCGCGTACTGCGCACCGAAGTCGACGACGAGGACGGGTCGCTGGTCGGTCTCGCTCACCGAGCGGCCTCCTTCTCACGCTGCTGGGCAGCGGTCAGCTCGTGGTAGGTGTCCATGGCCTTCTGCTGCATGCGGTGCTCCACCACGAAGGACATGAACGGGATGATGCCGCCGAGGGCGATGAGCAGGAAGCGCGACGGCTTCCAGCGCATGATGCTCCAGAGGCGGAAGTCCGTGAACAGGTAGAGGACGTACAGCCAGCCGTGCGCGATGAGGATCGCGATCGACAGGTTGAACGTGCCCGGTGCTTCGCCGGCCGTGCCGTTCGGCACGAAGAACGGCCCGTTGCCGAGCTGCATCTCGAGCTGCAGCGGCGTGTACTTGATGATCACCTCGATGACGAGGGCCAGCAGCAGCACACCGGTGATGTACGCCGAGACGCGGTACCACTTGACGGCTCCCGGGATCTTCGGGATGTCGCGGGTTCGGACGGTCAGAGCCATGGCCTCGATCCTACCGGTGCGCCGGAGCGGGCTCGGTGGCCGCTGCGGCGTCCTGAGCGTCCTCCTGCTCACGTTCCCAGGCGTCCTTCACGAAGCGGTACCAGAGGAACACGGCGAAGCCGGCGAAGACGACCCACTCGATCGCGTAGAACAGGTTGAGCCAGTCGAACTGGACCTCGCGCGTCGGGGCCCGGTCGGCGATGGTGCCGAGGTCGGCCGCCTTCGCGGTGCTGCCGTCGGCGACGACGTAGCCGATGTACATCCGGTCGTCGAACGCCTTCCACGTGTTCACGAACCGTGCCGGCGCCACCGCCGAGAACTCACCCTTGGTGTACGCGTCCTGGTCGGGCGACTCGGCCGGGTAGTAGCGGCCCTCGACCGTGAGCTCGGCGCCGTCGGCTACGCGCTCCCCGCCGGCCTCGGCCGCGCGACGCTCGTCCGCCCACCCGATCACGACGGGCACGCTCGCGCCGCTCGCCGCGTCGACCAGGTGACCGACGGTCTGGTACGTCCCGCCGCCGGAGCGGCCGGTCAGCAGCGTGGTGTCACCGGCGACGAAGCGACCGGTGACGCTGACCTTCTGCCCGGCGATCGTCTCCGATGCGGCCTGCCCCGGCTGGGTCACGTCCTGCAGCGGCTTCTGCGTCTCGGTGGTCTCCGGCAGCGGGGTGCCGTTCGCGATGCTCCGCTCGAGCTGCCACTTGCCCAGCCCGGCGAACACCCCCGCGAGCACGAGCGCCAGCACGAGCAGCGCGATCCACTTCGGTCGTCGGGCAACGGCCCACATCTGTATCAGTACTCCGGGTCACGCTGGCGGGCCGGGCGCTTCGGGCGCTCGGTGGGGACGTCGACCGGCGACGTGACGGGGTCGCTCGTGGCCGGGTCGGACGCTCCATTGTCGCGCTCTTCCCTACCAGCCGCCTCCACGAGGGCGAACTCCTCCGCGAACTGCCGGTCGCGTTCGGCACGACGAGCGGCGGCGGCCGCGTCCTGGTCGGCGACGCCGGCCTCGGCCGCGGTGTCGATCGCCGCGTCGAGCGACGGCCCCGCCGGGATCCCGGCACCCGAGCCGCGGGCCCCGGAGCCGCCGAGCCGCGCGCGCAGGCGCTGGCGCAGCCGCGCCACGCGGGCGGGGCGCACCACGAGGCGGCCGATCCGGTCCGAGTTCACGGCGAGCAGCGGTCCCAGGACGGCCATGACGAGGACGTAGAGGCCCGCGAACGCGGTGATCCGCTCCTCCAGGCCGGCGGCAGCCGAGAGCGTCGCGAGGATCAGCGCGAACTCGCCACGGTTCACCAGGATGACCGCGGTGTTGATCCCCTGCTGGACGTTGAACCCGTTCATCCGGGCGACGATCTGCCCCGCGACCGCGTTGAGCACGACCGTCATGCCGATCGCGCCGAGGACGGGCCAGAGCACCTCACCGAAGGTGGACACGTCGAGGCCGAGCCCGAAGTTCACGAAGAAGAAGGCCGCGAACACGTCGCGCATCGGCAGGGCGAGCTGCTCGATGCGGTCCCGGTAGCGGGTCGCGCCGCAGAGCAGGCCGATCACGAACGCACCGATCGCGTCCGTCACGCCGAGCAGGTCGCCGATGCCGCCGAACATCACGGCGAGGCCGAAGAACAGCACGGTGAACAGCTCGTCGTCGCGGGTCGCGAAGATCTTCGACACCCACTTGCCGGCGAACCGGGCGAGCGTGAACATCACGACGAGGAACCCGAACGCGAGTCCGAGCTTGCCGACCACGCCCCAGACGTTCGTGTCGCCGGAGAGCACCACGGAGACGATCGCCAGGTAGATGGCGATGAAGACGTCCTCGATCACGGTGACGCCGAGGATCATCGGCGTCTCGTCGTTCGCCAGGCGCCGCAGCTCGATGAGGAGCTTCGTCACGATCGCACTCGACGACGTCGCCGTCATGCCCGCGATGATCAGGGCTTCTCGGGTGCCCCAGCCGAGCGAGAACCCGAAGGCGAACCCGATGCCCATGTTGATGGCGACGTACGTGCCGCCGGAGACCAGGAGCTTCCCGGCGTTGCCGTAGAACTCCTCCTGGTCGAACTCCAACCCCAGGTTGAAGAGCAGGAGCACGAGTCCGAACGTCGCGATCAGCTCGATCGTGTGGGACTCGACGCTCAGCCCGATCCACGGGGTGTGCGGGCTCGCGATGAGCCCGACGACCATGTAGATCGGGATGGCGGGCAGACCGATGGTCTTGCCCAGGCGTCCGAGGACGTAGGCGATGATGAACAGGCCGCCGATGGTCAGCAGCTCACCACCCAGGTGCACCGGCTAGCTCCCGGGCGGCGCCTCGGCGGCCGCGGCCGCCAGCTGTCCGCTGCGGTAGAAGGAGAACGCCTTCGCGACCTTCTCGGGAGCACCCGCGACGACGATGGTGTCACCGGGGAACACGACGAAGTCGGAGGAGGGCGCGGGGTTCGCGCTGTCACCGCGGACGACCGCGACGACGGTGAGGCCGATGAAGCCGGAGTCGTGCAGGTCGCCGAGGGGCTTGCCGGCGATCGCGTCGTCGTAGTCCACGCTGAACCAGTCGATGGACAGGCCCGGGATCTCGTCGAGCTTGTCGAGGCCCTCGGTGATGCGGGTGCCGCCGAGCAGTTCGGCGAGGGTGTGCGCCTCGTCCTCGCTCAGGCGCAGCGAGACCTTCTCGGACTTGTCCGCGCCGTCCGAGACGTCGGCGAACGAGATGAGGTCGGAGTGCCCCGACCGGTGCGTGATGACCCCGCACTTGCCACCGTCGTCGGTGTAGAAGCTGTGCAGCACGCCGACTCCGGGGAGTTTGACGCGATGGACGTCGACCATGATGGCTCCCTTGGTGAGTACCCCGATGATAACCACCGGCTGGTTCCCGGCATTCCGGCCGTAGGGTGCGGGGATGGGGTGGACTCGGACGGCGTGGACGCGGGTGACGGCCGTTGGTGGGATGGTGCTCGTGATCGGGTACGCGGCACTGCTCGCGGTGCACGCCCTGGTGCTCGATCCGCTCGCCGCCGTCCCGGGTCGGTCGCTCCGCTCGATCTACGCGGGCGTCGACGCGATCGGGCTCAGCACGACCCAGGACGTCGTGGGCGTGCTCGTGAGCGCGGGCACCGGGGTCGCGATGGCGGTCGGCGTCGCGGTCGTGGGGCTCCGGCAGCGCATGCCGCTCCCGGTCGTCGCGGTCTGCCACCTCGCGCTGCTCGCGTTCGGTGCAGCGGCCGTGTTCCAGAGCGGGTTCTTCCTGGGGATGGACGTCGCCGACGCCTTCGGGGTCTCCGGCGCGGTGCACGCGTGGTCCGGGCAGGTGCTCTTCACCGTCAGCCTGGTCGCGCTGGCGGGCATCCCGGTGGTGCTCGTCGCGACGGCGGTGCGGACCGCGCGCCGGTCGCGGACCGCAGGCTGACGACGGACGGGAGGCGCGTGGCGGGCCCGCCACGTGCCTCCCGTCCGTCTCGTGCTTACTTCGGTTCGCTCGTCTTCTCGCCGACGACCTGCTCGTCCGACGCCTTCGCGCCCTCGGCACCGCTCGACCGGCCGCCGCCGACGACCACGTCGTCCTCGTCGAAGCCGAACGCGATGTCCGGCGCCTCGAGCCGCACGCGGTCCGCGGACTCGTCGTCGGGCTGCAGCTGCGACTCGCGCTCCGCGGCGACGCGCTTCAGGTAGTTCGCGACCTCGTTCTCGGTCGTCTCCTGGTCCCAGCCGAGCACGTCGGCCATGAGCTTCGCCGCGACCGGCGCGGCCGACTCGCCGCGGTCCCACGCCTCGATCGAGATGCGGGTGCGGCGGGCGAGGACGTCCTCCAGGTGCAGGGCGCCCTCGTGCGAGGCCGCGTAGACCACCTCGGCGCCGATGTAGTCATCGGCCTGGGGCAGCGGCTCGCCGAGGGACGGGTCCTGCTTCACGAGCGCCAGGACCTCGGTCGCGAGCGTGCCGTACCGGTTGAGCAGGTGCTCGATGCGGACCTTGTGCAGCCCGTACGACCGGGCGGTGCGACCGCGGCGGTTCCAGGCCGCCGGGTAGCCCTCGGCACCGACGAGCGGGATGTCCTCGGTCGTCGACGCCGGGATCTTGCCGTCCATCGCGGCGACGGCCTCGTCGATGGCGTCCTTGCCCATCACGCGGTAGGTCGTCCACTTGCCGCCGGCCACGACGACGAGCCCGGGGACGGTGTGCGCGACGACGTGCTCGCGGCTGAGCTGCGAGGTCTGGTCGGACTCCCCCGCCAGGAGCGGCCGGAGCCCGGCGTAGACCCCCTCGACGTCCTCGCGGGTGAGCGGGACCGCGAGCACCTTGTTGACGTGCTCGAGGATGTAGTCGATGTCCGCCGCGGTGGCAGCGGGGTGCGCCTTGTCGAGGTTCCAGTCGGTGTCCGTCGTGCCGACGAGCCAGTGCCGACCCCACGGGATGACGAACAGCACGCTCTTCTCGGTGCGCAGGATCATGCCGGTGTTCGACTGGAAGCGGTCCCGCGGGATCACCAGGTGCACGCCCTTCGACGCCCGCACCTTGAACTGCCCGCGCGTGCCGATCATCGCCTGGGTGTCGTCGGTCCAGACACCCGTGGCGTTGACGACCTGCTTCGCCCGGATGTCGAACTTCTCGCCGGTCTGGATGTCGTGCGCGTGCGCCCCGACGACCCGCTCCCCGACCTTGATGAACCCCTCGATCCGGACCCGGCTGGCCGCGAGCGCTCCGTACGAGGCGGCGGTCCGGACGAGCGAGGCGACGTAGCGGGCGTCGTCGACCTGCGCGTCGTAGTAGGTCATGCCGCCGATGAAGGCGTCCTTCTTCAGGCCGGGCATGTTCCGGAGGACCTGCTTGCGGCTGAGGTGCCGGTGGTGCGGGACCCCCGGGGGACGGCCGCCGGACCAGCTGAAGACGTCGTACATCGCCATGCCGATGCCGATGTAGAAGCGTTCCCACACGCGGTGGTTGAGCGGGTACAGGAAGCGGACCGGCTTCACCAGGTGCGGGGCGATGCGCTGCAGGAGCAGGCCGCGCTCGATCAGGGCCTCGCGGACGAGCGCGAAGTTGAGTTGCTCGAGGTAGCGGATGCCACCGTGCACGAGCTTCGACGAGCGGCTCGACGTGCCGGATCCCCAGTCGCGGGCCTCGACGATCCCGACGCTCAGCCCGCGGGTCACCGCGTCGAGCGCGCTACCGCCACCGACGATGCCGCCGCCGACGACCAGGACGTCGAGCTCCTTCGTCTTCAGCGCCTCGATCGTCGCCGCGCGTTCGTCCGGCCCGAGCTTCGCGGTCGGGTCGAACCCGACGCCGCCGCTCGACGGCACGCCCCGCCCGGGAGCGGCGTTCGTCCCGTCCGGTCCGGGGCCCGTGCTGGTGCCGGTGCTCGTGCTGGTGGGTGCCTTCGCCATCGTCGCCTCCGTGCGGGTCCACGCCCGGAGCCGGCCTCCGCGCGCGTGCTGCGCCGGACCAGGCCCGGCACGGTCGGCGCCGGGACGTCACCCGTGCAGGGGCACGGGAACCGCCGTCACTGTCGGTGGTACGGCGCCACGACCACTTCTACTCGCTGGAACTCCTTGACGTCGGAGTATCCGGTGGTGGCCATCGACCGACGCAGGGCGCCGACCAGGTTGGCGCGGCCGTCCCACGACGGGGTCGGGCCGTTCAGGACGTTCTCGAGCGGGGCTATCTGGCCGACCTCGACCCGGCGGCCGCGGGGCAGCTCCGGGTGGTGCGCCTCGGCACCCCAGTGGAAGCCGCCGCCGGGGGCCTCGGTCGCGCGGGCCAGGGCGGTGCCGAGCATGACCGCGTCGGCGCCGACCGCGATGGCCTTGACGATGTCGCCGGCCGTGTCGAGGCCGCCGTCCGCGATGACGTGCACGTACCGGCCGCCGGACTCGTCCATGTAGTCGCGACGGGCGCCGGCGACGTCCGCGACCGCGGTGGCCATCGGCGCGTGGATGCCGAGCGCCGCACGGGTGGTCGACGCCGCACCGCCGCCGAAGCCGACGAGGACGCCCGCGGCGCCGGTGCGCATCAGGTGCAGCGCCGACGTGTACGTCGAGGCACCGCCGACGATCACCGGGACGTCGAGCTCGTAGATGAACTTCTTGAGGTTGAGCGGCTCCTGGTTCTGGGAGACGTGCTCGGCGGAGACCGTGGTGCCGCGGATGACGAACAGGTCGACCCCGGCGTCGACGACGGTCTGCGAGAACTCCTGCGTGCGCTGCGGGCTGAGCGACCCGGCGACCGGGACCCCGGCGGCGCGGATCTCGGCCAGGCGCGCGGTGATCAGCTCGGCCTTGACCGGCTCCGAGTAGATCTCCTGCATGCGACGGGTGACGTTGCCGTCGGTGAGGGTCTTGATCTCCTCGTAGAACGGCGTCGGGTCCTCGTAGCGGGTCCAGAGACCCTCGAGGTCGAGCACGCCGAGGATCCCGAGCTTGCCCATCTGGATGACCGTCGCCGGCGAGGACACGGAGTCCATCGGCGCGGACAGGATCGGCGACGCGAACGTGAACGCGTCGATCGACCACTGCACGCTCACGTCGTGCGGGTCGCGGGTGCGCCGCGAGGGGACCACCGCGATGTCGTCGAACGCGTACGCCCGATGGCCGCGCTTGCCTGCACCGATCTCGACTTCAGTCACCGGGCAAGCCTAGCGGGCGGTCCCGTCCCGCGGGCGGGTGCGTCGGGCCCGCCGGTTCCGCAGCACCCGCAGGACGAGCCCGAGCAGGAGCGCGAGCACGACGAGCACGACGAGGAGCACCGCGGCGACCTTCACGAGCAGGGCGGCGCCGACGAAGAGCGCGGCGAAGACCACCCAGACGAGGGCGTCGAGCACGAGGGGGCCGGAGGTGCGCACCCGCGTCACGCTAGCCGAGTGGCGGGGGCGGGTCGTGCCTCCAGGCCGGTTCCGCACCACGCGCCCGGCGGGACGGCGCGTGTGACCGGACCGGTTCGTGGAACGGGGCCGCGCGGCGCGACAGCAGCCAGCGCGACCCCGTCCGGGACGGGTACCACCCCCACAGCGGTACCCGTGTGTCGACGTGACGCTAGCGCGCCTCGTCGACGTCCTTGGCGAGCGTCCCCAGGTAGAGCTCGATGACCTTCGGGTCGTCGGCGAGCTCCCGCCCGGTGCCCGAGTACGCGTTCCGCCCCTGGTCGAGCACGTACCCACGATCGCAGATCTGCAGACAGCGTCGCGCGTTCTGCTCGACCATGATGATCGACACCCCGGCCTTGTTGATCCTGCGGGTGCGGATGAAGGTCTCGTCCTGGCGCACCGGCGACAGTCCCGCGGAGGGCTCGTCGAGCAGCAGCACCTTCGGGTCCATCATCAGGGCCCGCGCCATCGCGACGGACTGCCGCTCACCACCGGACAGGGACCCCGCCCGCTGCGTACGACGCTGGCCGAGGACGGGGAACAGGTCGTAGATGACCTCGAGCCGCTCCGCGAACTTCTTCGGGCGCAGGTACAGGCCCATCTGCAGGTTCTCCTCGATGGAGAGCGAGGGGAAGACGTTGTTCGTCTGGGGGACGAAGCCGACGCCGGCCTGCACGAGCTTGTTCGCCCGGAGGTTCGTGATGTCCTCGCCCTGCAGCGTGACCGATCCCTCGCGGATGGACACGAGACCGAACAGCGCCTTGAGGAGCGTCGACTTCCCGGCGCCGTTCGGGCCGATGATGCCGATGAGCTCGCCCGGGTAGCAGTCCAGGTCGCAGCCGTTCAGGATGTTCACCCCGGGCAGGTAGCCCGCGACGAGGTTCTTCGCGCTGAGGACCGGCTCGCGGTCCAGGGTGGCCACCGGAGACGGACCGGAGGCGCGGCTCGCGTCGGCTGCGTTCGTTGCGTCGGTCATCGGGTCGCCTCCTGCTCGTCTTCTTCCTTGACCTCTTCGGCGAGTTCCTCGTAGGTCTCCTCGTTGAGGAGCGCGTCGTCGCCCAGGTCCGTGTCGTGGTGCGCACCGAGGTACGCGTCGATCACCGCGCGGTCGTCCATCACGGTGTCGGCCGGCCCCTCGGCGACGACCTTGCCCTCGGCCATCACGACGACCCAGTCCGAGATGTGCCGGACCATGTGCATGTCGTGCTCCACGAACAGCACGGTCATGCCGTCGTCGCGCAGGGACTTGATGTGCCCGAGCAGCGACTGGGTCAGCGCCGGGTTCACGCCGGCCATCGGCTCGTCGAGCATGATCATCGTCGGGTCGGACATCAGCGCCCGGGCCATCTCGAGCAGCTTCCGCTGGCCGCCGGAGAGGGACCCCGCGTAGTCGTCCTTCTTCTCGAGCAGCTTGAACCGGGCGAGCAGGTCCTCGGCCTTGGCGGTGATCTCCTGCTCGCGCTTCGACCAGAGCGGCTTGACGAGGGCGGCGAAGAAGTTCTCGCCGGGCTGGTCGCGGGCGCCGAGCAGCATGTTCTGCATGACGGTGAGGCGGCTCAGCGCCTTCGTCAGCTGGAACGTGCGGACCATGCCCTTGTTCGCGATGTGGGTCGCGCTGGTCTTCTGCAGGGTCGCGCCGTCGAACGTCGTGCGGGCGCCGGGGCTCGGCTTGTCGAACCCGGTGAGCAGGTTGAAGAAGGTCGTCTTCCCGGCACCGTTCGGGCCGATCAGCGCCGTGATGGTGCCGCGCTGCACCTCGAGGTGGTCGACGTCGACCGCGGTCATGCCGCCGAAGTGGCGGGTGACCGTGTCGACCGTGAGGATCGGGTCGGTCTTGCTGTGGGCGTACGGCTCAGACACTGAACGTCAGCTCCTTCTTGTTGCCGAGGAGTCCCTGTGGACGGAACACGATGAGGAGCATGAGCGCGACGCCGACGAGCACGTAGGAGAACTGTTCGGCCTGCTGGGCGTTCATGATCGAGTCGGGGATGAAGTCCCCCGCGAGGGTCCGGATGAACAGGCGGACCACGAAGAAGAGCACGGCCCCGAGGACCGGACCGAAGACCGTCGCCGCACCGCCGAGGATGAGCGCCGTCCAGATGAAGAAGGTCATCGACCGACCCATCGCGTCCGGCTGCACCGAACTCGGCAGGACGTAGATGACCCCGGCGAGTGCACCGAGCGCGCCACCGAACACGAGCGCCTGCATCTTGTACGAGTAGACGTTCTTGCCGAGGGAGCGGACGGCGTCCTCGTCCTCGCGGATGGCCTTCACGACACGGCCCCACGGGCTGCGCATGAGCAGGAACAGCACCAGGGTGAACAGGGCGACGAGGCCCCAGGCCGCGATGCGGATCCACCAGCCGTTGACGCCGTTGTTCGAGTACGTGAACCACAGGATGCTCGTGGTGCCGTCGGGCAGCGGGCTGAGCGCGTTGAACGGGTCGCGGTACGCCGAGCCGGCGATGCCGTTCGAGCCGCCGGTCGTGGTGGTCAGCAGGCTCGAGCGGCCGACCATGCGGATGATCTCGGCGCCGGAGATCGTCACGATCGCCAGGTAGTCGCCGCGCAACCGCAGGGTCGGGATGCCGAGGATCACCGCGAAGACGATCGCGACGGCGAGCGCCACCAGCACGGCGACGACGAAGGGCAGGCCGTTCGTGATCGAGATCGCGAAGCCGTAGGCGCCGAGCAGCAGGAACGCCGCCTGGCCCATGTTGATCAGGCCGGTGAGGCCGAAGTGCACGTTCAGGCCGATCGCGGCCAGGGCGAACGCCGCCGTGGTGGGGGCGAGGGCCTCCTGCGTCAGCGAGCTGAGCAGGTTCAGGATGTAGTCCATGTCGCAGCTCCCTTAGCCGATGCGCTCGGCGCGACCGAAGATGCCCTGCGGCCGGAACAGCAGGATGAGGATGAGGATGACGAGCGCCGTGGCGTACTTGAAGTCGCCGGGGAGCACGAGGTTGGTGAGCTCGACGACGACGCCGATGATCATCGAGCCGACGAGGGCGCCGTACGCGGTGCCGAGGCCGCCGAGCGTGACCGACGCGAACATGAGCAGGAGCAGCTGGAGACCGGTCTGCCAGTTCACGCCGTTCAGCACGAGGCCGAGCATCACGCCGGACAGGCCCGCCAGACCGGCGGCGAGCGTCCACACGAACCGGATCACCCGGTCGACGTCGATGCCGGACGCCGCGGCGAGCGCCGGGTTGTCCGAGACCGCGCGGGTGGCCCGGCCGAAGCGGGTCTTCGCGAGGAAGAGTCCGGTGCCGACGAGCACGACGAGCGCGATCGCCATCGCGACGTAGGACTGCACCGTCAGGGTGAGTCCGGCGAACGTGACCGTCTCCGGGTTGCCCTGCTGGATGCGGACCGTCGAGGCACCGAAGAAGTACTGGAACGCGTACTGGGCGGCGATCGACAGACCGATCGTCACGATCATGAGCTGCGTCAGGCTGATCCGCTTGCGGCGCAGTGGCTTCCAGATCGCGGCGTCCTGCAGGTAGCCGGTGGCCGCGCAGAGCAGCGTGACCACGATCCCGGTCACCCAGATGTTCCAGCCGAGCTGGTTCGCGAAGACGTATGCGAGCAGACCGCCGAGGGTCACCTGCTCGCCGTGCGAGAAGCTCGACAGGCCGGTGGTGCCGTAGATCAGCGAGAGGCCGACGGACGCGAGGGCGATGAGCAGGCCGAGCCGGATGCCGGAGGCGAGCTGCTGCCAGGCCCGGGCGAACGTCAGGCTCGACGAGTCGGTGTCGGTCGTCGCGCCCTGCTGGTCGGAGAGCTGGAAGATCTGCCCGACGTTGGCGTTCAGCGTGGCGTTGACCTTGCGGTCGGCGTCCGCGGCGTTCGTCAGGTACTGGCCCTTCGGCAACGATCCCTGGTCGACGCTCACCGTGTACTGACCGGCCGTCGTGACGCTCACGGACCAGCGGCCGGTGTCGTCGGTGGACGCGGTCTGCGCGAAGCCGCCGGGGCCGGACACGTCGACGTCGATGCCCTTGGCGGGCTTCCGCTCGGAGTCGAGGATGGTGCCCCGGATGCAGCCGTTGGTGGGGCTCACGGTGCAGGGCCCGGTGCTGGCCGGGGCGCTCGCTGGGGCGCTGGCCGGGCTGCTGCTGCTGGCGGTGACGCTGCCGGCGGTGACGCTGCTGGCGGTGACGCTGCTGGTGCTGCTGGTGGTGCTCGTCGCCGCCTCCGCCGCGGGCGACACTGCCCAGTCGACGGCGAAGGTGGCGAGGAAGGCGAGGAAGAGCACGGCGGCGAGGACCAGGCGACTGCGACCTGGAGCCCCGCGACGGAGCCGGCGCATGAGCGCTGACCCCGGGGGAGTGATGGAACCCACGGATGAGCCTCTCGTTCGGATAGTCGAGGACCCTAGGGATTTTTTGTGTCCCCCGTGTTTCCGTCACGTCTCCTGCACATATCGTGCTGCTTTCGTGACCGATGCCCTGTCGATCCGCACCAATCCGCCCGTCCGGCCGGTACAGGATTCTCAGGAACCGTTTCGCGCGTCACGGACACGGCCGAGCGCGGCCCCGCTCACCGGCACCGTGCGGCCTGCTCGCCGGCGCCGTGCGGCCTGCCCGCCGTGGGCCGTCGGAATGGCACGTGTACCGCGCGCGTTACCATGGCCCATCGGGAACCCGACGACGCGCCCCGGTGCCCACCACTTCACCTCGCCCACGAAGGGGACCCATGGACCAGCCGGATCCGTTCGGATTCATCGGACTCACGTACGACGACGTCATGCTCCTGCCGGGGCACACCGACGTCATCCCGAGCGAGGCGTCCACGACGTCCCGGCTCACCAAGCGCATCTCGGTCAACGTCCCGCTGCTGTCCGCAGCGATGGACACCGTGACCGAGGCCCGGATGGCGATCGCGATGGCTCGTCAGGGCGGCATCGGCATCCTGCACCGCAACATGTCGATCGAGGACCAGGCGGCGTACGTCGACAAGGTCAAGCGCTCCGAGTCCGGCATGATCACGAACCCGGTCACCACGACCCCGGACGCGACCGTCGCCGACGTCGACGCGATCTGCGGCCAGTTCCGTGTCTCCGGCCTCCCGGTCGTCGAGTCGGACGGCACGCTCGTCGGCATCATCACGAACCGGGACATGCGCTTCGTCGCCCCGTTCGAGATGGCCTCCACGCTCGTCCGCGACGTCATGACCAAGGCGCCGCTCGTCACCGCGCTCGAGGGCATCGACCCCGAGGACGCCGTGGCGATCTTCGCGCAGCACAAGATCGAGAAGCTCCCGCTGGTGGACGCCGACGGCAAGCTCCGCGGCCTCATCACCGTCAAGGACTTCGACAAGAGCGAGAAGTACCCGGACGCCACGAAGGACGACGAGGGCCGCCTGCGGGTGGGCGCGGCCATCGGCTTCTTCGGTGACGCCTGGCAGCGCGCCGAGGCCCTGCGCGACGCGGGCGTCGACGTGCTCGTGGTCGACACCGCGAACGGCGAGAGCGAGGGCGTCCTCGACATGGTCCGTCGCCTGAAGGCGGACGCCTCGTTCGCCGGCATCGACGTGATCGGCGGCAACGTCGCGACGCGGCAGGGTGCGCAGGCGCTCATCGACGCGGGTGTCGACGCGGTCAAGGTCGGCGTCGGCCCCGGTTCGATCTGCACCACGCGCGTCGTCGCGGGTGTCGGCGTGCCGCAGGTCACCGCCGTGTACGAGGCGTCGCTCGCCGCGCGGGAGGCCGGCGTGCCGGTCATCGCCGACGGCGGCCTGCAGTACTCGGGCGACATCGCCAAGGCCCTGGTCGCGGGTGCGGACACCGTGATGCTCGGCTCGCTCCTCGCCGGCACCGACGAGTCCCCCGGCGACCTGGTGTTCGTCGGCGGCAAGCAGTACAAGGCCTACCGCGGGATGGGCTCCCTCGGCGCCCTGCAGACGCGCGGCGAGAAGACCTCGTACTCGAAGGACCGCTACTTCCAGGCCGACGTCCCCTCGGACGAGAAGCTCATCCCCGAGGGCATCGAGGGCCAGGTCCCCTACCGCGGCTCCGTGGCGAACGCCGTCTACCAGCTCGTCGGCGGCCTGCGTCAATCGATGTTCTACGTCGGCGGCCGCACCGTGCCCGAGCTCAAGGCCCGCGGCAAGTTCGTCCGCATCACGGCCGCGGGGCTCAAGGAGTCGCACCCCCACGACATCAAGATGGTCGTCGAGGCCCCGAACTACCGCGGCTGACCCCGGCCCGGCCCGGCCCGGCTCGACCGCTTCTGCACGAGACGCCCCCGAACGCGCGAGACGCCCCCGAATCCGGGGGCGTCTCGTCTGTTCGGGGGCGTCTCATCGTCACCAGGCCGTGTTGCGTCGTCCTCCACCACCCCACCTGGACGGGAGGCGCTCCACAGGTCCGTCCCGTTCGCCACCGACCGACGTGTGGTCGCGTCAGTGTGGTCGCCATGACATCGATCCCCACCTTCCGGCCCGGCCGACCGGTGGTCGTGCGCCGTCCCGCTGACCTGGCAGACCCGGTCCGGCTGTTCCACGGCGCAGCTGTCGAGCGCCGGGAGTGGGAGGCCCTGGACGCGCTCGGGCGACGGCAGTTGGTCGTGCGGTCCCGCATCGCTGCCCTGCAACGCCGCGTGGTCGCATCCCATCGGTCCGCCGGGGCACTCTGGGGGCTTCCAGAACTCGGTCGGTGGGACTCGCGGCTGCACGTCGTCGACCCGGGCATCGCCAAGACCCACGTCGGGCGCGGCGTCGTCCGACACGCGGGTCAGATCGCCTCGGACGAGATCGCCGAGCTCTCGGGGACGCCCGTGACGTCCCTGCCGCGGACCGTGACCGACATCGCGCACACCGTTCCGCTCCGGCACGGTGTCGTCGTCCTCGACCACGTCCTGCACACCGGGCACATGGACCGTCCGGCACTGCAGCGAGCGTTCGACCAGCGCGCGGGTCGGCGCGGCAACCGCGTGGCGAGGTCTGCACTGGACCTGGCCGACGCCGCGTCGGAGTCGCCCGGTGAGTCGAGCAGCCGTGTCACCATGCGGGACCTCCGTGTCCCACCACCGATCCTGCAGCAGGAGTTCGCGACGGACGCCGGACGTTTCCGGGTCGACTTCTGGTGGCCGGACGTCGGGGTCGTCGGCGAGTTCGACGGTCGCGTCAAGTACGACGACGGGGACGTGCTGTGGGCCGAGAAGCGACGGGAGGACGCGCTGCGACGACTCCCCCAGGTGTCCGGCTTCGCGCGGTGGGGCATGCGCGAGGCAGGCGACCCCGTCCTCCTCGCCCACGTGCTCCTGGCAGCGGGCGTGCCGCTCGGACGCGGGTGGGCGGCGCGGCCCAGGTGACGCCCGGGAGACGCCCGGGAGACGCCCCGCGGTGCTCGAGACGCCCCCACATGCTCGAGACGCCCGCGCCCAAGGCGGCGTCTCGACGGGAAGGAGGCGTCTCGACGGGAAGGCGGCGTCTCGACGGGAAGGCGGCGTCTCGACGGGAAGGCGGCGTCTCGGAAGGACCGCTCCACAGGCTCGCAACCGTCCGGACGGACTCCTCATCAGGGGTTCCGGTGCAGCCGTACAGATGAGTCACGGGTCTGTAACGAAACGTCCAGGGGAGGTCGACGGACACACACGCGAAACACATCGGCCCTAGTTTTCTCGGCAACCCACGCGGAGGTGCGGCACTCGACCCGATGTCGGACGCCTCACGCGCAGAGAAAGGGCTCCACGGATGACCAGAACCACCCGTGCCACCACGGCACTGGCAGTGGCGGGAGCGGCAGCGCTCCTCCTCGCCGCGTGTTCCACCACCGGCAGCGCCGGGACCGACTCCTCCGCCTCGGCGAGCGGCGCGAAGAAGGACCCGGCCGCGAGCTGCAAGGCGCCCGACACCCCGGGCACCGACGCGCTCAAGATCGGCACGATCCTGCCCCTCACCGGCACCCTGTCGTACCTGAACCCCCCGGCCGAGTCCGGTGTGGGCCTGGCCGTCGAGGACATCAACGCCGCGGGCGGCGTGCTCGACAAGGACGTCAGCATCGACCCGGCGACGGACTCCGGCGACAGCAACGACATGACCGTGTCGAGCTCGGCGGCGACGAAGCTCGTGAACGCCAAGGTCCCGGTCGCGATCGGCGCCGAGTCCTCGAGCGTCACGCTCAACGTCATCGACCAGCTGACGAGCAACTGCATCGTCGAGATCTCGCCCGCGAACACGGCGACCTCGCTCTCCGGCTACTCGTCGTACTACTACCGGACCGCTCCGCCGGACTCGGTGCAGGGCTCGGCGCTCGGCCAGCTCGTCACGGGTGACGGCAACGCCAAGGTCGCGTTCCTGGTCTTCAACGACACGTACGGCACGGGTCTCCGCGACACCGTTCAGAAGGCGATCGAGGCCTCTGGTGGTCAGGTCGTGTACGGCGGCAAGGGCAAGGGTCAGGAGTTCCCGCCCGGACAGACGACGTTCTCGTCCGAGGTCACCGCGGCGCTCGCCACGAAGCCGGACGCCATCGTCGTGCTCGCCTTCGACGAGACGAAGTCGATCATCCCCGAGCTCAAGTCGCAGAACGCGGACATGGCGAAGATCTACATGTCCGACGGCAACACCGCGGACTACTCGAAGGACTTCGACAAGGGCACCCTCGAGGGCGCTCAGGGCACCATCCCCGGCGCGAGCCCGAAGGACGAGCTGAAGCAGCGCCTGTCGGACTACTACCAGAAGACCGCCGGCAAGCCGCTCTCGGACTACTCGTACGCGGCCGAGTCCTACGACGCCACGACGCTCGCCGCACTCGCCGCGGTGAAGGGCAAGGGCACCGACTCCGGCACCATCCAGAAGAACATGGCCGCGGTGTCCGGCGCCGACGGCGGGACCGAGTGCACCACCTTCGCCGACTGCAAGAAGCTGCTCGACGAGGGCAAGGACATCCACTACACCGGCCCGTCCGGCATCGGTCCGTTCGACAAGAACAACGACCCGTCGAGTGCCTACATCGGCATCTACAAGTTCGACGGTGACAACAAGCCCGTGTACCAGAGCGCCATCCAGGGCTCGGTCTCGAAGTAGGCACGAACCACCCCGCACCACACGTCGGCCCCGGATCTCATCGAGATCCGGGGCCGACGTGCGTGCCGCCGACGGTCGCGCGCTCGCCCTGTCGGCGCGAGACTCGTTTCCTCGGACGGTTTCGCGGCATCGACGCCGCGGATGTGTCCGCATGGGCGAGACTCGGCGCCGCGGGCGGGCGGCACCAGCTCCGGCAGGCGCGCAGGCGGCCGGCCTGGAGGCACGGGTCGGGCCCGTCAGACCGGCTCGGCCGCCGTGGGTGCGAGCGTCCGGCGCCGCGCTGCCCGGGCCGCCGCGAAGCTGTCGACCGTGAGCACGACGAGCGCCACCCACACGATCCCGAAGCCGATCCAGCGCGCCGGCGGCATCGCCTCGTGCTGCACGACGACCCCGACGAGCAGCTGCATCACCGGTGCGAGGTACTGCGTCAACCCGAGCGTGGACAGGCTCACCCGCCGCGCCGAGGACGCGAAGAGCAGCAGTGGCACGGCCGTCGCGGGCCCGGTCAGCACCGTGACGAGGACGTGCGGCCAGCCCTCGCTCGTGAAGGTCACCCCACCGTCGAGGCCGGTGACCCCGAGCACGACGAGCGCGCCCACGGCGATCGGCAGGAGCCAGAGCGTCTCGATCGTCAGCCCGCTCAACGCGTCGATCGTCCCGCCGACGCGCTTCTTCACCAGCCCGTACAACCCGAACGAGAACGCCAGCGTCAGCGAGATCCACGGGACCTGGCCGTAGCCGACGGCGATGACGACGACCGCCACGATGCTGATGCCGACCGCGGCCCACTGCGCCGCACGGAGCCGTTCGCGGAGCACCACGATCCCGAGGGCGATCGTCACGAGCGGGTTGATGAAGTACCCGAGGGCGGCCTCGACCGTGTGGCCCGTCGTCGTCGCGGCGACGTACACGGTCCAGTTCACCAGGATGAGGACGGCCGCGATGCCCATCACGAGCATCACCCGGCGCTGGGCCAGCAGGGAGCGGGTGCGGAGCCACGAGCGGGTGACGGCGATCGCGACGGCACAGAAGACCAGCCCGAAGACGATCCGCCACGCGACGATCTCGAACGCGCCGGCGGGGGCCATCGCCGCGAAGAGCAACGGCATGAGTCCCCACAGCCCGTACGCGACGATCGCCTGGACGACACCGACGGATGCCTCGGAACGGGCGGGGCGCGTCGGGGTCGGTTCACTCACGGAACCATCCTAGGAAGCCGGAGCGACGCGGCGGACCGGCACCGTGCCTCCCGGCCGGAAGGCGCACGGACGCGAGCCGGACGCGTGCCGCACGCACGAACGCCCCGCCGGCCGGAGCCGAGCGGGGCGTTCGTCAGGAGCTGGGTGTCAGCGCTCGATGACCGCGAGGACGTCGCGAGCCGAGAGGACCAGCAGGTCCTCGCCCGAGTACTTGACCTCGGTGCCGCCGTACTTCGAGTAGATGACCTTGTCGCCGACGGCGACGTCGAGCGGCACGCGGTTGCCGTTGTCGTCGATGCGACCGGGGCCCACGGCGACGACCTCGCCCTCCTGGGGCTTCTCCTTCGCGGTGTCCGGGATGACCAGGCCGGAAGCAGTGGTCTGCTCCGCCTCGACCTGGCGGATGACGATGCGATCCTCGAGCGGCTTGATGGTGACGGCCACGGTGACCTCTTCTTTCTCGGTACTGACTCGGTACAGATGGGAACCGGTTGGCACTACGCACAGGAGAGTGCCAACGCGAGTCTAGGGACAGTCTGGCACTCGGTCAATCCGAGTGCCAGGCGGCTCCGGCCCTCTCGGCGACCTGGGAGGATCGAGGCGTGGACGCCGCCGATCTCGCACAGCTGCTGACCCCCGAGGGGATGGCCCTGCTCGACCGTACCCCCGGCATCTCCGACGGCGGCGAGATCGTCCGCGTCGTCTCCCGGCTCCGCGCCGAGGGCCACGACCCGGGGCTCGTCGCCGCCGTGCTCACCCAGGCGCGACTGCGACAGCGGGCCCGCGGCAAGTTCGGCGACTTCGCCGGGCGCATGCTCTTCACCGAGGCCGGACTCGAGCAGGCGACCCGGCTGCAGGTCGCCGCGTTGCACGCCGGACGCTTCGTCGGCGCCGGACTCACGCGGGTCGCCGACCTCGGCTGCGGGATCGGCGGCGACGCGCTGGCGATGGCCGCGCTCGACCTCGACGTCACCGCCGTCGACCGTGACGAGGTCACGGCTGCCGTCGCGACGCACAACCTCGCGCCGTGGCCGAACGCCCGGGTGGAGCTCGGCGACGCGGCCGGGTTCGACCTCGGTCGGGTGGACGGCGTGTGGATGGACCCGGCTCGTCGGACCGCCGGACACGCGAACACCCGACGGCTGGCGGACCCGGACGACTGGTCGCCGTCGCTCGACACGGTCTTCGCGGCCGCGACGACCACCCCGACGGGCGTCAAGCTCGGGCCGGGGATCGACCGCGATCTCATCCCGGACACGCTCGAGGCGCAGTGGGTCTCCGTCGACCGCGAGGTCGTCGAGCTCGTGCTCTGGTCCGGACCCCTCGCCCGCCCGGGCATCCGACGTGCCGCGACGGTCATCGGCGCACACGGCACCGCGGAGCTGACCGCGCCCGGGGACACCGAGGACGTCGAGGTCGGCCCCGTCGGCGACTACCTGTACGAGCCGGACGGCGCGGTGATCCGCGCGCGGCTGATCGGGGACCTCGCCCGGTCGCTCGACGGGTGGATGCTGTCCGAGGGCATCGCGTACGTGACCTCGGACCGGGCGGTGGCCACGCCGTTCGCCCAGGGCTTCCGGGTGCTCGACACGATGCCGCTCGACGTGAAGCAGCTCGCGGCACGCCTGGCGGCGGAGGACGTGGGCACCGTCGAGATCAAGAAGCGCGGTGTGGACGTCGACCCGGCGCAGTTCCGGAAGCGGCTGCGGCTGCGGGGCCGGCGCGCGGTCACGCTCGTGCTCACCCGCCTGGAGGGACGACACACGGCGATCCTGTGCGAGCGGCTCGTCGACGTGGCCGGCTGAGCACACCGCGCACCAGGACGGGCCCCGCGCGGTTGCGCGGGGCCCGTCCTCGTGGTCGTCCGGGGTTCGTCAGCCGACGAAGGCGCCCGAGTCGTACCCGTAGGGGTCGGAGTACGAGTTGCCGAGACCGGCGATGACCACGAGCGCGATGATCCACAGGATCCAGAAGCCGGTCATCACCCACCCGGCGATGATGCCGGTCAGGGCGAGGGCACGGCCGCCCTCACCGTTCTGCTTGATCTTGCCGAGGGCGATGTGGCCGAGGATCGCACCGGCGGGGCCGAGCAGGATCGCCATGAAGAAGAGCGGGATCGCCCCGAGGCCGAACACGATCGAGAGCACCGCGAGGGTGTTCGTCTTCGGGCGCTGCGCGTACGGCTGGTACCCGGTGGAGGCGTAGGACGCCGCGTACGGGTTCGACTGCTGCTGCGGCTGGGCGTACGGGTTGCTCGGCTGCTGACCGTACTGGCCGCCCTGCTGCTGGCCGTACTGGCCGCCGGACGGCTGCTGGTAGGGGTTCGACTGCTGCTGCGGCTGCGCGTACGGGTTCGACTGCTGCTGGTGCGGTGCCGCGTACGGGTTCGACTGCTGCTGCGGCTGGCCGTACGGGTCCTGCTGCTGGCCGGGTGCCGAGTACGGGTACTGCGGAGCCGACCGGGGCGCGGACTGCGGCGCCTGGGACCCGGACGCGTTCGACTTCGGGTTCGAGGACCCGGTCGAGTTCGACGCGTTCGACGACTCGTCCGGCTTCGGCCACTGGTTCTGATCGGACACCGGTCCACCCCTCTCGGCGCCTGGTCGGTCGACGCCCGACCTGAATCCTCCCACAAGGACCCGCGGCGGGTTCAGCGCGCCGGGCCGCCCGGCCCTCCGTCAGACCAGGACGGGCGTCAGACCTGGACGGTCGTCACCGGCAGCGTCGAGTCCGCCGCGAACCCGAGGTCGCTCGGCGCGTGCCCCTCGGCGACGAGCCGCGCCCCGACCGCCGCGATCATCGCGCCGTTGTCCGTGCACAGGTCGAACGGCGGGATGCGCAGGGCGACCCCGGCGGCCGCGCACCGCTCCTGGGCGACGGCTCGCAGCCGCGCGTTCGCGACGACGCCACCGCCGAGCAGCAGCCGGTCGACGCCGGTGTCCCGGCACGCGGCGAGCGCCTTCGTCAGCAGCACGTCGACGACGGCCTCCCGGAAGCTCGCGGCGACGTCGGCGACCGGCACCTCGCGGCCCTCGTCGCGGCACTTCTCCACCCAGCGTGCGACGGCGGTCTTCAGCCCGGAGAACGAGAAGTCGTAGCGGTGCGCCGCCATGTCCTTCGGCAGCGTCAGGCCCCGGGGGAACCGGATGGCCGTCGGGTCGCCGTCGGCCGCGGCGCGGTCGATCTGCGGGCCGCCGGGGTACGGCAGCCCGAGCAGCCGTGCGACCTTGTCGAACGCCTCGCCCGCGGCGTCGTCGATCGTCTCGCCGAGCAGCTCGACGTCGCCGACCAGGTCACGGACGAGCAGCAGCGACGTGTGCCCGCCGGAGACCAGGAGCGCGACGGTCGGCAGCTCGATCGCGGAGTCGTCGGCCCGGAGCACGTCCGCGCCGACGTGCCCGACGAGGTGGTTCACGCCGTACAGCGGCTTGCCGGTGGCGACCGCGAGGGCCTTCGCCGCCCCGACGCCCACCATGAGGGCACCCGCGAGGCCCGGGCCGGCGGTGACCGCGACGGCGTCGAGCTCGTCGAGCGTGACGTCCGCGCGCCGGAGCGCTTCGTGCAGGGTCGGGGTCATCGCCTCGAGGTGCGCACGGGCCGCGACCTCCGGGACAACCCCGCCGTACCGGGCGTGCTCCTCCATGCTCGACGCGATGACGTTCGCGAGCAGGGTGGTCCCGCGGACGATGCCCACGCCGGTCTCGTCGCAGCTCGTCTCGATGCCGAGCACCAGGGGACCCGACCCCGGTGCTGTGTCGTCATCCGTGGCGCAGCTCGTCTCGATGCCGAGCACCAGGGGTTCAGTCGCGCTCACCGAGGGTCTCCTGTCCGATGGGGCCGATGCCGGTCGAGGCGGTCGTCGCCGGGCGCTGCGCGATCGTCGCCCGCATCACCCACGCGTCGACGCCGTCCGGCTGGTAGTAGCGAGGACGGACGGCGATCTGCTCGAAGCCGGCGGCCGTGTACATCGCCTGCGCCACCGGGTTGTCGGCGCGGACCTCGAGGAAGACCTCGTGCACGCCGCGACGGCGGGCCTCGTCGAGCAGTTCGGTGAAGAGCACCTTCCCGAGGCCCCTCCCCCGGTACTCGGCCGCGACCGCGATGGTCTGCACGTCCGCGACGGGGTTCCCCGCCAACGACGACAATCCGGCATAGCCGATGACGGTGGGCGCCCCGCTGTCGATGGTCTCGAGCACGACGTAGTACCCGTGCGGGGACCACAGCTCGCCGGCCATCTGCGCGGCTGACCAGGCATCGGTCGGGAACGAGGCGTGCTCGAGCCACATCACGTCGTCGAGGTCCTGCGGGACCGCCCGGCGCAACCGCAGCCCGTCGGGCAGCTCGCTCACCGGACCACCCGCTTGGGCGCACCCGGCATCGTCACGTCGGGGTCGCGCAGGTAGAGCGCGGTGTCGTCCGCGAAGGGCGCGCCGGACGCGAGCCGGTCCGCGGCGAGCGCCCCGAGCCTCCAGGCCGGGATGGTCGCGACCGTCACGCGGTCCCAGCCCACCGCGTCCGGACGGGAGGCACGGATCGCCTCGTCCAGGTCCGCGGGCTTCGCGAGTCCCGGACCCGCGACCCGCGTGCCGGTCTGGTCGTAGGCGCTCCAGTAGACCTCGCGGCGGCGCGCGTCCGTGAGGACGACGAACGGGCCGTCGGCCGCCTGGTCGGTGGCCACGGCGTCGTGGCTGACGAGGGGGAGGACGGGGACGCCGCGTGCCGCGGCGAAGGTACGGGCGGCGGCGATGCCGACCCGGAGGCCGGTGAAGGGGCCGGGCCCCGTGCCGGCGACGACGCCGGTCACGTCGGCGCCGGTGATGCCCGCCTCAGCGAGGACCTCGGCCAGGAACGGGCCGACCACCTCGGCGTGCCGACGGGAGTCGTCGGTGCTGCGCTCGGCGACCGCGCGCCCGGTGGCGGGGTCGACGACGGCGACGGAGGTACCGGCGGACGTGTCGATGGCGAGGAGCACCCGTCCATCGTATGCGTCCGGCGGCCGGTCACCCGAAGTGCGGACAGCGGGCGTTCTGCCCCTGCACTGGGGCATCCCCGACCGCTTGCAGCCGACGTTCGGAAGCCGACAATCCACGGTGCAGGCCGTTCGGGTCGGTCTGCACAGTGCGGGCCCAGGGACGGTCCGCGCCCGAGGGAGCAGCACATGCAGCGCACCACCAGGGCGTCCGTGGCGACGGTCCTCCTCACCGCGGTCCTCGTCGCCGCGCCGCTCACCACCGGGTCCGCCGCCCAGGCAGGGACACCGGCCAAGCCGACCGGGACGTTCACGCAGACGTTCCGCGAGGACTTCAGCACTCCGGCGACCGCCGACGGTCCGTTCGCGAAGCGGTACACGAACGCCTGGCAGCCCTACCCGGACGGGATGGGCGACGGCAAGTACTGGTCCGGCTCGCAGGTCAGCGCGCACGACGGGGTGCTCGACGTCACGCTGGACGGCAAGCGCGGTGCCGCCGGCACGTTCGGGACGCAGCGCGGCGCCTGGGACTACGTCGGCGGCACCTTCACCGTGCGGGCCCGGGCGACGGGTGGCGACGGCAACGGGGCGGCCTTCATCGTCTGGCCGAAGTCGAACGTGTGGGCGGACGGTGAGATGGACTTCCCCGAGGGGAACTTCGACCAGGTGCCGTACGCGTTCCACCACTCGATGACGCCCGGCAAGGAGGCGTCGGCGGTGGCCGTCTCGACCAAGGCATCGTGGCGCGACTGGCACACGTACTCGGTGCAGTGGATCCCGGGACGCTCGGTGACGTACTCGATGGACGGCCGGGTCCTGCAGACCGTGACCCGCGACGTGCCGACCACCCCGCATCGCTTCATGTTCCAGACCGGGAACTGGGGGAAGAAGGGGCACCTGTACATCGACTGGGTGACGATCGCCTCCTGGAAGCCCTGAGCCCGACGGCGCCCGAGCAGCCCCCCGTGGTTGCACCGCGTCGGCGCAGCGACGAGGATGCTGTCCGGTGATGTTCCAGCGGACGCCGGTCCCGGAGCACCACGGAGGGGGGTGCGGCCGTGGTCGTGGATGCTCGAGGGGGCCCGGGGCAGTGGCGTCTGAGGGGGCACACGCCGCCGGCGGAACTGGCTGCGATGGTCGAGGCCCGGCTCGGGTGGCTGTCGGTCGACGACCCGACCGACGCAGACTTCTTCTTCGATCCGCTCGACGGCTCGGTCGGCGAGGTCAGAGCGCGACGTCGGCCCAGCGCGGGCCGGTTGCGGTGACGATGACCCGACGCGGCTCGTCGGGGACGTCGTCCGGGTCGAGCGGCGCCGCCGACGCGGCGCGCTCCGGATCGCCGGCGTCGCCGCCGGTCGCCCGGACGATCTCGACGTCGAGCACGTCGTCCGAGATCCCGTCGACGAACCCGCGACCCCACTCGACGAGGACGATCGCGCCGTCCCAGTCGAGGTCGAGGTCGTCGAGCTCGACCGGGTCGGACAGCCGGTAGGCGTCGACGTGCACCAGGTCCGGGCCGGCCGTCGTCGGGTGGGTCCTGGCGAGCACGAACGTCGGGCTCGACACCTGCCCCCGGGCTCCGAGCGCGGCGCCGAGGCCCCGCGTCATCGTGGTCTTCCCGGCGCCGAGCGGCCCGGTCAGGACGACGAGGTCCCCCGCGCGCAGGACCCCGGCGAGCCGGGCACCGAGCGCGGACATCTCGTCGGTCGTCGACACCGTGGTGTCGAGCAGCACCCGGGGCGCGGCGCTCACGCGTGCGTCCCGTGCGCCTGGTGGGCGCCGCGGTGGTGGTGGTCGCCGCGGAGCCACGAGCCGACGCGGCCCTCGACCTCGTGGCCGACGTACTCGCGGGGCACGCGGGCGCCGATGCGGCACGTGACCTCCTCGCCGATGCTGTCGACCGCCGCCCCGAACTCCAGGACCGTCATCTCACCGTGCTCACCCGTCCCGAACAGCACGACGGGGTCTCCGACCCGGACCTCGTCGTCGCCGACGTCGACCAGGAACTGGTCCATCGCGACCCGGCCGGCGATCGGGTACCGGCGGCCGCCGATCGACACCTCGACGCGCCCCTGCGCCCGGCGCGGCACACCGTCCGCGTATCCGACGGGCACCAGCGCGAGGGTCGTCTCACTGGTCGTGCGGTACGTGTAGTCGTAGGAGACCCCGGTGTCGACCGGGACCCGCTTGGTCTTCGCGACCGAGGCCGTCAGGGTCATCACGGGCTCGAGCCCGAGGTCCGCCGCGGAGACGCCGTCCGCCCCGGGCATCCCGAACAGGTTCGCCCCCATCCGGACCATGTCCTTCCGGAACTCCTTGCGCTCGAGGCCGGCGAGCGACGCGGCGACGTGCTCCATCGGGACGTCGAGCCCGAGGTCCTCGGCCTGCTCGACGGCGGCGTCGAACAGCGCGACCGCGGCGCTGTCGTCGTCGTCCGAGGACTCGGCGAGGTGCGTGTAGGCGGCGACGACCTCGATGCGTCCGGCGCGCTGCGCGTCGACCGCCAGCGCGACGAGGTCGGGCCAGGTCTCCGCGGTCGCACCGTCGCGGTGCAGCCCGGTGTCGACCCCGAGGTGCACGCGCGCGGGTCGCTGGTCGACGGCGTCGACGACGCGCTGCAGCTCGGCGGCGTTCGAGACGCCGAGGTCCACCGCGGAGTCGATCGCATCGCGGAAGTCGAGTGCCGGGTCGTGCTGCCACGTGAACAGCCGGACGTCCTCGCCGACGCCGATCGCCCGCAGGCGCAGGGCAGCGGGGACCGTGAGCACACCGATCCACCGGACCCCGGCGTCCACCGCGGCGAGCGCGATCGGCTCGAGACCGTGGCCGTACGCGTCGGCCTTCATGATCGCCATGACCTCGACCGGGTCCATCCACTCCCGGACCAGGTCGAGGTTCGACCGGTAGGCGTCGAGGTCGATCCGGGCCCGGCGCAGCGGCGCGTTCACGTCGTCCTCCGTTCCACGCTGCGGCCGACCCGTGCGGCCACCTCGTAGTTGATGGTGCCGATCGCGTCCGCCCACTCCTCGATCGCCGGGTCGCCGTCGGCCGGGTCGCCCCAGAGCACGACCTCGTCGCCCACCTGGACGTCCGCGTCGCCGACGTCGATGTGCATCGCGTTCATCGCGACCCGTCCGACGACCGGGAACCGCCGGTCGCCGATCCGCACCGTGACGTGTCCGCCGGACGCCCGGTCGAAGCCGTCGGCGTACCCGAGTCCGATCACCGCCAGGCGGGTGTCGTGCTCGGCACGCCAGGTGTAGCCGTAGCTGACGCCCTCGCCCGCACGCACCGGCACCGTGCGGAGCACCGAGGCCGTCACGCGCATCGCGGGCCGGAGCCCGAGGTCGGCGGACGAGCGGTCGGCGAACGGGCTCAGCCCGTACAGCGCGAGCCCGACCCGTGCGGCGTCCCGTCGGGTCTCCGGCACCGCGATGCTCGCCGCGCTCGCGGCGAGGTGCACGACCTCCGGCACGACGCCGTTCGCGGCGAGACCGTCGAGCGCCCGCTGGAACGCGGCGTCCTGGTCGAGGTCGTCCGCGCGGGACGCGTTCGACAGGTGCGACATGAGGCCCTCGACCCGGGTCCGGCCACCGCCGCGGGCGATCCGACCGGCCGTCGCGAACAGCTCGGCCCACTCGGACTCCACCGCGCCGTTGCGGCTCAGGCCGGTGTCGACACAGAGGTGCACGACCGGGACCTCGGCGTCGGCGGCCGCGGCGAGCTGGTCGACGCTCGACACCGCGGGCGTGACGTCGTACCGGGCGGCGCGGCGGAAGTCCTCGTCCGGGGCGTGCAGCCACGCGAGGATCCGGACTCCCTCGTCGATGCCGGCCTGCCGGAGCGCGATGCCCTCGTCGAGGTCGGCGACGCCGAGCCACTCCGCGCCGGCGTCCACGAAGGCCCGGGCGGCGTCGACGGCGCCGTGGCCGTAACCGTTCGCCTTGACGACCGCGATGACGCCGGACGGGGCCACCCGTTCGGCGACCGTCGCGTAGTTGGCGATCAGTGCCTCCCGGTCGACCGTGATGCCGGTGAACGCATTCATGCGGCGGCTCCCACAGCGATCAGCGACAGCGCCGCCACCCGGCGGTCGACCGTGATGCCGGTGAACGCACTCACACCCTGTCCCCTGCCCCTTCGATGACCACGAACGCCGTGGCGATCCCACCATCGTGCGACAGCGACAGGTGCACGCTCGACACCCCGCGCCGGTCGGCGACGTCCTGCGCCCCGCTCCGGAGCGTCAGCGACGGGTTCCGCTGGTCGTCGGAGACGACCTCGAGGTCCTGCCAGCTGAGCCCGGCGCTCGACCCGAAGGCCTTGATGAGCGCCTCCTTCGCGGCGAACCGGGCCGCGAGCGACGCACTCGGCCGCGGTTCGCCGTCGCGCAGGAGCTCCGACGGGGTGAACAGGCGCGTGCGCAACGCCGGGGTCCGGTCGAGCACCCGCTCGAACCGGTCCAGGTCGACGACGTCCACCCCGATGCCGATGATCATCGTGCGACTACTCGACGGTGACCGACTTCGCGAGGTTGCGCGGCTGGTCGACGTCGAGGCCCTTGGCCGCGGCGAGCTCCATGCCGAACATGTGCAGCGGCGCGACCGCGAGGAGCGGCTCGAACAGCGGCGTCGCGAGCGGGATCCGCAGGACCTCGTCCGCGAAGGGGAGCACGGCGGCGTCGCCTTCCTCGGCGATCGCGATCACCCGGGCGCCGCGGGCGCGGATCTCCTGGATGTTCGAGACGACCTTCGGGTGCAGGGACCGCTGGTCACGGGGGGACGGCACGATGACGAAGACGATCTGACCGGGCTCGATCAGGGCGATCGGACCGTGCTTGAGCTCGCCGGCGGCGAAGCCCTCGGCGTGGATGTACGCGAGCTCCTTGAGCTTCAGCGCCCCCTCGAGCGCGATCGGGTAGCCGACGTGCCGACCGAGGAACAGCACGCTGCGGGTGTCCGCCATCCACTTCGCCAGCTCGCTGACCCCGGCAGCGTCGTCGATGGTCTGCTGCAGCTTCGGCGCGAGCCCTTCGAGCTCGGCGACCTGCTCCGCGATCTGCTCGGCGGTCAGCGTCCCGCGCAGGGTCGCCAGGTGCAGCCCGAGCAGGTAGAGCGCGACGCCCTGGGCGATGAACGCCTTCGTCGAGGCCACCGCGACCTCGGGCCCGGCGTGCGTGTAGATCACCGCGTCGGACTCGCGCGGGATGGTGGCGCCCTGGGTGTTGCAGATCGACAGGACCTGCGCGCCCTGCTCCCGCGCGTACTTCACGGCCATGAGCGTGTCCATGGTCTCGCCGGACTGGCTGATCGAGACGACGAGGGTGCGCTCGTCGAGGACCGGGTCGCGGTACCGGAACTCGTGGGCGAGCTCGACCTCGACCGGGACGCGGGCCCACTGCTCGATGGCGTACTTGCCGAGGATGCCGGCGTAGGCGGCGGTGCCGCAGGCGATGACGATGACGCGGTCGACGGTGGCCAGGCGGTCCGCGATCGGGTCGAGGTCGGTGAGCGTCACCGCGCCGTCGTGCACGCGGCCGAGGATCGTCTTCGCGACGGCCTCGGGCTCCTCGCTGATCTCCTTCGCCATGAAGGACGACCAGCCGCCCTTGTCGGCGGCCGAGGCGTCCCAGCTGACCTCGAACTCCTCCGGGGTGGCCGGGGTGCCGTCGAAGTGCACGACCTCGACGCCCTCCGGACGGATCGTGGCGATCTCGTCCTGACCGATCGCGAGGGCACGCTGCGTGTACGCGACGAACGCCGCGACGTCGGAGCCCATGAAGTTCTCGCCGTCGCCGAGCCCCACCACGAGCGGCGAGTTCCGACGGGCGCCGACGACGACGCCGGGCTGGTCGGCGTGCACGACGAGGAGCGTGAACGCGCCCTCGAGCCGCTGCACGACCTGCTGCATGGCGGTGGTCAGGTCACCGGTCTCGCGGTACGCCCGGCCGACCAGGTGCGCAGCGACCTCGGTGTCGGTCTCGCTCGTGAACGTGACGCCCTCGGCCAGGAGCTCGTCCTTCAGCGGGGCGAAGTTCTCGATGATGCCGTTGTGGATGAGCGCGAGCTTGCCGCCGTCCGCCAGGTGCGGGTGCGCGTTGCCGTCGGTCGGGCCGCCGTGCGTCGCCCAGCGGGTGTGCCCGATGCCCGTGCCGCCGTCCGCGATCGGGTGCTCGGCGAGCTCATCGACGAGGGCCTGCAGCTTGCCGGCCTTCTTCGCGGAGGCCAGGTCGTGCGACCCGTCGACGACCGCGATCCCGGCCGAGTCGTAGCCGCGGTACTCGAGACGACGGAGACCGCCGAGGAGGACCTCCTGGCTGCTCTTGGTGCCGACGTAGCCCACGATTCCACACATGCGACCGATCCTACGGTCTGCCTGGGGAGCAACCCTGCACGCTCGCAGGACTGGGGATACCGTTTGGACCATGGGACGTTTCGACGACATCGCGATCACGACGCTGCACGGTGAGCAGACCACGTTCGGGCAGTTCGCGGACAAGGCCGTGCTCGTGGTGAACGTCGCGTCCCGCTGCGGGCTCGCACCGCAGTACGAACAGCTCGAGGCACTGCAGCGGCAGTACGGGCCGCGCGGCTTCACGGTGCTCGGCTTCCCGAGCAACCAGTTCCTGCAGGAGCTCGGCTCGTCCGAGGCGATCGACGAGTACTGCTCCACGACCTGGGGCGTCACGTTCCCGATGTCCGAGAAGGTCAAGGTGAACGGCAAGGGCGCACACCCGCTCTACCAGGCGCTCAAGGAGACGCCCGACGCGTCCGGCAAGGCCGGCCGGGTCAGCTGGAACTTCGAGAAGTTCCTGGTCGCGCCGGACGGCACGGTCACCCGGTTCCGTCCCACGACGAAGCCGGACGCCCCCGAGGTCGTCGCCGCCATCGAGGCGGCCCTGCCCGCCTGACCGGCTCGGTCTGCCCGACCGGCGCGCGTCCGCCGGACGCGCACCGCCACACCGGACGGGAGGCACGGATCACGTGGGCCGGTCGGCTGACGTGATCCGCGCCTCCCGTCGGTACGCTCGTGCCCATGCCGATCCCGGAAGCCACCGTCGCGCACCCGACCCCGTTCGTGGAGATCCCGCGCGATGAGTGGTCGCAGCTCGCGCCGAAGGAGCACCTGTCGCTCACCGAGACCGAGATCGTGCAGCTGCGCGGCCTCGGGGACCGGCTCGACATCCGCGAGGTGCAGGACGTGTACCTGCCGCTGTCCCGGCTGCTCACGCTCTACGCGGCCGGCGCACGGAACCTGCACGCCGAGACCAGCCGGTTCCTGGGGGAACGCGCCGGACGCACGCCCTTCGTGATCGGGGTCGCGGGGTCCGTCGCGGTCGGCAAGTCCACCGTCGCCCGCCTGCTGCGCGAGCTGACGAAGCGCTGGCCGGACACCCCGCGCGTCGAGCTCGTGACGACGGACGGGTTCCTGTACCCGAACGCCGAGCTCGAGCGCCGCGGGATCATGGACCGCAAGGGCTTCCCGGAGTCGTACGACCGGCGGGCGCTGCTGCGCTTCGTGAGCCAGGTGAAGAGCGGCGCGGCCGAGGTGCGGGCGCCCTACTACTCGCACCTGGTCTACGACATCGTGCCCGACGCCGAGATCGTGGTGCGGCAGCCGGACGTCCTCATCGTCGAGGGGCTGAACGTGCTCGCACCGCCGGTGCACGGGCGGCTCGCCCTGTCCGACCTGTTCGACTTCACGATCTACGTCGACGCGAAGACCCGGGACATCGAGTCCTGGTACGTCGACCGCTTCCTGGCCCTGCAGGAGCAGGCGTTCTCGAGCCCGGACTCGTTCTTCCACCGGTTCGCCTCGCTGTCCCGCGAGGACGCCGTGCGCACCGCGACCGACGTCTGGCGGGCGATCAACGAGCCGAACCTGCTCGAGAACGTGCTGCCGACCCGCTCCCGGGCGACCCTGGTGCTCCGCAAGGGCGCGAACCACGAGGTGTCGTCGGTGTTGCTCCGCAAGATCTGACGCAGTGCGTCGGCGCGCCGCCGTGGTCCTCCGCACAACCGAGAGCACCCCGCGCCACGCAATCACGTGGTTCGGGGTGCGTTCGGTTGTGCGGAAGCAGCCCGCGCCGCCAGCCGTCGATGCCGGAGCGCGGCGCCTACGCCGCGATCGTCAGCCGGTCGGACACGACGGCCGCCAGTTCCTCGGCGACGCGCTGGGCCTCGTCCTGCGAGGCAGCCTCGACCATCACGCGCACCACGGGCTCGGTGCCCGACGGGCGGAGCAGCACGCGCCCGGCGTCCCCGAGTGCGGCAGAGGCGGCGGTCACCGCGTCCTGCACGCCCTGGTCGTCGAGCCCGTGGCGGTCGACCCCGCGGACGTTGAGCAGCACCTGCGGGAAGACCGTCATGCACGACGCGAGCTCCTGCAGCGTCTTGCCCGTGCGGGCCATCTCCGCGACGAGGTGCAGCCCCGTCAGGACACCGTCCCCGGTGGTCGCGTGGTCGCTGAAGATGATGTGCCCGGACTGCTCGCCGCCGAGCGAGAACCCGCCCTCGGTCATCTTCTCGAGCACGTAGCGGTCGCCCACGCCGGTCTCGAGCACCGTGATGCCCGCGTCCGCCATGGCCCGCTTGAGCCCGAGGTTCGACATGACGGTGGCCACGAGCGTGTCGGACGCCAGCAGCCCCCGCTCCTGCAGGGACAGCGCGAGGATCGCCATGATCTGGTCGCCGTCGATCGCGTTGCCGGCGGCGTCGACCGCGAGGCACCGGTCGGCGTCGCCGTCGTGCGCGATGCCGACGTCCGCCCCGGCTTCGAGGACCGCGGCGGCGAGGTTGTCGATGTGCGTCGAGCCCACGCCGTCGTTGATGTTCATGCCGTCCGGGTCGGCACCGATGAGCGTCACCCGGGCACCGGCGTTGACGAACACCTCGGGCGAGACGCCGGCGGCGGCACCGTTCGCGCAGTCGAGCACGACGTGGATGCCGTCGAGCCGGTGCGGGAGCGTGCCGAGCAGGTGCACGACGTAACGGTCCTCGGCGTCGGCGAAGCGCGTGATCCGGCCGACGTCGCCGCCGGTCGGGGTCGGTGCGGACTGGTCGTGCATGGCCGCCTCGATGCGGTCCTCGACCTCGTCCGGGAGCTTCCGGCCGCCCGTGGCGAAGAACTTGATCCCGTTGTCCGGCGCCGGGTTGTGCGACGCGGAGATCATCACGCCGAAGTCGGCGTCGATGTCGGCGACCAGGAAGGCCGCCGCGGGGGTGGGGATGACCCCGGCGTCGAGCACGTCGACGCCGGCGGAGGCGAGCCCGGCCGCGACCGCGGCACCGAGGAACTCGCCGGAGACGCGCGGGTCGCGCGCCAGGACCGCGCGCGGGCGCGGTCGACCGGACGCCCGGCGGGCGTCCGCATGGTGTCCGTGCGTGAGCACGGCCGCGCTGGCCTGGGCGAGACCCAGAGCCAGCGCGGCCGTCAGCTCGCCGTTGGCGAGTCCACGAACACCGTCGGTACCGAACAGACGCGGCATTGCGATCGGGTTCGCCAGGCGACTAGCGCTTCGAGAACTGCGACGCCTTGCGGGCCTTCTTGAGACCGGCCTTCTTGCGCTCGATGACGCGGGCGTCACGGGTGAGGAAGCCGGCCTTCTTGAGGGTGGCGCGGTTGTTCTCGCGGTCGATCTCGTTCAGCGCACGCGCGATGGCGAGGCGGAGCGCACCGGCCTGACCCGAGGGGCCACCACCGGTGATGCGGGCGGTGACGTCGTAGGCGCCGAGGAGCTCGAGCACCTTGAACGGGTCGTTGATGAGCTGCTGGTGCAGCTTGTTCGGGAAGTAGTCCTCGAGCGTGCGGCCGTTCACCGTGAAGGTGCCGCCACCGGGGACGAGGCGGACGCGCGCGATGGCCTCCTTGCGGCGCCCGACGGCACCGCCCGAGACGTTGAGGATCTGGCGGGGAGCGGCCTCGGACGCGACGGGCGCGCTCTCGGTCGTGAAGCTCTCCGGGGTCTGGTCGAGGGAGTCAGCGATCTGTGCCATGAGTTGTATCAGTCCTTGAAGTCGTCGTGGCCGGAACTACTGTGCGACCTGGTCGAAGGTGTACGCCTTGGGCTGCTGCGCGGCGTGCGGGTGCTCCGCGCCGGCGTAGACCTTCAGCTTCTTGAGCTGCTCACGGCCGAGGGTGTTCTTCGACAGCATGCCGCGGATCGCCTTCTCGACGGCGCGGGTCGGGTGCTTCTCGAGCATCTCCGGGTAGGAGGTCGCGGTGAGGCCGCCCGGGTAGCCCGAGTGACGGTAGTAGACCTTCTTCGCGAGCTTGGAGCCGGTGAGGGCGACCTTGTCCGCGTTGATGATGATGACGTAGTCACCCATGTCCATGTGCTGGGCGAAGGTGGCCTTGTGCTTGCCGCGCAGGAGCGCCGCGGCGTGGGTGGCGAGGCGGCCGAGGACGACGTCGGTCGCGTCGATGACGATCCAGTCGTGCTGGACGTCTGCCGGCTTCGGGGAGAACGTACGAGTCACAGGAGTGCTGCTTTCGTGTCGAGGTGAGGAGTCCGTGAATCCCGCTCCGGTGGGTGTTCCTCGTGTGATGCACGCGGAACTGCCCGGTGGAGGGCCCATCTGACTGTCCGGCGCACGGGGCGCACAGACCAAGGAAAGAGCCTACCGGACCGGCCTCCCGCTGGTCAAACGCGACCGGCTCGGTCCGGGTGGCCGTTTCGCGCGTAGGAGGTCGAAACGCGCGTAGGAGGCCCGAACTTCTGACCACCTACGCGCGATTCGGCTTCCCACCGCACGCGCCATGGGTCGGAACGCGCGTTCACGGCGGACGGGAGGCACGGTGTCAGCTGGCACCGTGCCTCCCGTCCGGCCTCTGGTTACGCGACGCGGGCGCGGCGGCGGCGTGCCACCAGCACACCCGCACCCGCAGCGAGGAGCAGCAGCGCCGCGGCGATGCCACCCGTCAGGTCGGCACCCGTGAACGCGAGCGCACCCGTCACCGGGTCGATGGTGATCGTCGTCCAGCCGATCAGCGACCCGTCAGCAGCCGTGACCACGGTGCGGTGGGGCCCAGCCGGCGCATCCGAGGGAATCGTCACCCGCACCGTCCCGTCAGCCGCGACCGTCACCGTGCCCAGCAACGTCGGCGTCGAGAACATCCACACGTTCACCCGCTGCCCCGCGTACTGCGTGCCGACACCGATCGTGATCGTCTCACCCGCACGAGCCGACGACGGCGCCGTGACCGTTCCGCGGTTCGCATCCGTCAGGGACGACTCCGACGGAGCGACCGGCGTCGAATCAGCACCCGGGGTCGGCGCGGGCGTCTGACCGGCACCCGGAGCCGTACCAGGGTCGGTCGGGTCGGTCGGATCGGTGCCCGGGTCCGTGGGGTCCGTGCCCGGGTCCGTCGGGGTGCTGTCGCCGGTCAGGTCGAAGCCGACCAGGATCGGGTCGTGGTCGCTCGCCCGGTAGACGTCGTCGGTGTACAGGTTCGTCGCGTTGTAGTTGTAGCGGCTGTACTCCAGGGCCACTGACTCGACCGAGTTGATGTTCCAGATGTCCACACCCGTCACCGTCGCGAGTGCCGCCGGCGAGGCGAGCACGTGGTCGAGCGACCCGCTCAGGCCGCTGAACACGTACGACCACTCCGACGAGTCGAGCGCCGGCCCGAGGTCGGTGTAGCCAGCCTCGTCGAGGACGACCATCGGGTCCTCCTGGCTGTAGGCGTTGAAGTCGCCCAGCATGAACACCTTGTCGGTGCCGTACTGCGTCTGCATCTTTGCGGAGAACGCGGCCAGCGCCGTCGCCTGCTTCACGCGGTCCGCGTTCGACGCCCCCTGGCCGTCGCCCTGGTCAGCGTTCTCGCCGGTGCCGGACCCCTTCGACTTGAAGTGGTTCGCGATCACGAGGAATTCGTCGTCCGCCGTGCCCCCGACCGGACGGAACGCGTCCGCGACGGGCTGACGGGCGTTCGTGAACGCCGGGTCGATGAGGATCGTCGACTCACCCGTGGGTGCGACGCGGTCCTTCTTGTAGATGAGTGCCAGGCGGATGACGTCCTCGCTCGCGGGGAGCGTCTTCGGCGACTTCACGTACGCCCAGGTGTCGGCACCGGTCGCGGCGTTGAGCGCCCCGACGAGGGTGGCCACGGCGGCGTCACGGTCCTGGCCGAACTCGGCGGAGTTCTCGATCTCCTCGAGCGAGACGACGTCGGCCCCGAGACCGTTGATCGCTTTGACGATCTTGACCTGCTGGCGCTCGAAGTCCTCTTGCTCGGCGGCGCCACGGGCGTTGCAGCCGGAGTTCACCGTGACGGGGTCGCCGTCGCGGTCCGTGTAGTACGAGCAGCCGGTGAGCTGGTCGCCCGTCGTCGGGAAGTAGTTGAGGACGTTGAAACCGGCGAGCTTGAGGTCGCCGCCGACGTCCTGGGGCTTCGTCGTGCGGACGTTCGAGAACGTCGCGGGCAGGTCGGTCTTCGCCGTAGCCCCGGTGATCGGCGACGTCGGCTGGAACTTCCACGAGTCGTTGCGGTAGTCGAGGACGACGGGCTTCGTGAAGGTCGCCGCTGCTCCGACGGTGACGGGCCCCTGCGTCAGCCAGGACACCGGGATCGACTTGTTCGCCTGGGTCAGGAAGTTCGTGCTGCCACCGTCGTCGAGGGTGACCTTGCGGGCGGCGTTGTCGGCCTCCACCGCCTTGGCCGCTGCGCTGCCCGGTCGGGCGACCTCGGTGGGCTGGATCAGCCGCTTCGTACCAGACGCCAGGACGACCTCGCCGTACTGGTTCGTCGTGTAGTTGTCGGCGACGGTGTAGTCGCCCTGCGGCGCGACAAGCATGCTCTCGAGCGACTCGCGCTGCGCGTCCGAGGACGGGAACGCGACGGTGGCGGCCTGCGGTGCCGGCACGGTCTCGGTGAGCTTCGTCATGCCGCCGGCGGCGACGTTCAGCTCGGTGAGGCCGTAGTACTCGCTCACCGAACCGGTGAGTTGGACGTAGTCGCCCGCTGCGACCTGGGACGCGGTGGCCGAGGAGAACACGAAGACGCCGTCGGACGCGGTGTGCGTGCCGAAGTCGATCGCACCGCCGGTGTCGGGGGTCTGCACGGTGTAGCCGTTGAACCCACCGGTGGCGTACACGGCGGTGACGACCCCCTTCGTGACGACGGACTTGCCGACGTACGGCGAGGTGTCCGTCGTGCCCTGCAGCTGCGCGATGGTGACGGCCTCGGCAGGAGCACCGGGGTCCGTCGGGTCGGTCGGGTCGGTCGGGTCCGTCGGCGCCGTCTCATCGGCGGCGTTCGTCGGCGTGAGTGTCGTCGTGACGGAGAAGTCCGCCGCGTTGTCGTCGCTGTCGACCGTGCCCTGGCGAACCAATCCGTTCGGGACGGTGTTTCCGCCGTCGACCGTGCGCACGTGCCCCTCGAAGGTGTTCGACGCACCGTAGCCGAGGAGGTCCACGACCCCCGCGGTGCCCGCCGCGATCGCGCCGGTCGGCAGGGTGAGCGCCTTGGACTGGTCGGACAGGACCAGCGTGCCCGTGGTGCCCGAGGCGTTCAGGGTCGCGGTGTCGTCCGCGGCAGGCAGGTCAGCACCCGTCGCGCCGTTGCCCGCCATCGTGACGAGGAACGTCCCGTTCGCGGGGACGGTGCCCTCGAGGCCGCTCGTGCTGAACGCCGCCGAGCCGGTCGCCGAGCGGTACTGCAGCGACCAGCCGTCGACCGAGACCGGAGCGTCGGTCGGGTTCGCGATCTCGACGAACTTCTTGTTGAAGAGGGCGTTCGCGCTGCCGCCCTTCAGGTAGGCCTCGGCGATGACGAGACCCGTGCCGGCGGTGTTCGCACTGGCGACGGAGACGGAGGCGAGTGGCGCTGCGAGGAGTGTCGCGGCCACCGTGGCGCACAGCAGAGTGCGGCCGACGATCTTGGGCATGCTGACCTTCGGGTCGGAGACGTGGATGGTCAGACCGTACAGACCTGCAGAGTCCCTCAGGTTGCGCCCAGGTAAATGATTGCGCTCGACAACATCGTCGTCGGCCTCACTTCCCGGTGAGGAGGCGCAGCACCATCACGCCCGTGGTCAGCACGTACCAGCCCGCGAGGTTACCGCGCTTCTTCGCGAGTACCAGCGACGGTGTGGCTGCCGCGCCGGCCACGGCGAGTGCGATCCAGCGGATCACCGGATCCTGCCCGGCCACCCCGACTGTGAAGAGGGCCACCGTGGCGACGACGACGAGGAGGACCGTGATCGATCGACGAGCTCGATCGACTTTCTCCGCTGACGGTGCGCCCGTCACGTCGCTACCCGCCGCGCCCTGATCCATCCTGCCGTGATCGGCAGTACGACCCAGATCAGGCCCGAACTGACCGTTGGGAGCACAGATGCCTCTCCCGTCAGCCCGCTCTGCAGCGTCCCGAACCGTACGTACGCCGTCCACGTGCCGAGGAAGCCGAGAACGATGTCGACCACGAGCATCACGACGAGGACACTGACCAGGCCAAGGGCCAGCGACCGCAGCGACGCTCCCAGTCCGAAACCGAACGCCGCCGACGAATAGGACAGCGCAGCGACCTGCACGACCGGCTGGCCGACGTCCCACGAAGCCACGTGGCCCCCGATGAGGATCGCGACACCGGTGCCGACGAAGCCGCACATGACGGTGAACAGGACGACCGCGGAGATGATCACCGCGCAGGCAGCCGAACGGGCAGCGAAGATCGAGTCACGCGTCAGGCCAGCGAGGATACCGTCCCGTTCCCCGCCGCGAGCCGCATCGCCCACGCCGACGACGACCCCCACGATCGAGGCCGCCAACGCCGCAGGAAGACCTGCGGTGACGATGACCTCACCGACGTCGAAGTTCGCGGACCTCGAGACAAGTGAGACGCTGAACGCGCAGCAGGCGACGACGAGCGCCACCAGTACGCCGAAGCCCGCCGCTGCACCGGCCGTGTCGAGTCGCTTCCGCACCTCGAGGGTCGTGATCGTCACGAACGAGGTCATCGTGCTCCCTCTGATTCGAACTCTGCCGAAGCGACTTCGCCGTAGAGACTCTCGAGCACCCTGCCCGATACCCCGACTCTGGTCACGTCCAAGCCGATCGACACTGCTACTCGGACGGTGTCCGGGGCGGTCCCCTCTACGTGCACCACACGACCGCGCATCGTCGCCGGAACGCCGCGATCCGACATAGCCGCAAGGAGTCGGGCCGGCTCATCGACCTCGATGTCACATCCCCGGGCCGCCGTGTCGGCGATCGATTCGACACAGACGATCTCGCCTCGGCTCACGATGATCGCGTCGTCGATCATCGTCTCGAGCTCGCCGAGCAGGTGGCTGGACACGACCACGGTCGCCCCTGCCTGTCGGAGATCCGAGACGACGCCACGCATCCACGCGATGCCGTCGGGGTCGAGACCGTTCATCGGCTCGTCCAGCAGCACGAGCATCGGCGATCCGAGCAACGCGACGCCGATCGAGAGTCGCATCCGCATCCCGAGCGAGAGCGCTGCGACCCGGCGTCTCAGGACGGCCCCGAGTCCGACCCGCACGGCCATCGACTCGGCCTCGTCCGGAGTACGTCCCACGAGTCGAGATCGGAGCAGAAGTGTCTCCCGGACCGTTCGCCCTCGGTGCATGTCGACATCTCCGAACACTGCGCCGATCGGCTCGCCACGCTGCCACGGAACATCACGGACGGTCCCCCGGTCTGGCCGCACGAGCCCCGCGAGGACCGCGAGGAGTGAGGACTTTCCAGCACCGTTGGGTCCGATCAACCCGTACACGCGCCCAGCCTCCAGTTGGATCGAGGCATCGTGGATACGAGGTCGAGCCCGGCCTCGGCCGCGCAGCCAGACGCTCTGGAGTTCGAGCACCATTGGTTCCTCTCGACGTCGCCGGGCGGACCGGCGGTGGACCGGTCCACCCGGCGATGTACAGATCATCCGAAGAAGTAGTTCCACAGCGCCGAGAACATCTCCTGGATGCTCATCTGGGCGATCGCGTTGATCCCGGCTCGGATCCATCCGGCAAGGCCGTTCCACCAGTTCTTGAAGGCGTTCAAGCCGTTCTTCAGCGCCGTCTTGAGCGCCGGGATGACGGATGAGGCGTTGTTCTTCAGCCAGTCGACGATCGGTTTGATCGGGATGCCATCGGTCGATGAGCCGCCGGACGAAGCGATGACGCCCCCGTGTCGCGGCACGGGAAGCGACGCGGCCGGTGCGGAGGACGCTACCGCGCTTACCGAGGAGGCATGGACGGGCTGCGCAGAGGCTGCGGTCGCGCCAACGGTGCTGAGCATCGCCCCGGTGACGATCGCTCCGACGATCCCCACAGTGCGGATCTTGTTCATGGTGATTCCCCAATCATTGTGCGGCGTCGTCGCCGCATGAACCACCCTATCGGTACTTCAGTATGAAATACCAGACACCAGAAGGCCTTTCACCTACCGGAACATGTCGGCCCGATGTCTCGATCACGACCCGACCGGCACCCACTCCCGCCCGACCCGGTGCACCGCCGGCCCGTGCCCCGGCAACACGATCTCGGGGATCGGCAGCGCCCGAGCGGACTCGAGCGCCACGCCGAGGTCCGCCGTGAAGAACGGCGTGATCATCCGCGGCCGCGGGGTCCACGACGCCGGCTGCGTGTCGTGCCGCGAGACGACGGCGTCCCCCGTGACGATCGCGTCCGCGGCCGGCAGGAGGTACGCGGTGGACCCGTCGGTGTGCCCGGTCGCGGGGAACGGCGTGATCGCCCGCCCCTCGAAGTCCGCTCCCGTGAAGGCCCGGACGCTCGGCACCGTGGTCGGCCGGAACGCGTCGGACCGGATCGCGCGGGCGAGCCACCGGAGCACCCGCGGCGACGCCAGCCGGCCGCCGATCTCCGCCGTCGTGACCTGCTGCCGCGAGGGTCCACGCACGTTCGACACCTCGTCCGCGTGCGCCAGGACCTCGACGTGCGGGTGCCGCTCGAGGATGCCCGGGATCCCACCGACGTGGTCGACGTGCCCGTGGGTGACGTACACACGCCGCAGGTCGGCGAGGTCGTGCCCGGCCCAGCGCACGGTCTCGAGCACGAGGTCGCTGTCCGCCGGGTAGCCCGCGTCGATGAGGGCGACGCCGTCCTCCTCCGCGAGCACGACCCAGTTCGAGACCGGCCCCTCGACGAAGACGACCCCGGGGGCGACGGAGACGACGGACCGGGGTTCGCGGGAGCTCATGCCCCGACGGTACCGGCGTCCGGCTCGTCGTCCGTCCGCCGCGCACGCGTCTGCGACGCGCGGGCCGCGAGTTCGTCGTCGGCCGGGTACCCGACCTCGGTCAGGGTGAGTCCGACGGCGGGCGCGACCGCGAAGGCGCTGGTCCGCTGCTCGGCGACCCGGAGTTCCTCGAGCCGGTCCGGGCCGAAGCGGCCCTCCCCCACGGCGATGGTCGCGCCGACCATCGCGCGCACCATGGAGTGACAGAAGGCGTCGGCCTGGAGGCGCGCCACCAGCACGCCGTCCGGCTCGCGGTCCCAGCGGAACTCCTGCAGCGTCCGGATCGTGGTCGCGCCCTCGCGCGGCTTGCAGAAGGTCGCGAAGTCGTGCAGCCCGAGCAGCGTCAGCGCACCGCGCTCCATCGCCACCGGGTCCAGCCGCGTCGGGTGCCAGAGCGTGTGCCCCCGACGACGCGGATCGCGACCGGCCGCGGCGTCCGCGACCCGGTACTCGTAGCGCCGCCAGAGCGGGGAGAACCGGGCGTCGAACCCGTCCGGCGCGACCGACGCCCGCGTCACCACGACGTCCCCGGTGCGCCCGGCGAGCCCGTTCAGCCGCTTGACGAGCCCGTCGAGCGACGTCCGCGGCGGCCCGTCCGGTGCCGACCGGCGGGGTCGGGTCAGCGCGCCCCACTGCTCCGCCGACAGGTCCAGGTGCGCGACCTGTCCGGTCGCGTGCACCCCCGCGTCGGTGCGTCCCGCGACTGTCAGGAGCGGCGGCTCGCCCCACCGGGTGAACACCGTCGCGAGCGCGTCCTCGAGTGCCCCCTGCACGGTCCGCAGGCCCGGCTGCCGAGCCCACCCCGAGAACGCGGCCCCGTCGTACGCGACGTCCAGACGCACACGCACCGCTCCCGAACCGACCGTCTCGTCCACGCGAGCGAGCGTACCGGGGGCGGGGCGCGCCTCCCGTCCGGCGGTCGCCGTGCCGCGCGACTGTACGCCGGTGTCAGCGCGTGTCAACCCATGTCAGTGCCGCGTCAGTGGCGCGTGAGTGCCCGTCGGCACGATCGACACCGACATCGACGAAAGGACCATCCCGATGACCACCACCCCCCTCGCGGTCGAGGCAACCGGCCTCGTCAAGACCTTCGGGTCGAACCGCGCCGTGGACGGCGTCGACCTCCGTGTGGAGGCCGGGACCGTCTACGGCGTGCTCGGGCCGAACGGCGCCGGCAAGACGACCACCATCTCGATGCTCGCGACCCTGCTCAAGCCGGACGGCGGCGAGGCCCGCGTCTTCGGCCACGACGTCCGCCGCGAGCCGCAGACCGTCCGCTCCCTGATCGGCGTGACGGGGCAGTACGCGAGCGTCGACGAGACCCTCAGCGCCACCGAGAACCTCGTCATCTTCGCGCGGCTGCTCGGCCTGTCCCGCGGCGACGCGAAGCGCAGGGCGACCGAGCTGCTCGAGCGGTTCGGCCTGACCGAGGCGGCCTCCCGTCCCCTCAAGGCGTTCTCCGGCGGCATGCGTCGTCGCCTCGACCTGGCGGCGAGCCTGATCGCGCAGCCGCCGCTGATCTTCCTCGACGAGCCGACCACGGGGCTCGACCCGCGGACCCGCGCGCAGATGTGGGACACGATCCGGGAGCTCGTCGCGACCGGGTCGACCGTGCTGCTCACGACGCAGTACCTCGACGAGGCCGACCAGCTCGCCGACCGCATCGCCGTGATCGACCACGGCCGCGTCGTCGCCGAGGGCACCGCCGACGACCTGAAGTCCTCGGTCGGCACGGCCTCGCTGCAGCTGCGCCTGGCGGACGCCGACCCGGAGTCCCTCGCGACGGCGGCCACGCTCGTCGAGCGGGTGCTCGGCACGCCGGCCGTGGTCAGCCCGGAGGGCGCGCGCCTGACCGCACCGATGACGGCGCCCGACCGCGTCACCGACCTGCTCGTGTCGTTCCGCGACGCGGGCGTCTCCCTCGCCGAGATGAGCGTGCAGAAGCCGACGCTCGACGAGGTGTTCCTCACCATCACCGGTTCGCCGTCGTCCCCGGACGACCAGGCCGAGACCGAGCGCGCGCTCGAAGGGAGCCTCGCATGACCACCGTCCTCGAACCCACCACCACCGCCGCACCCCGGGTCACCCCGCGTCCGGGTGTCGGTGGCTCCGGCCTCGCCGCCACGGTCCGTCAGTCGTTCACGATGGCGTACCGCGGCCTCGTCAAGATCCGTCGGACGCCCGAGCAGCTGTTCGACGTGACGCTCATGCCGATCGTCTTCACCGTGATGTTCACGTACATCTTCGGCGGGGCGATCTCCGGCGACGTCGGCAGCTACCTGCCCGTGATCATCCCCGGCATCCTCGTGCAGACGGCGATCACGTCGTCGGTCGTCACCGGTGTCCAGCTCCGCGAGGACATGGACAAGGGCGTCTTCGACCGCTTCCGCTCCCTGCCGATCGCCCGCATCGCCCCGTTGGCCGGTGCCCTCCTCGCCGACACCGTCCGGTACGCGATCGCCACGACGATCACCTTCGTGGTCGGCATCGTGATGGGCCTGCGCCCGGCCGGCGGCCTCGGTGCGGTGCTGCTCGCCGCCCTGCTGGTGATCGTGGTCGCGTGGGCGATCAGCTGGGTCTTCGCGTACTTCGGCGTCATCGCCCGCACCGCGTCGAGCGTGTCCGGCATCGCGAACCTCGTGCTCTTCCCGCTGACGTTCCTGTCGAACGCGTTCGTCCCGACGAACACGCTCCCCGCGTGGCTCCGGTGGTTCACCGAGGTCAACCCGGTCTCGCACCTCATCACGGCGGTCCGCGACCTGGTGAACCACGGCACCGTCAGCGGCGACCTGTGGCTGAGCCTGCTCGGCGCCGCGGTCATCGTCGCGGTGTTCGCGCCGCTGACGGTCCGCGCGTACATGCGGAAGGCCTGAGGCCCCGCTGCGCGGTGCGCCTCACCCCTCGACGCGGAGCTCCTCGAGGAGCGCCCGCGTCCGCACGACGACCTCGTCCGGGCCCCAGCCGGACGAGGTCGTCTCGGCGTCCGCCAGTGCCTGCTCGCCCACACCGGCGACCAGGAGCGGCCGGACCCGTGCGTGCGCGAGGACGGCGTAGTCCTGCCGGGTGCCGACCCGCGTGGCGACCGCCCAGCAGCGGGCCGCGTCCGCCGTGCGGCCGTCCCGCAGCAGCGCGATCGCCAGGCCGAGCATGGCGGTCCCGACGACCGGCATGTCGAGCCACGCGGACCGCAGGCGCAGCTGGACGAGGGCCCCGGTCCGCAGACGGCGTGCGACGTCGCGTTCGCCGGCCGGGAGGCGCGTGGCGGCACCGTCGGACCGGTTCGCGTCCGCGGCGCGGTCGGGTCCACCACTTCCGCGGTCGCGTTCGGGTTCCTGCTCGCGTTCGTGCTCGCGGTCACGTGCTCGTTCGTGTTCGTCGACGGCGGCGATGCGGGCCGCGCCGGCCATCAGTCGCCAGTGCACCGCGCGGGTGCGGGGGTCCCGCAGCAGGTCCCACGCCGCGGTGTACGCCGCGGCCGCCCGGTCCGGGTCGCCCGCCCACCGCGCGCACTCGGCGTCGATCGCGAGCGCGAGCACCCCCACCTGCGCCGCACCGTCCTGCGGCCCACCCCGGAGCGTCACCGGACGCAGGCGCAGGTCCTCGGCGATCGTGCGGGCCCGGTGCAGGTCGCCGGTGGCGGCCGAGGCGAGCCCGACCGTCCAGCTGATCTCGTACAGGTCGTCGTCGGCGCCGAACCGCTCGAGCTGCTCGCGGGCCGCCTCGGCGGTGGCGAGGGCCTCGGCGTACCGGCCGCCCTGGGCGTGCAGCTGCGTGAGCGTCACCGCCGCCGAGCCGCTCGTCCACGCGTCCCCGGTCACGGCCGACAGCTCGGCGGCGCGTCGGGCGTACCGGAAGGCCGCCTCCGGTTCCCCGGCGTTCTCGGCGAGCGGTGCACTGAGCATGTGCGCGAGGCAGGCCACCCCGGGGTCGCGGTCCTCCCGCAGGCGCACGAGGAGGGCCGTCCCCTCGGCCGGTCGGCCGAGTGACAGGAGCAGGTCGGTCTCGGCGTCGAGCACCGGGAGCCCCGTCGTGCCGGTCCGTCGCAGCCGTCGGAGCGTCGAGATCGCTCGCGCGCTCGTCCGCAGGTCCCCGAACGCCGCCGAGGCGCCGCAGAGCACGAGCGAGACGACCGTCGCCGCGCGGGCGTCCGACGCGACGGGTCGGTCGCGGAGCAGGGCCACGACGTCCGGGGCGGCGGCGACGACCTCGCCGTGGGTACCGCGGAACGTCCAGTACCCGGCGAGCGCCGCGAACACGTGCGCGACCGTCGGGACGTCGTCGTCCCGGAGCGCCCACCGGAGCAGCGTCACGAGGTTCTCGGCCTCCCGCCGGACCTCCCGGAACGCGACGAGCTGCGCGGGACCGGAGGTGGCGAACAGGTTCCGCGCCGCCGAGAACCCGCGACCCCAGGACGTCATCGCGGCGCGGACCTCGTCGATCGCGCCACGGTCGGTCAGCCGTGCGGCCCCGAACTCGCGGACGGTCTCGAGCAGCCGGTAGCGCACCGGCTCCCCCTCGGTCTCGACGAGCTGCACGAGGGACTGCTCGACGAGCTCGGCGAGGTCGTCGAACGCCACGAGGTCGTCCCCGCCCGGCGCCACGGCCTGGACGGCGTCGACGGGGACCCCGTCCGGGAAGAGCGCGAGCCGGGTCAGGAGCTCCTGCGCCCCGGGGTCGAGGAGCCGCCAGCTCCACTCGATCACCGCGAGCAGCGTGCGGTGCCGTTCGGGGGCGCTGCGGTCACCGCCGCGCAGCAGGGCGAACCGGTCGTCGAGCCGTCGTTCGACCTCCTCGACGCTCATGCCGCGGACGCGCGCGGCGGCGAGCTCGATCGCGAGCGGGGACCCGTCCAGCCGCGTGCAGATGCGCCGGACCGCGTCGACCGGCAGCACCGCTCCGGGGCGGGCCGCGCGGGCACGGTCCGTGAAGAGCCGGACGGCAGCCCCGTCCTCGGCGACGGGGAGCGGGGCGAGGGGGGCCACGACCTCGCCGGCGACGGCGAGCGGTGCGCGCGAGGTCGCGAGCACCCGGAGCGACGGCGCCGCCGCGAGCAGCTCGGCGGTCTGCCGTGCGACCCCGGCGACGAGGTGCTCGCAGTTGTCGAGCACGAGCACGGTCGGCCCGTCGTCGAGCACCCCGACGACGCGGCTGCGCAGGTCCGTGGCGACGGCGTCCCGGATCGACCGCGCCGAGCGCACCTCGGCGATCCCGAGCAGCGCGGCGAGCGCCGGCAGCAGGTCGTCGGCGTCGGTCAGCGGGGCGAGCTCGCACACCACGACCGCCGTCGTCGCGGGGAGTCCCGCCGCGACGGCCTGCGCGAGCCGGGTCTTGCCGAGACCACCGGCACCGAGCACCGTGACGAGCCGGTGGTGCGCCAGCAGGTCCGTGACGGCGGCGAGGTCGGCCTCGCGCCCGACCAGGGCGTTCGGCGCGGCCCGGAGGCCGATCCGTCGCGCGGCACCTGCGGTCGGGACTGAGCGGCGGAGCAGGTCGGCGTTCAGTCGCACGAGCTCGGCGGAGGGATCGGCCCCGAGCTCCTCGACCAGCCGGTCCCGGTGCGCCGCGAACACCGCGAGCGCCTCGGTCACCCGGCCGTCCGCGGCGAGGGCGTGCATGCACCCGGCCACCGCCACCTCGTCGAAGGGGTCCGCGGTGGTCTCGGCGAGCCAGACCGCGGCGGCCTCGGCGGTGTCACCGGCGTCGAGCAGGAGCCCCGCGAGCCGTCGTCGGAGCGCACGACGCGCCGCGGCCGCACGCTCGGCGAGCTCCTCGCCCGCAGTTCCCTCGACGTCCGATCCCGGGTCGCCGCGCCAGGCATCGAGCGCCGCACGGACGGCGGCCGCGTCGTCGCTCGCGGCCGCACGCTCGGCGCGGAGGAGGTCGACGTCGCCGTCGTCGCCGCCACCGAGCGCGTACCCGGTGCTCGTCGAGACGACCAGGCCGTCCGCCACGCTCCGGCGGAGCCGGGACACGAGCGTCTGCAGGGCCGCACGGGCGCCCCGGGGACGCTCCTCCGGCCACAGCTCGTCGATGAGCGCCTCGGTCGTCAGGGTCTGCCCCCGGGCGAGCACCAGCGCGACGAGGAACACCCGCGCGAGCGCACCCGGCACGGCCGTCGGCACCCCGGACCGATCGGCGACCGACACGGGCCCGAGCACGCTGATCCGGCAGTCGTTCGGCACGGTCGGAGTCTACGGAGCCGGTGCCGTCACCGCTTCCGGCCGAACGGTCCCGTCTTCGTGTCGACGTCCTCGGTCGCGCGCTTCTCCGACTCGAGCACCCCGCGCAGGGCGATGATCGCACTCGAGGTGACGGTCACGTGCGAGGGGTTCGAGCGGCTGGCGTCGAGCGCCTCCTCGAGCCGCGCGATCGCACGGTCACCCTCGTCCTCCGGGCACTCGCCGCGCACCACGCAGGCGACCTGGCGGAGCGCCGCCGCGAACGGTCCGGCGAACGCCGGGTCCGGGCGCCCGAGGCTGTCCGCGACCGGACCGGAACTGGCCACGAGTTCGGTGAGGTCCGTCGTGTACCAAGCGGCTCGTTCCAGGGCACGGAACCGAGCGCCGTCGGTGGCGAGCCGGGCCCGCGAGCCGCGGAGGGCCGAGCGCGGGTTCATCCGGCGACTCTCCTGCGCGACCGACACCCGGTCCCGCACGTCCGCGATCGCCCGGTCGAGCTTCGCCTGCTGCCGGTCCCACGCGTGCACGTCGGGTTCGCCCTCGTCGAGGACGTCGGCGAGGTCGTCCAGGTGCTCCGCCAGGACCCCGTTCACCTGGTCGATGCGCCGTTCCGCGTCCCAGAAGTGCAGCGGCGGCACGATCACGAAGTTCACCGCGAGGCCGATGGCGATCCCGATGCCCATCTGCACGACGTACGCGAACGAGTAGTTCTCGGCGTTGCCCCCGCCGACGAGCAGCACGAAGAGCGCCGCCATCGGCACCCACGAGTACCCCTCGCCGAGGATCCGGAACCCGCTCACGAGCACCCCGAGCCCGACCACGAGCGCGACGGCGATCACCCCCGGGTCGCCGACGAGCATCGTGAACCCGGCGATGAGGATCCCGAGCGTGATCCCCACGAGCGTCTGCACCCCCGCACGGATGCCGGCGAACACGGTCGTCCGCATCGCGACGATGGCCCCGAGCGGCGCGTAGTACGGGTACTCGGCGGCCACCCCGGGGGCGTACTTCGCCAGCGTCCACGCGATCACGGCCGCGAGCGCGGCCTTCGCCGCGAGCAGCAGCCGCGGCTGCGTCCCCGAGTCGCGGCTCCACTGCCACACGCGGCGCCCCGCGCCGGTGATCCGCTCTGCTCGTGCCATGACGCGGCCACGGTACGTGCGGGGTGCTGTGAAGCCGTCCGGACGGGAGGCACGTGGCGGGCTCGCCCCGTGCCTCCCGTCCGCCCTGCGGTCACCCCCGGAACGCGAGGAAGCCCCCGCGACGTGCGTCGCGGGGGCTTCCTCGGTGTGGTGCGGTGCCCTACTTGGTGTCGTCAGCCTCGGCGTCGTCGCCCTTGGCGGCGGCGTCGTCCTCGACCTCGGCAGCAGCCTCGGTCTCGTTCTCGGTCTCGACCGGGGCCGACTCCTCGGTGGTCTCGGTCTCTTCGACCGGGGCCTCCTCGGCGGGGGTCTCGGCAGCGGCCGGCGCGGCAGCAGCCGGGGCGGCGTCGCGCTTGACCGGGGCGGGCTTGCCCGAGACCGGCTCGAGCACGAGCTCGATCGAGGCGAGCGGCGCGTTGTCACCCTTGCGGAAGCCGAGCTTCGTGATGCGGGTGTAGCCGCCCTGACGGTCCTCGACCTGCGGGGCGATCTCGGTGAACAGCGTGTGCACGACGGACTTGTCGCGCAGGATGCTGATCACGCGACGACGCGCGTGCAGGTCGCCACGCTTCGCGAACGTGATGAGACGCTCGGCGACGGGACGCAGGCGCTTGGCCTTCGTCTCGGTGGTCGTGATGCGACCGTGCGTGAACAGGGCGTTGGCGAGGTTGCTCAGCAGCAGGCGCTCGTGGGCGGGACCGCCACCGAGGCGGGGGCCCTTGGTGGGCTTCGGCATGTCAGTTCTCCAGTGGTGAAAGTGGTGCGCGCGTCAGCGCGCGTGCGCGTTCGCGCGAGGTCAGTTGGACTCGTCCTCGTCGTACCCGCTGTAGAAGTGGGCGCCGTCGAATCCGGGGACGGTGTCCTTGAGGGACAGGCCGAGCTCGGTGAGCTTGTCCTTGACCTCGTCCACCGACTTCTGACCGAAGTTGCGGATGTTCATGAGCTGCGTCTCCGACAGGGCGACGAGCTCGGACACCGTGTTGATGCCCTCCCGCTTGAGGCAGTTGTAGCTGCGGACCGACAGGTCGAGGTCCTCGATCGGGGTCTGCAGCTCGTTCGAGAGCACCGCGTCGACCGGCGCGGGGCCGATCTCGATGCCCTCGGCCGCCGTGTTCAGCTCGCGAGCGAGACCGAACAGCTCGACCAGCGTGCGGCCGGCCGACGCGATGGCGTCGCGCGGCGAGATCGCCGGCTTCGTCTCGACGTCGACGACCAGGCGGTCGAAGTCCGTGCGCTCACCGGCACGCGTCGCCTCGACGCGGTAGGTGACCTTGAGGACCGGCGAGTAGATCGAGTCGATCGGGATCTGACCGGCCTCGCTGAACTCGGAACGGTTCTGCGTGGCCGACACGTAGCCACGGCCACGCTCGATCGTCAGCTCGAGCTCGAACCGCGCGGTGTCGTTCAGGGTCGCGATGACGAGGTCCGGGTTGTGGATCTCGACACCGGCCGGAGCGGAGATGTCCGCGGCGGTGACCTGACCGGCACCCTGCTTGCGCAGGTACGCGGTGATCGGCTCGTCGTGCTCCGAGGAGACGACGAGGCTCTTGATGTTGAGGATGATCTCGGTGACGTCTTCCTTGACACCGGGCACGGTGCTGAACTCGTGGAGGACACCGTCGATGCGGATGCTGGTGACGGCCGCGCCGGGGATCGAGGAGAGGAGCGTGCGGCGCAGCGAGTTGCCGAGGGTGTAACCGAAGCCCGGCTCGAGCGGCTCGATGACGAAGCGCGAGCGGTACTCGGAGATCGACTCCTCGGTCAGGGTGGGGCGCTGTGCAATGAGCACTGTGGGATTCCTTTCGGCGGAGTGTCCGCTATATGACACTCGGCGGTACGACGGGGCCGACCGGGCCCCGACGGGTCTGTTGAGTTGTGATCACGCGCACGGTCGGGCCGGGAGGGCCCGGCGTGTGCGATCGAACGACCAGGAATGGCCGGCCCCGCTCGCTCCCGTTGCGGGCACGAGCGGGGGACGGCCGGTTGCTCCTCGCGTCAGACGCGGCGGCGCTTCGGCGGACGGCAGCCGTTGTGCGCCTGGGGGGTGACGTCGTTGATCGAGCCGACCTCGAGGCCAGCGGCCTGGAGCGAGCGGATCGCGGTCTCGCGACCCGAGCCCGGGCCCTTGACGAAGACGTCGACCTTCTTGACACCGTGCTCCTGCGCCTGACGGGCAGCGGACTCGGCGGCGAGCTGCGCCGCGAACGGCGTCGACTTGCGCGAACCCTTGAAGCCCACGGCACCCGAGGACGCCCAGCTGAGGACGGCACCCGACGGGTCGGTGATGCTGACGATGGTGTTGTTGAACGTGCTCTTGATGTGGGCCTGGCCCACGGCGACGTTCTTCTTCTCCTTGCGACGCGGCTTGCGCGCGGCAGTCTTGGGGGTAGCCATGATGATCTCCTATCGGGCCTTCTTCTTGCCTGCCACGGTGCGCTTCGGTCCCTTGCGGGTACGCGCGTTGGTCTTGGTGCGCTGACCGCGCACCGGGAGACCACGACGGTGGCGGAGACCCTCGTAGCTACCGATCTCGACCTTGCGGCGGATGTCGGCGGCGACCTCGCGGCGGAGGTCACCCTCCACCTTGTAGTTGCCCTCGATGAAGTCACGGAGGGCGACGAGCTGGTCGTCGGTCAGGTCCTTGACGCGGATGTCACCGGAGATACCGGTCTCGGCGAGTGCCTGGACCGCGCGGGTACGGCCGACGCCGTAGATGTACGTGAGTGCGATCTCCACGCGCTTCTCGCGCGGGATGTCGACGCCTGCTAGACGTGCCATGTGCTGGCTGCTCCTGTTGTCGATGGAGGTGTGGCGCAGTACCGGTGCCCGGGCCTCCGCCCCGAGGTGTCCCCCGTGGCCGGAGCCGCGGGATCTGGTACTGCGTGTTCAGTGTTGAGTTGTGGGTCCTGCTGGGAGCTCAGCCCTGGCGCTGCTTGTGGCGCGGGTTGCTCTTGCAGATCACCATGACGCGGCCCTTCCGGCGGATCACTCGGCAGTGCTCGCAGATGGGCTTGACGCTGGGGTTGACCTTCATGGTTGTTTCCTCGTGCTCGCTGGCTTCGTGCCCGGCGGGTTCGCCGAGCCGTTCCTTTCCAGCTCGCGGATCACTTGTAGCGGTAGACGATCCGGCCGCGGGTCAGGTCGTACGGGCTCAGCTCCACGATCACGCGGTCCTCGGGGAGGATGCGGATGTAGTGCTGGCGCATCTTCCCGGAGATGTGCGCGAGGACCTTGTGTCCGTTGGTCAGCTCAACGCGGAACATCGCGTTGGGCAGAGCTTCGAGCACCGAGCCCTCGATCTCGATGACGCCGTCTTTCTTGGCCATAGCCTCACTGTCGCTTGGTTGGATGAACCGGTGTGATCCCCGAGCCGGTCTGCGGGTCGGGCGCCACGCCGCTGGGCATGGCACACCAAAGATCAACCTTATGTGATAGACCCGCGATTGCCAAGTGCAGCACGTCGGGCCCGCATGCACGGACCCCACGAGTGGGGCTTCCGCTGGCTCCCTGAGCGTTCCACAGTGGTTTGACGGTCCGCTCCGGGGTCCCCACGACGGTCCCGACCGTAGCCTGGCCGACGACCCGGTCGCGCGGCCGCTGCCGACGCCGGACCACCGAACGGAGACCACGTGCCGAACGCGCCCCGCCGCCCCCTCGCCAGCCACGGACGCCTGCCGCGCCGTCGCGGGTGGGCGACCGCTGCCACCGTCGTCGCCTCGGCCCTGGCGGTGGTGCTCGTGAGCGGGACGAGCGTGGCGGCGATCGCGGGAGCGCAGCTCGCCACCGCGCCGCACACCGTGCAGCTGAGCAAGGACGACCAGAACACCGCGAAGGCCGCCGACATCACCGCGATCAAGGGCGGCGCGAACATCCTGCTCATCGGCAGCGACACCCGGATCGGGCAGTTCGACTCGGACGAGGACGTCGAGGGCGCCCGGAACGACGTCACGATCCTCGTCCACATCTCGCAGGACCACCAGCAGCTCACCGCCGTCAGCTTCCCGCGCGACCTGAAGGTGCCGATCCCGGCGTGCACGAACCCCCAGACCGGGACGACCTACCCCGCGGCGAGCAGTGAGCTCATCAACGAGTCGCTCGGTCACGGCGGCGTCTCGTGCGTGGTGGACACGGTGGAGAACCTGACCGGCCTGACCATCCCGTACGCCGGCCTCATCACGTTCGACGGCGTCATCGAGATGTCGAACGCGCTCGGCGGCGTCGACGTCTGCGTCGCGAAGCCGATCGACGACACCTACACCGGGCTGCAGCTCTCCGCCGGCCAGCACACCCTCGCCGGCCAGGACGCGCTCGCGTTCCTCCGCAGCCGGCACGGTGTCGGCGACGGCAGTGACCTCGCCCGGATCAGTTCGCAGCAGGTCTTCCTGTCCGCGCTCCTGCGCAAGGTGACCTCGGACGGCACGCTCTCGAACCCGATCCTGCTCTACAAGCTCGCCGGGGCGGCCCTGTCGAACATGACCCTGTCCGACGGCCTCGCGCAGACACGCACCCTCGTCGGCCTCGCCTCGACCCTTCGCGGCATGAGCACGTCGAACATGCTGTTCGTGCAGTACCCCGTCGTCGACGACCCGGCGGACACCGCGCACGTGCTCGTGTCGGAGGGGCCCGCCCACGCGCTCAACGTCGCGCTGCAGCAGGACCAGAAGACCTCGCTGACCGACTCGACCACGGGCCGCGCGTCCGCCGAGTCCCCCGACGCGGGCGGGACCCCGGCAGCCGGTTCGACGCCCACAGCGACCGAGGCCCCGGCGACCGGAGCACCGGCAACGGGCGGGACGTCGACGGGCGGGACCGCCGCGACCGCGACGCCGAGTGCGACGCCGCTGCCCTCGAGCATCACCGGGCAGAGCGCCTCCGAGCAGACCTGCTCCGTCGGCAACTGACCGCGCCGCGCCTGCGCCCGATGGCCGGGCGCTCGCGGCCGGGCCGGCGCACCCGAGTCTCGCGCTGGCGGACGTGACTCGCCTCCCGGAGCGCGAGTCGTGTCCGTCCGGCCGGCTCGCTCACCGCTCACCGCATACCGTCCACCGCGCCCGCGGACGCCGGAGCGGGCCGTGTGCGGACCGCAGCGGGCGCGCGTCGGGTGAGGCGTGCCTCCAGGCCGTCGCCGGACCGGAGTCGGCGGCGAGCCGCGCTACGGGACGGGGACCGGCGTCACGCCGAGCGGCTCGAGACCAGCCGCACCGCCGTCCGAGGCCGTCGTGACCCAGATGCCGTCCGTGTGCACCGCGACCGTGTGCTCCCAGTGCGCCGCGTCCGAGCCGTCGAGCGTACGGATCGTCCAGTCGTCGTCGTCCGTCGAGCTGTCGATCGTGCCGGCGGTGACCATCGGCTCGATCGCGACCACGAGCCCGGGCCGGACCGCCGGACCCGCGCCGCGGACCCGGTAGTTGAACACGGGCGGGTCCTCGTGCATGGACCGGCCGATGCCGTGCCCGGTGAAGTCCTCGATGATGCCCCAGGCGCCGGTCTCGTCGATGGCGTCCTCGATGACGGCGCCCACCTCGTTGAGGTTCCGGGCGTGCGCGAGGGCCGCGATCCCGTGCCAGAGCGCACGCTCCGTCGTGTCGCAGAGCGTCTGCCGCGCCGCCGTGCGCGCCGGGTCGCCGCCGGGCACCACGAGCGTGAACGCGCTGTCGCCGTTCCACCCGTCGACCTCGGCGCCGGCGTCCACCGACACGATGTCGCCGGGCTGGAGCACGCGCTCCCCCGGGATGCCGTGGACGACCTCGTCGTTGACCGAGACGCAGAGCGTGTGTCGGTACCCCGGCACGAGCTGGAAGTTCGGGACGCCGCCGCCGTCACGGATGGTGCGCTCGGCGATCGCGTCGAGCTCACCGGTCGTGATGCCGGGACGGGTCGCCGCGCGGACGGCCGTCAGGGCCGCCTCGGTCAGCAGACCGGGGCGCACCATCGCCCGGAGTTCGTCCGGGGTCTTGTAGATCGACGGCTTGCGACGACGCACGAGGGTGGTCAGACGCCCGCGGGTCAGACGCCGGCGCCGAGGCCGCGCGAGACGAGCGCGGACTGGATGCGGTCGCCGACCTCGTCGATGCCACCGAGGCCGTCCACCTCGACCACGAGACCGCGGTCGGCGTAGGTCGCCACGATCGGGGCGGTCTCGTTCGTGTAGACCTCCTGCCGACGGCGGATGGTCTCCTCGTTGTCGTCGCTGCGGCCCTGGTCCTCGGCGCGCTTGAGCAGCCGGCCCACGAGCTCGTCCTGGTCCGCGACGAGCTGCACGACCGCGTCGATCCCCGTGCCCTGCTCGGCGAGCAGCGCGTCGAGGTAGGCGACCTGGCCCACGGTACGGGGGTACCCGTCGAGCAGGAATCCCTGCTCGGCGTCCGGCTCCGACAGGCGCGACTTCACGAGCTCGTTGGTCAGCTCGTCCGGGACGTAGTTGCCCGCGTCCATGATCGCCTTCGCCTGCACACCCAGCGGCGTGCCCTCGGAGACGTTCTTGCGGAAGATGTCACCCGTCGAGATCGCGGGGATGCCGAACGACTCGGCGATGCGACCGGCCTGGGTGCCCTTCCCGGCTCCGGGAGGTCCGACGATGATGAGGCGTGCGCTCAACGGAGAAGCCCTTCGTAGTGACGTTGCTGCAGCTGCGAGTCGATCTGCTTCACGGTCTCGAGACCGACACCCACGATGATGAGGATGCTCGCGCCGCCGAACGGGAAGTTCTGGTTCGCGCCGAACAGCGCCAGTGCTGCCAGCGGGATGAGCGCGATGAGACCGAGGTAGAGCGAGCCGGGCAACGTCACCCGGGTCAGGACGAAGTCGAGGTACTCGGCCGTCGGACGGCCGGCCCGGATGCCCGGGATGAAGCCGCCGTACTTCTTCATGTTGTCGGCGACCTCTTCGGGGTTGAAGGTGATCGCGACGTAGAAGTACGTGAAGCCGACGATGAGCAGGAAGTACAGGACCATGTAGAACCAGTTGTCACCCGAGGTCAGGTTGTTCTGGATCCAGGTCACCCAGGCCGCCGGCTCGGAGCCGTCGGAGGGCTGGTTGAACTGCGCGACCAGGGCCGGCAGGTACAGGAGCGACGATGCGAAGATGACGGGCACGACGCCGGCCATGTTCACCTTGATGGGGATGTAGGTGTTGTTGCCGCCGTAGGTGCGTCGACCGACCATGCGCTTGGCGTACTGGACGGGGATGCGCCGCTGCGACTGCTCGACGAACACGACGGCCATCATGATGACCAGCCCGACGAGGATGACGAACAGGAACAGCTCGAACGACTGCGACTGCTCGATCGCCCAGAGGGCCGACGGGAACTGCGCCGCGATGGACGTGAAGATGAGGAGCGACATGCCGTTGCCGATGCCGCGCTCGGTGACGAGCTCGCCCATCCACATGATGAGGCCGGTACCGGCGGTCAGCGTGACGACCATGAGCATGATCGCGTACCAGCTGTCGTTCGAGATGATCGACGAGCAGGAGGCCGAGGCGTTCGTGCCGAACAGGGCACCCGAGCGGGCGACCGTGATGAGCGTCGTGGACTGCAGCACGCCGAGCGCGATCGTGAGGTAGCGCGTGTACTGCGTCAGCTTCGCCTGGCCGGACTGGCCCTCCTTGTAGAGGGCGTCGAAGTGCGGGATCACGACGCGCAGCAGCTGCACGATGATCGACGACGTGATGTACGGCATGATGCCGAGCGCGAAGACCGAGAGCTTCAGCAGTGCGCCACCGGAGAACAGGTTGATCAGGTCGTAGAGCCCGCCGGAGGACGAGGCGCTCGCGAGGCAGCTCTGCACCGAGGCGTAGTCGACGAACGGTGCGGGGATGTACGACCCCAGGCGGAACAGCGCGATGATCGCGAGGGTGAAGCCGATCTTCTTGCGAAGATCTGGGGTGCGCATGATGCGCGCGACCGCTCTGAACACGAGGACTCCGAACTTCTGGGACCGCACGGCCCGAGCGGGCTCGTCACGGTGCGGTCGGCAGCGCCGACCCGGCCGTCGGACGACGGCCACTGTCAAGGAAACCGTAACGGCGGCCCGTGCGCAAACGCACGGGCCGCCGACGGGGGTTACTGGGAGACGGTGCCGCCAGCAGCCACGATCTTCTCGGCGGCGGACGCCGAGACCTTGTCGACCGAGACCGTGAGCTTCACGCTGATGTCACCCTGACCGAGAACCTTGACCTTCTCGTTCTTGCGGACGGCGCCCTTGGCGACCAGGTCCGCGACGGTGACGTCGCCACCGTTGGGGTAGAGCTCCGCGATCTTGTCCAGGTTCACGACCTGGTACTCGACGCGGAACGGGTTCTTGAACCCGCGGAGCTTCGGGGTGCGCATGTGCAGCGGCATCTGCCCGCCCTCGAAGCCGACCTTGACCTGGTAGCGGGCCTTCTGACCCTTGGTGCCACGGCCGGCGGTCTTGCCCTTCGAGCCCTCACCGCGACCCACACGGGTGCGGTCCTTCTTGGCGCCCGCAGCGGGGCGGAGGTGGTGCAGCTTCAGCACCTGCACGCGCTCGTTCTTCTCGTCGCTCATGCGTCGACCTCCTCGACCTTCACGAGGTGCGCCACCGTCGCGATGTACCCGCGGTTCTGGGCGTTGTCCTCACGCAGGACCGTACGGCCGATGCGCTTGAGGCCCAGGCTGCGCAGGGTGTCGCGCTGGTACTGCTTCTCGCTGATAACGGACTTCGTCTGCGTGATCTTCAGCATCGCCATCACGCACCTGCCTTCTCGGTCGCGGCACGCAGGGCCGCGGCCTCGGCGTGGAGCAGACGAGCCGGGACGACCCGGTCGACGTCGAGGCCACGACGGCTCGCGACGGCGCGGGGCTCCTCGAGCTGCTGCAGCGCCTCGACGGTCGCGTGCACGATGTTGATGGTGTTCGACGAACCGAGCGACTTGCTCAGGACGTCGTGGATGCCGGCGCACTCGAGCACGGCGCGGACCGGACCACCGGCGATGACACCGGTACCGGCAGCGGCCGGACGCAGCAGGACGACACCGGCAGCGGCCTCACCCTGCACCGGGTGCGGGATGGTGTTGCCGACGCGGGGGACGCGGAAGAAGTTCTTCTTCGCCTCCTCGACGCCCTTCGAGATCGCGGTCGGGACTTCCTTCGCCTTGCCGTAGCCGACACCGACGAGGCCGTTGCCGTCACCGACGACGACGAGCGCCGTGAAGCTGAAGCGACGACCACCCTTGACGACCTTCGAGACGCGGTTGATGGTCACCACGCGCTCGAGGAACTGGCTGTCGCCACCGCGGTTGTTGCGGTCACGACCCTGCTGACGGTCACGCCCGCCGCCACGACGGCCGCGCTGGTCGGCGTTGTCGCGGTTGTTGGACGCGGAGCCCGCGGCGGTCTCGACCGGACGCTCGGCGACCGCAGCAGCGTCGGCTGCCGGGGCCTTGGTCTCGGCCGCTTCGTTGTTGTTCGCGATGTCGCTCACAGGTTCAGCCCTCCTTCACGGGCACCATCGGCGATCGCGGCGACGCGACCGGCGTACTTGCTACCACCGCGGTCGAAGACCACGGCCTCGACGCCGGCGGCCTTCGCGCGCTCGGCGAGGAGCTCGCCGACGCGACGGGCCTTGGCCGTCTTGTCGCCGTCGAACGAACGGAGGTCGGCCTCCATCGTCGAGGCGCTGGCCAGCGTGTGGCCCTGCGCGTCGTCGATGACCTGGACGAACACGTGACGCGACGACCGGAAGACAGCGAGACGCGGACGCGACTCGGTGCCGGTGATCTTCTTGCGGAGACGGTTGTGACGGCGCGCCTTGGCGGCCGACTTGCTCTTTCCTCGGATACCGAGAGCCATGATCACTTACCTGACTTTCCGGCCTTGCGGCGCACGATCTCGCCGGCGTAGCGGACACCCTTGCCCTTGTAGGGCTCGGGCTTGCGCAGCTTGCGGATGTTGGCAGCCACCTCGCCGACGGCCTGCTTGTCGATGCCCGACACGGTGAGCTTGTTGTTGCCCTCGACGGCGAAGCTGATGCCCGCCGGCGGCTCGACCGTGATGGGGTGGGAGTAGCCGAGCGCGAACTCGACGTTGCTGCCCTTGGCCTGCACGCGGTAACCGGTGCCGACGACCTCGAGGCCCTTGGAGTAGCCCTGGGTCACGCCGAGGATGTTGTTCGCGATGAGCGTGCGGGTCAGGCCGTGCAGGGCACGGGACTCACGCTCGTCGTCCGGGCGGGTGACGAGGACCTGGTTCTCCTCGACCTTGGCCTGGATGGGCTCGGCAACGGTGAGCGCGAGCTCACCCTTGGGGCCCTTGACCGCCACGGTCTGGCCGTCGATGGAGACGGTGACGCCGGCGGGGATGTCGATGGGGAGACGTCCGATTCGAGACATTGTCGATCACCACACGTAGGCGAGGACTTCCCCACCCACGCCCTTCTGCTCGGCTTCACGGTCGGTGAGCAGTCCCGAGGAGGTCGAGAGGATCGCCACGCCGAGGCCACCGAGGACCTGGGGGATCTCCGTCGACTTCGCGTAGACCCGGAGACCGGGCTTCGAGACGCGCTTGATGCCGGCGATCGAACGCTCGCGCTCGGGGCCGTACTTGAGGTCGATCGTGAGGGTCTGGCCCACGCGGGCGTCCTCGATCTTCCACTCGCTGATGTAACCCTCGCGCTTGAGGATCTCGGCGATGTTCTTCTTCAGCTTGGAGCTGGGAAGCGAGACGGCGTCGTGGTGCGCCGAGTTCGCGTTCCGCAATCTGGTCAGCATGTCTGCGACCGGATCGGTCATCGTCATGATGGTCGTCCATTCTTCGCCTGGTTTCGACACCCGTTCCACGAATGCCGACCTGAGCGATCGGGGTGATCCCGGAGCGGTTCCCCGGGATCGGTGTGTTCAAGGGTGCGGGCCGGAGGACGTGAATCCTCCGGCCCGCACCGCCCGAAGTATCTTAGACCGTCTGCTCGGCAGAACGGAACGGGAACCCGAGCTGGCGGAGCAGCGCGCGGCCCTCGTCGTCCGTCTTCGCGGTGGTCACGACGGTGATGTCGAAGCCACGCACGCGGTCGATGCGGTCCTGGTCGATCTCGTGGAACATCGACTGCTCCGTGAGACCGAACGTGTAGTTGCCGTTCCCGTCGAACTGCTTGTCGCTGAGCCCGCGGAAGTCGCGGATGCGGGGCAGGGCGAGGGTGACGAGGCGGTCGATGAACTCCCACGCGCGGTCACCGCGGAGGGTGACGTGCGCGCCGATGGCCTGGCCCTCACGCAGCTTGAACTGCGCGATGGACTTGCGGGCCTTGGTCACGACCGGCTTCTGACCCGTGATCGCCGTGAGGTCCTTGACGGCCCCCTCGATGATCTTCGAGTCGCGAGCCGCCTCGCCGACGCCCGTGTTCACGACGACCTTGACCAGGCCGGGGACCTGGTTGACGTTCGCGTACCCGAACTGCTCGGTGAGGGCAGCCTTGATCTCGTTCTTGTACTTCTGCTTGAGGCGCGGCTCGACCTTGGTCTCCGGCGCGGCAGTCGTGTCGGTCATCAGAGCTTCTCACCCGACTTCTTGGCGTAGCGGACGCGGACGGTCTTGGTGACGCCGTCCTTCTCCACCTGTTCGGTACGGAAACCGACGCGGGTCGGCTTCTTGGTCTTCGGGTCGACGATCGCGACGTTCGAGACGTGGATCGGAGCCTCGTGCTGCTCGATGCCACCGGTCTTCGAACCGCGCTGCGTCTGGCCGACGCGGACGTGCTTCGTGACGAAGTTCACGCCCTCGACGACGACCCGGTTCTTGTCCTTGAGGACCTCGATGACCTTGCCCTGCTTGCCACGGTCGCCGCCACGCTCCTGCTTGGCGCCCGTGATGACCTGGACGAGGTCACCCTTCTTGATGTTCGCCATGGCTTACAGCACCTCCGGCGCGAGCGAGATGATCTTCATGAACTTCTTGTCACGGAGCTCACGACCGACCGGACCGAAGATGCGCGTACCGCGCGGGTCGCCGTCGGCCTTGAGGATCACTGCCGCGTTCTCGTCGAACTTGATGTAGGAGCCGTCCTGGCGACGGGTCTCCTTCTTGGTGCGAACGATGACCGCCTTGACGACGTCACCCTTCTTCACGTTGCCGCCGGGGATGGCGTCCTTCACCGTGGCGACGATGACGTCACCGAGACCGGCGTAGCGACGACCCGAGCCACCGAGCACGCGGATGGTCAAGATCTCCTTGGCACCCGTGTTGTCGGCGACCTTCAGGCGGGATTCCTGCTGAATCACTGCTGTCTCCTATTCCGAAGCAGGCCGGGGCCTACTTGGCCTTCTCGAGGATCTCGACCAGGCGCCAGCGCTTGGAGGCGCTGAGGGGACGGGTCTCGCTGATCACGACGAGGTCGCCGACACCCGCGGTGCCGAGCTCGTCGTGGGCCTTCACCTTGGACGTGCGGCGGATGATCTTGCCGTAGAGCGCGTGCTTCACGCGGTCCTCGACCTCGACCACGATGGTCTTGTCCATCTTGTCGCTCGTCACGTAGCCGCGACGCGTCTTGCGGTAGCCGCGGGTCGAGGCGGCGGAGTTCTTCTCTTCGTTCGCCATCAGTTCTCCTCGGCGGTAGCGGCCTCGGTCGACTCGGCGGCCTTGTCAGCCTTCTTCGTCGTCTTCTTGGCCTTGGTGGCGGTCTCGACGGGCGCGGGGGTGGCACGGATGCCGAGCTCGCGCTCGCGGAGGACGGTGTAGATGCGTGCGATGTCGCGCTTGACGGCACGGAGACGACCGTGGCTCTCCAGCTGGCCGGTGGCCGACTGGAAGCGGAGGTTGAAGAGTTCCTCCTTGGCCTTCTTGAGCTCGTCAGCGAGACGCTCGTTCTCGAACGTGTCGAGCTCCGTCGGACGGAGCTCCTTGGAACCGATCGCCATTACGCGTCGCCCTCCTCGCGCTTGATGATGCGTGCCTTGAGGGGCAGCTTGTGGATTGCACGGGTCAGCGCCTCACGGGCGATGTCCTCGTTGACGCCGGAGAGCTCGAAGAGCACACGACCCGGCTTGACGTTGGCGACCCACCACTCGGGCGAGCCCTTACCGGAACCCATGCGGGTCTCAGCCGGCTTCTTGGTCAGCGGACGGTCCGGGTAGATGTTGATCCACACCTTGCCACCACGCTTGATGTGACGCGTCATGGCGATACGAGCGGACTCGATCTGCCGGTTCGTCACGTAGGCCGGGGTGAGGGCCTGGATACCGAAGTCGCCGAAGCTGACCTTGGTACCGCCGGTGGCCTGACCCGAACGCTTCGGGTGGTGCTGCTTGCGGTGCTTGACTCGACGGGGAATAAGCATGGTTACGCCTCAACTCCTGCGCCGGCCGGCGCGTCCTGCGGGGCCTGCTGCTGACGGCCGCCACGGTCGCCGCCACGGCGGTCGCCGCGCTCGCCACGGGGGCCGCCACGACGCTCCGGGCGCGACGAACGCTGGTTCGCCTGCTCGCGAGCGAGCTCCTTGTTCGTGATGTCGCCCTTGTAGATCCAGACCTTCACGCCGATGCGGCCGAAGGTGGTCCGAGCCTCGTAGAAGCCGTAGTCGATGTTCGCGCGGAGCGTGTGCAGGGGCACGCGGCCCTCGCGGTAGAACTCCGAGCGGGACATCTCGGCGCCGCCGAGGCGGCCCGACACCTGGATCCGGACACCCTTGGCGCCGGCGCGCTGTGCACCCTGCAGGCCCTTGCGCATGGCGCGTCGGAACGCGACACGGGCGGAGAGCTGCTCGGCGATGCCCTGCGCGACGAGCTGGGCCTCGGTCTCGGGGTTCTTGACCTCGAGGATGTTGAGCTGGATCTGCTTCTTGGTGAGCTTCTCCAGCTCGCTGCGGACGCGCTCCGCCTCGGCGCCGCGGCGGCCGATGACGATGCCCGGACGCGCCGTGTGGATGTCCACGCGGACGCGATCGCGGGTGCGCTCGAGCTCGATGCGGGCGACACCGGCGCGGTCGAGGGTCTTCTTCAGGTACTCGCGCACCTTGATGTCCTCGGCCACGTAGTCGGCGTAGCGCTGCCCGGCCTTCGTGCTGTCGGTGAACCAGTGCGAGACGTGGTCCGTCGTGATCCCGAGACGGAAACCGTACGGGTTGACCTTCTGGCCCATTAGTTGCTCGCCTTCTTGCTCGTGGCGGCAGCCTCGACCTCATCCGGCGTCGCGAGGACGACCGTGATGTGGGAGGTGCGCTTGTTGATCCGGAAGGCGCGGCCCTGGGCGCGCGGCTGGAACCGCTTCAGGGTCGTTCCCTCGTCGACGAAGACGCGGCTCACGTAGAGGTCGCGCTCGTCCAGGAAGCTGTTCGTCGAGTCCGCCTTCACCCGGGCGTTCGCGATCGCCGAGGCGACCAGCTTGTACACGGGCTCCGAAGCGGCCTGCGGGGCGAACTTCAGGATGGCGAGCGCCTCGTGGGCCTGCTTGCCGCGGATCAGCTCGATGACGCGACGGGCCTTCTGAGGCGTGACGCGGATGTGTCGCACGCGTGCGATCGACTCCACCATTTCGTTCCTCCTCTGCGTCCCCGCGTTAGCGGCGACGGCCCTTCTTGTCGTCCTTCACGTGACCACGGAAGGTGCGGGTCGGCGCGAACTCGCCGAGCTTGTGACCGACCATCGACTCGGTGACGAACACCGGGATGTGCTTGCGGCCGTCGTGCACGGCGATCGTGTGCCCGAGCATGTTCGGGACGATCATCGAGCGACGCGACCACGTGCGGATCACGTTCTTGGTGTTGGCCTCGTTCTGCGTGACGACCTTGCGGAGCAGGTGCTCGTCGACGAAGGGGCCCTTCTTCAGACTGCGTGGCATCTTCTGAACTCCTACTTGCGCTTCTTGCCGGCGTTACGGCGACGGACGATGAGCTTGTCGCTCGGCTTGTTCGGCTTGCGCGTGCGACCCTCGGCCTGGCCCCAGGGGCTGACGGGGTGACGACCACCGGACGTCTTGCCCTCACCACCACCGTGCGGGTGGTCGACCGGGTTCATCGCGACACCACGCACGGTCGGACGGACGCCCTTCCAGCGCATGCGGCCGGCCTTGCCCCAGTTGATGTTGGACTGCTCGGCGTTGCCGACCTCGCCGATGGTGGCGCGGCAGCGGGCGTCGACGTTGCGGACCTCGCCCGACGGCAGACGGAGCTGCGCGTAGGGGCCGTCCTTGGCGACGAGACGCACCGAGGCACCGGCGGACCGGGCCATCTTCGCGCCGCCACCGGGACGGAGCTCGATCGCGTGGATCACGGTACCGACCGGGATGTTGCGCAGCGGCAGGTTGTTGCCGGGCTTGATGTCCGCGCCGGGACCCTGCTCGACGACGTCGCCCTGCTTGAGCTTGTTCGGCGCGATGATGTAGCGCTTCGTGCCGTCCACGTAGTGCAGGAGCGCGATGCGCGCCGTGCGGTTCGGGTCGTACTCGATGTGCGCGACCTTGGCGTCGACGCCGTCCTTGTCGTGACGACGGAAGTCGATCACGCGGTACTGGCGCTTGTGGCCACCACCGATGTGACGGGTCGTGATGCGGCCGGAGCTGTTGCGGCCACCGGTCTTCGGCAGCGGACGAAGCAGCGACTTCTCCGGCGTCGAACGGGTGATCTCAGCGAAGTCGGCGACCGACGAGCCGCGACGACCAGGGGTCGTCGGCTTGTAGTTACGAATAGCCATGATTTATCCCTCTGGTCCTCAGCCGACAGCCGTGAAGATGTCGATCGAACCGGACTTGAGCGTCACGATGGCACGCTTGGTGTCCTTGCGCTTGCCCAGGCCGAACTTCGTGCGACGGGTCTTGCCCGGACGGTTCAGCGTGTTGATGCTCGCGACCTTGACGTCGAAGATCTTCTCGATGGCGAGCTTGATCTCGGTCTTGTTCGAACGGGGGTCCACGATGAACGTGTACTTGCCCTGGTCGATCAGGCCGTAGCTCTTCTCCGAGACGACCGGCGAGATGATGATGTCGCGCGGGTCCTTGTTGAAGCCGCTCATGCGGAGATCTCCTTCGCGGTCTTCGACGCGATGAATGCGTCGAGGGCGCTCTTGCTGAAGACGAGGGCGTCGGCCTTGAGCACGTCGTAGGCGTTGAGCTGGCCGTACGAGAGCGCGTGGACGTTCGGCAGGTTGCGGACGGACTTGAGCGTGAGCTCGTCGTCCGACTCGAGCACGACGAGCACGTTCTTGACGGGCGCGACCTTCTCGATGAGCGTGCGGGCGGTCTTGGTCGACGGCGTCTCAGCCGCGACGAAGCCCTCCACAGCGGAGATGCGGCCACCGCGGGCGCGGTCCGAGAGCGAGCCGAGCAGAGCAGCGGCGATCATCTTCTTCGGGGTGCGCTGCGAGTAGTCGCGCGGGGTCGGTCCGTGGACGACGCCACCGCCGGTGTGCTCCGGTGCGCGGACCGAACCCTGACGGGAGCGGCCGGTGCCCTTCTGCTTGAACGGCTTGCGACCAGCACCGCGGACCTCGCCGCGGTTCTTGGTCTTGTGGGTGCCCTGACGCGCGGCTGCGAGCTGCGCGGTCACGACCTGGTGGATCAGCGGGACGTTCGTCTCGACGTCGAAGAGCTCGGCGGGCAGCTCGATGCTGCCGGCGACGGCTCCGGTCGCGTCGAGGACGTCGATCGTGGTTGCGGTCTCGGTGGCCATGATCACTTACCCTTCACGGCGGTACGGACGAAGACGGAGCGGCCACGAGCACCGGGGACGGCGCCCTTGACGAGCAGCAGACCCTTCTCGGCGTCGACGGCGTGCACCGTGAGGTTGAGGACGGTCACGCGCTCGCCACCCATGCGACCAGCCATGCGCATGCCCTTGAAGACACGCGACGGGGTCGACGAGGCGCCGATCGAACCGGGCTTGCGGTGGTTGCGGTGCGCACCGTGCGAAGCGGACACACCGGCGAAGCCGTGGCGCTTCATGACACCGGCGAAGCCCTTGCCCTTCGACGTCCCGACGACGTCGACCTTCTGGCCGGCCTCGAAGGTGTCGACGGTGAGCTCCTGGCCGAGCGAGTACTCGGCGGAGTCGTTGGTGCGGATCTCGGTGAGGGTGCGACGCGGGGTCACACCTGCAGCCTCGAAGTGGCCGGCAGCCGGCTTGTTGACCTTGCGCGGGTCGATCGCACCGGCGGCGATCTGGATCGCCTCGTAGCCGTCGCGCTCGACGTTGCGGATCTGGGTGACCACGTTCGGGCCGACCTCGATCACGGTGACGGGGATGAACTTGTTGTTCTCGTCCCACACCTGGGTCATCCCGAGCTTCTTGCCGAGGAGGCCCTTGACGGTCTTGGTTGAGTTCGCCATCAGTCCAGCCCCCTTACAGCTTGATCTCGATGTTGACGTCCGCCGGGAGGTCGAGTCGCATGAGCGAGTCGACGGCCTTCGGCGTCGGGTCGACGATGTCGATGACCCGCTTGTGCGTGCGCTTCTCGAAGTGCTCGCGCGAGTCCTTGTACTTGTGGGGCGAACGGATCACGGTGACCACGTTCTTCTCGGTGGGGAGCGGCACCGGGCCGACCACGGTCGCACCGGCACGGGTCACCGTGTCGACGATCTTCCGGGCCGACGTGTCGATGACCTCGTGGTCGTACGACTTGAGCCGGATGCGGATCTTCTGTCCCGCCATGTGTCTCTTGTCCTCTCTGCGCCGCGCACCCTCGGGCCGCCTGACGCCGCCGTGCCGTGCATTCCTGCAGGGCTTGGCTGTTTTCCTGAACCAACCGGCCGCATCCGCTGGGGATGACCGCTGTTCTCCTGTCAACCGCGCAGGGCGACCGGGGCCGTCCAGCGTGGGCATGTCGCTTCCCCGGCGCCGTGGCACAGCAGTGCCGCACACCGTGGTGGGGATTCGATCGTGTTCTGCTGCCTGCGGCCCAACCCAGCTCCGCTGGACGGAGGGGTTGTGCACTGCCAGAGCAGTGATCCTGCGCGCGCGAACGCCCGCGGAATTCGGAACCGGACAAGTCTCGCACAGGCACGCCAAGCGTGCAACCCGGGCGTGTCGCGAATTCGTGGCGTGTCGCGGCCGGCTCACGGGCCCGGATCCGCGGGCTTCGGACCGGCCTGGAGGATCGGATCACCCCCGTCACGCAGCGCACCCTCCCGACGTGGTCGGGAGGGTGCGTCAGAGGTACTCCGGACGCCTACTCGGCGGCGACCACGGGCGGCACGAACCACGGCGGGAACACCGCGACGCGGGGCGCGCGGCCCCCCTGCTCGGCCAGGAGCGTCTTGACCTGCTGGCGGACGCGGTCGTTCGGGACGCCGATCACGGCGACCGAGGACAGCGGCACGCGCGGCCCGGCGAGCAGTTCGAGGCCGTGCATCTCCGGGTCGGTGAAGTCCGTGCGGCGGATGAGGTTCGTCGCGGCCGCGGGGCCGACGGCGAACCGGACGTCCTCGGCGTCGGCGTCCTGGTCGGCGACGATCACCGAGGCGCCGAAGGCGGAGACGGGCACGACGAGGACGACGTACTCGACGGCACGCGTGCGTCGGGCGGCGTCGGACCACCGCTCCCCCTCGGCGCCGCGGCGGAGCTCGTCCCACCGCGTGGCGTCGGGCGAGAGCGAGAACGTCACGTGCCCGGACACCGGACCGCCGTCCGGCGCGGATGCGTGCGCGCGTGCGGCGCGGGTGGCCGGGGAGCTGACGTCGACCGCGGGTGTCGCGGCGTCGGAGGCGAGGATCGCGCCCTCGGCGATGATCGACGCGAGGTTGTCGACGTGGGTGGCGTGGTGGGCCCGGAGCGACGCGAAGTCACGGGGTTCCGGCAGCTCGGGCGCCGCGGGCGACCGCAGCGAGGAGGAGCCGCGCGCGGGCGCCGGGGTGGATCGGAGGTCGGTGGTGATGCGGGTCCGGCGGGGCGCCGGCGTGGTGGGGACCGCCGGCGTCTCGCGCTGGCGGGGGGAGCAGATGTCGCAGAGCTCGGTGGGGAAACCGTGGATGCACTCGTCGGTCACGACTGGGGAGGGTCCTTCCGTGCCCGTGTGGGGGTGGTCGGGCACGGTGTCCAACCGTACGTCATGATCCGGCGCGCGTGGTCACCGCCCGTCGTCGTCAGGGCGGGACGGCGTCACTGGCGGTAGAGCAGGGCGCGCACCTCGGACTCCGCTGCGTGCAGCCGCGCCGGGTCGATGGTCTCGCCGTGCTCGTAGGCGTCGAGCAGCCGCGGGTCGATGTAGCTCTGCCGGCACACGGTCGGGGTGTTGCCGAGTTCCTCGCTGGCGGCCTTCACCGCGTGCGACACCGCCTTCTTCCGCTTCGCCTGGCTGGGCTGCGTGCCGGTCTTCGCCAGGTCGACCGCCGCCGCCACGGTCCCGTGCAGGGTCCGGAAGTCCTTCGCGGTGAACGCGTCGCCGGCTCGCTCCTTGACGTACTCGTTGATGTCCTCGGCGGCGAGCGGCTCCCACTCGGCCCCGCGACGCTCCCGGAAGGCCAGCAGCCGGGCGTTCGCCCCGCGGCGCTTCATGCCGGCGATCACCCGCGCCAGGTCGGCGTCGTGGATCGTCGAGGACCACTCCTGCCCGCTCTTGCCCGGGAAGTCGAGCTCGATGTCGTTCCCCGAGACGTGCGCGTGCGCGCACAGGAGCGTCGAGAGCCCACGGCTCCCGTGCTCGGTCGCGTAGCGCTCCGAACCCACCCGGAGCGATCCCTGGTCGAGCATCCGGAACGCCGCGGCCAGTGCGCGTCGACGGTCGGGCTCCGGTCGGCGGAGGTCCTGCGTCACCATCCGACGCGCGCCGGGCAGCGACTCCGCCAGCGCGAGGGCCCGGTCGTACTTGATCCGGTCCATCCGCTCGCGCCACGACGGGTGGTATATGTACTGCCGGCGACCGGCTCCGTCGATGCCCGTCGCGAGGACGTGCCCGTTCTCGTACGGCGAGATCCAGACGTCGTCCCACGCCGGCGGGATCACGAGGTCCTCGAGCCGCTGGCGCACCTCGGGGTCGGTGACGGTGTTGCCGTCCGGGTCGCGGTACGAGAAGCCGCGGCCGCTGCGGACACGGTGGTAGCCGCGGCCGTTGGTCGCGGAGCGGCGGAGACGGGTCACCGCACCGATGCAACACGTGCACGCCTGGGACGGATCACGGACAGCGACCGCCCTACGAGCAGATGCCCTCGGAACGACGAAGCGGGGCCGGACCCGAAGGCCCGACCCCGCTTGCGCAGTACTCCGTTGGACGGAGTTACTTGATGATCTCCTCGACCGTACCGGCGCCGACCGTACGACCACCCTCACGGATGGCGAAGCGGAGGCCGGCCTCCATGGCGATCGGCTGGATCAGCTCGACGGTCATGGAGACGGTGTCGCCGGGCATGACCATCTCGGTGCCCTCGGGCAGCGTGATGACGCCGGTGACGTCCGTGGTGCGGAAGTAGAACTGCGGACGGTAGTTCGCGTAGAACGGGTTGTGACGGCCGCCCTCGTCCTTGGTCAGGATGTAGGCGTTCGCCTTGAAGTCCGTGTGCGGCGTGACCGAACCCGGCTTGACGACGACCTGACCGCGCTCCACGTCCTCGCGCTTGAGGCCACGGATGAGCAGACCGGTGTTGTCACCGGCCTCGGCCTTGTCGAGCAGCTTGCGGAACATCTCGATGCCCGTGACCGTGGTCTTCTGCGTCGGGCGGATGCCGACGATCTCGACCTCGGAGTTGAGGTCGAGCGTGCCACGCTCGACACGACCGGTGACGACCGTGCCACGACCGGTGATCGTGAAGACGTCCTCGATCGGCATGAGGAACGGCTGGTCGGTGGCGCGCACCGGGTCCGGGACGTTCTCGTCGACGGCGGCCATCAGGTCCTGGACGGACTTGACCCACTTCTCGTCGCCCTCGAGCGCCTTGAGCGCCGAGACCTGCACGACGGGGGCGTCCTCGTCGAACTCCTGCGAGCCGAGGAGCTCACGGACCTCGAGCTCGACGAGCTCCAGGATCTCCTCGTCGTCCACCATGTCGGACTTGTTCAGCGCGACGACGATGTAGGGGACGCCGACCTGGCGGGCGAGCAGCACGTGCTCACGCGTCTGGGGCATCGGGCCGTCGGTGGCGGCGACCACGAGGATCGCGCCGTCCATCTGCGCCGCACCCGTGATCATGTTCTTCACGTAGTCAGCGTGACCCGGAGCGTCGACGTGAGCGTAGTGACGCTTCTCCGTCTGGTACTCGACGTGGGAGATGTTGATCGTGATGCCGCGGTCGCGCTCCTCGGGAGCGCTGTCGATCTGTGCGAAGTCACGGGCCTCGTTGAGGTCCGGGTACTGGTCGTGCAGAACCTTGGTGATCGCCGCCGTGAGCGTGGTCTTGCCGTGGTCGACGTGACCGATGGTTCCGATGTTGACGTGCGGCTTGGTCCGCTCGAACTTGGCCTTGGCCACTGTGGGTCCTCCTCAGGACTCGGAGAGCAAGCCCCCGGTCGCGAGACCGTTGGCGTGCAGGGTGTGTGTCATTACTGTACTTGGTGGCGAGGGGCCCGTCGCCGGGCACCCTCGCCTGTGGAGAGAACGTCGGAGCGTTACTCTCCGCTGTTCTTCGCGATGATCTCCTCGGCGACCTTGGCCGGGACCTGGCTGTAGGTCTCGAAGGTCATCGAGTAGACCGCACGACCAGAGGTCTTGGACCGCAGGTCCCCGACGTAGCCGAACATCTCGGACAGCGGAACGCTCGCGCGGACCACCTTGACGCCCGAGGCGTCCTCCATCGAGGCGATCTGGCCACGACGGGAGTTGAGGTCACCGATGACGTCGCCCATGTACTCCTCCGGAGTACGCACCTCGACGGCCATGATCGGCTCGAGGATGGCGGGGCCGGCCTTGCGGGCGGCCTCCTTGTAGGCGATGGAACCGGCGATCTTGAACGCCATCTCGGACGAGTCGACGTCGTGCGCCGCGCCGTCCTTGAGGATGGCCTTCACGCCGACGGTCGGGTACCCGGCCAGGATGCCGACCTGCATGGCGTCCTGGATACCGGCGTCGACCGAGGGGATGTACTCACGCGGGACGCGACCACCGGTGACGGCGTTCTCGAACTCGTAGACCTTCTCGGCCGTGACTTCCATCGGCTCGAGGGCGATCTGCACCTTCGCGAACTGGCCGGAACCACCGGTCTGCTTCTTGTGCGTGTAGTCGTAGCGCTCGACGACCTTGGTCAGGGTCTCGCGGTACGCGACCTGCGGCTTGCCGACGCTGGCCTCGACCTTGAACTCGCGCTTCATGCGGTCGACGAGGATGTCGAGGTGGAGCTCGCCCATGCCCTTGATCGTCGTCTGACCGGTCTCGGCGTTGAGCTCGACGCGGAACGTCGGGTCTTCTTCGGCGAGCTTCTGGATGGCCGTGGAGAGCTTCTCCTGGTCGGCCTTCGTGTTCGGCTCGATGGCGACCTCGATGACCGGCTCCGGGAAGGTCATCGACTCGAGGACGACCTGGTTGGTCGGGTCGCACAGGGTGTCACCGGTGGTGGTGTCCTTGAGGCCGATGACCGCGTAGATGTGTCCGGCGGTGACGTTGTCGACCGGGTTCTCCTTGTTGGAGTGCATCTGGAAGATCTTGCCGATGCGCTCCTTCTTGCCCTTGGTCGAGTTGATGACCTGGGCACCGGACTCGATCGAGCCGGAGTACACGCGGACGTAGGTCAGACGACCGAAGAACGGGTGCACCGCGACCTTGAACGCCAGGGCCGAGAACGGCTCGGTGGCGTCGGGCTTGCGGATGATCTCCTTCTCTTCGTCCTTGACGTCGTGGCCGATCATCGGCGGCACGTCGAGCGGGGACGGGAGGTAGTCGATGACCGCGTCGAGCATCGGCTGGACACCGCGGTTCTTGAACGCCGAACCACAGAGGACCGGGTAGACCTCGGAAGCGATCGTGAGCTTGCGGATCGCGCCCTTGATCTCGGCCTTCGTGAGCTCCTCGCCACCGAAGAACTTCTCGAGCAGGGCGTCGTCGGTCTCGGCGACGCGCTCGATCAGCTTCGCGCGGTACTCCTCGGCACGGGCCTGGAGGTCCGCGGGGATCTCCTGGACCTCGTACTGGGCGCCCATGGTGACGTCACCCTTGGCATCGCCCGGCCAGACCTTGGCGTGCATCTCGATGAGGTCGACGACGCCGACGAAGTCGTTCTCGGCACCGATCGGGAGCTGGAGCACGAGGGGCTCAGCACCGAGGCGGTTGATGATCGTGTCGACGGTGAAGTAGAAGTCCGCGCCGAGCTTGTCCATCTTGTTGACGAAGCAGATGCGGGGGACGTCGTACTTGTCCGCCTGACGCCACACGGTCTCGGACTGGGGCTCGACGCCCTCCTTGCCGTCGAAGACGGCGACGGCACCGTCGAGGACGCGGAGCGAACGCTCCACCTCGACCGTGAAGTCCACGTGACCGGGGGTGTCGATGATGTTGATCTGGTTGTTGTCCCAGAAGCAGGTCGTCGCGGCCGACGTGATCGTGATGCCGCGCTCCTGCTCCTGCGCCATCCAGTCCATCGTCGCGGCGCCGTCGTGGACCTCACCGATCTTGTGCGTGATGCCCGTGTAGAACAGGATGCGCTCGGTCGTCGTGGTCTTGCCGGCATCGATGTGCGCCATGATGCCGATGTTGCGGACCTTGTTCAGGTCGGTGAGCACGTCCTGTGCCACAGGTTCCTCCGGAAGAGTTGTAGGAGAGGTTGGCGTCCGGGAAGGGCGCCGGGGTTCTTGACCACCGACGCCCTCCCGGTGCCGGGACTACCGGCCGGACTTACCAGCGGTAGTGGGCGAAGGCCTTGTTCGACTCGGCCATCTTGTGCGTGTCCTCACGGCGCTTCACCGCGGCACCGAGACCGTTCGACGCGTCGAGGATCTCGTTCATGAGACGCTCGGTCATCGTCTTCTCGCGACGGGCCTTGGCGTACGAGGTGAGCCAGCGGAGCGCGAGGGTGTTCGCGCGGTGCGGCTTGACCTCGACCGGCACCTGGTAGGTCGAGCCACCGACGCGGCGGCTGCGGACCTCGAGGGTCGGACGGACGTTGTCGAGCGCCTTCTTCAGCGTCGCGACCGCATCCTGCTGGTTCTTGGCGGTGACGCCCTCGAGTGCATCGTAGACGATGCGCTCGGCGAGGCCCTTCTTGCCGTCCAGGAGGATCTTGTTGACGAGCTGCGAGACGATCGGCGCGCCGTACACCGGGTCGGCGACGACGGGACGCTTCGGGGCGGGACCCTTGCGAGGCATCTAACTCAACCCTTCTTCGCGCCGTAGCGGCTGCGGGCCTGCTTACGGTTCTTGACGGCCTGGGTGTCCAGGGCACCGCGGATGATCTTGTAGCGCACGCCGGGGAGGTCCTTCACACGACCGCCGCGGACGAGCACCATCGAGTGCTCCTGCAGGTTGTGGCCCTCACCGGGGATGTAGGCCGTGACCTCGGTGCCGTTCGAGAGCTTGACACGAGCGACCTTGCGCAGGGCCGAGTTCGGCTTCTTGGGGGTGGTGGTGTAGACGCGGGTGCAGACACCACGCTGCTGGGGGTTCGCCTTCAGTGCCGGCGCCTTGGTCTTGACGACCTTCGGCGTGCGGCCCTTGCGAACGAGCTGCTGGATGGTAGGCAACTGTTCTCCTGGTTCTTCGCTCGTGCTCTGGCCAGCGCGTTCCGCTGGCTTCCTCATCCCACGCCGATCGCCGCCTGACGGCGGAGGAAGCGGGGATGGATGTCCGAGCCGGTGATGCCGACCCGGGATTTCGGGCGCGCCCGAGGGCGCACACCCAGGAGAGCCTACCCGCGCGGTCGGGCGAAATCAATCCGGGCGCGTCGTGGCGCGCACCACCTGCGCGCCGGAGCGGGTACGGTCGGTCGGTTGCCCGCCCGACGGCGGAGGCGAGCCGATCGGCGGGGGTGGGTCACGCCTCCAGGCCGAGGACCCGACCACCCGGCGGACGGGCGTCGGGTCAGGAGCCGGAGTCCGACGAACCGTTGCCGACGGCCGAGACGAACGTCGCCCCCTGGTCGGTGAAGCCCGTGATGTAGCCGCTCGCGTTGACGTTCATCGGCCCCGCCGAGGCCGTGCCGGTGCCGGCGGAGTTCGAGATGTCCGCCGTGAACTTCGCGCGCCCGTTGGTGGTGGTCGAGACCAGCCATCCGCGGGAGACCCAGTCACTGACCGCGACGACCGGACGGGACTCGAGCGTCCACTTCTGGTTCGTGTACGTGTAGGCCGGGTCCTCGCCGTAGGCGTAGAAGCTGCACCCGGGCGGCGCCGTCTCGGTCGAGGCGATGCAGCCGTCGACCCACTTGTCGACCGCGTCCTTCGCGGCCTGCTGGCCGGCGTCGGTGAGGGTCGTCTGCAGCGTGACCGGCACCGATCCCCCGGCACCGCCGAAGCCCGACACGGTCGTGCGCTGGGCGTCCGCGGTGAACCACTTGCCGCCGTCGACGGCGATCGAGTACTCCCCCGGCAGGGCCTTGAGCGTCGCGATGCCGTCCTTCGACGTCGTGATCTCCTGGTCGGCGACGCGGACCGCGGTGCCGCTGGGGCCGCTCACCGCCACCTGCACCTGTCCGAGGCGGGGCGCCTCGAGATCCCAGACCGGGAAGACGCCCCAGTCGGTGCCCGTCTTGTCGAGCGTGAACGTCGCGGCGACGTCCCGGCCGCCCTGCTTCAGGTAGGCGCGGACCCGGGCGGTGTCGCCCGCGGTGTCGGTCGCGGCGATCCGGTAGCCGGTGACCCGCCCGGAGGCCTTGGCGTACGCGGCGTCGGTGAGGAGCACGTCGTCCTTGCCGTGCTCGATGCCCGCTGCCGAGAGGGCGTCGTCCACACGACCGGCGGTCAGGTCGTCGAGGAAGGCGCGGACCGGTCGGTCGGGCGAGTGCGAGGAGGTGCCGACGGAGAAGCCGACGACCCCGGCGACGGCCAGCAGCACGATCGCGGCCCCACCGGCGATGATGCTGATGAGCGGACCGCGGCCGAGTCGCCGCCGAGGCGGCACCGGTCGGGGCGCGACCGGCTGCTCGAGCGTGCCCCGGATCGTGTCGACGTGCGGTGTCGCGGCCCAGTCGGCCACCTGTCGCTCCTCGGTCATGCGTCCCCCGTCGTGCCTGGTGCGCGCGTGCCTGGTGCGTGCGTGCTCCGGGATCCTACCGCCGGGAGACGACGTCGGACCGGGCTGCGGTCCCCGCGCACCCTGTCCTCGCCCGTCAGCGGTGGTCGTGGTCCGCCGGCGCCTGCTGGGGTGCGGAGCGGGCCTGGTGTCGTGCGGCCGCGATGCCGCCGACGACGCAGAGCAGCGCCACGACGACCGAGCCGACGACGAAGGGGCTCAGCGCCGAGCCAGCAGGGAACACGAGGAGCTCGGTCGCGTCACCGCGGACGAGGGAGTAGCCGACCGAACCGACCGCGAGCATCACGAGGTACGTCGCCGCTGCGGCCACGAGTCCGGTGACGCCGGGGTTGCCCTCGCGGATGCCCGCAGCGGTGGTGACGAAGACGACCACGCCGGCCGCGAGGACCATCGCCGGGCCCAGGTACGCGGTCGCGTCCGGTTGGGGGATCGCCTCGACGTCGGCGAGCAGGGCCTCGAAGCCCGTCACCGCGATGACGAGCGCGATGAAGAGGACCGACGTCATCGTCGCGATCAGCCACCGGGACATGGGGCGATCGTACCGCCGGGCCGCCCACGGGGGCGTCCGGCTGCGCGATCGGGCCGGTTCAGGCGCGGGCGGGCTGGTCGGCCGGCATCGGCGCCTGTGCCGTCGCGTCCTGCTCCCGCGTCGCCTGGTCCTGCCCCTGGGTCGCCTCGTCCTGGGTCGCCTGGTCCTGCGCCGCCTGCTCGTTCGCTGCGGCGACGAGGGCGAGCGCGATGGTCGCGGTGATCACCGGGATGGACCCGGTGATCGGCACGGTGGGCGCGGACTCGGTCTGGAGGCGCGGCTCGGCCGCGGGGCGCGGACCGGTCTGGAGGCGCGGCTCGGCGCGGGCGGGCGCGAGCGGCTCCGCCTCGTGGTCGCGGAGCGCGGGTCCGACGACCGGCAGGACCGCGGTCGTCGTCGGCGGCTCCGCGTGCAGGACGGCGGGCCCGACAGTGGTCCGGCCGGCACGCACCCGGGCTCGGCGCGCGCGACCCATCCGGACCAGCACGACGACCGCGACGACCGCCCAGATGCCGTTCACGATGGTCGACGGGATCGCGTGGTGGGCGGCGACGTTGATCGCCACCGACAGTCCTCCGACGAGGTTGAACACCTGGTACAGCGGCCCGTTGGGGATCTTCCCGAGCGAGAACAACAGGTAACCAGCGAGGACGGTTACGGCTCCGAACCAGCCGAGGAACTCCACGATTCCGACCAACACGCGCGACTCCGGGCACGACGAGGAGCGGCCGTCCAGAGGCGACCGTCCGAGAGGGGGGTGAGCAGTCGCGAGTGCGACGTCGGGAGCATCGTAGGCACACCGACGGGTGTCGCGGAAGTGGGTGCGGCGTGGCGTGGCGCACCCACTTCGCGGGGCGGGTTCCGAAGGGGTGTCAGCCGGCGGGGGTGGCGGTGGCGGAGGGGGTCGCGGCGGGGGTCGCGGACGCGTTCTCGGTCGCCTGCGACACCTGGGCGGCCTTCGCATCAGCGAGGACGTACACGAACCCCGAGAGGGTCCAGGTGGTCCCGCCTGCGGTCGGGGCAGCGGACGCGTCGGCCGCGGTCTCCTGCTTCTGCGAGGTGATGCCGTTGACGAGGAACAGGCGCTCTCCGCTCTGCACGCCCTTGGTGAACTGCAGCGCCTGCGCGAACGACCCCGAGACGTCGATGCTCACCGCGATGGTCGAGAAGTTGGCGCCGGTGATGCGGCTGTCCGTCTTCGTCGCCGGGGCCACGGGCGACGTCGGCGCAGCGGCCGTCGGCTCGCCGCTGGGCGCCGAGGTCGCGCTCGTGCCGGTGGACGCAGGTACTCCACCGGTCGTCCCGGTCGACGCCGGCGGTGCGTACGCGGCCGCCCACGCGGTCGTGATGCCCGTCACCGTGACGCCGGACGAGGACGCGACCGCGTCGATCTCCTTGTAGAAGGCTGCGGTGGCGGGGGTCGACGGGACGGAGGCCTCGAGCGTCGCGAGCTCCTGCTGCTTGCTCGGGAGCTCCTTCGACTGCTCCGCGAGTCGGGCGAGTTCGCTCCGGTAGGTCTCGTTGGTCGCCTCGATGGACGCCTGCTGCTGCCGGTTCGCCGCGGCGGCGGCCAGCTGCGGTTGCACGCCGAGGAAGAACCCGCCGACGAGGACGACGCTGCCGATGACGAGTGCCACGACGAGGTGGAGCCGGTTCCTGGTCACTTCGATCGCTCCTCGTACTTGCCGTCGTAGGCGGCTTCGTTCACGTGCACGGTCATGTTCACCGTGTAGTGGCCGTCCTCGTCGACACGCGACACGGCGTTCGCGTTCGCGTCGACGAACCCCTTCAGCCCACGCACGCGGTCCAGCCAGTCCGGGATCGAGGGCAGCGTCGGGCTGTCCGCGTCGAAGGTGACCGTGGCGATCCGGACACCCTGCAGCGGGGCGTCCGCCTGTGTGTACGGCGCGAGCGGCGACGCCGAGTCGACGGTCACCCCGGTGATGGCCACACCGGCGGGCAGCGAGTCCTGGGCGCTCTGCAGGTACGCAGCCCAGTCGATCTCCGTCGCTCCGCCGACCGCCTGCGCCGAACGGACGAGGTCGGAGCGCCCCTCGACGTCGCGGACGTCCGAGTACTGTCCCTGCTGCTGCAGCAGCGCGGTGCCCTCGCTCTGGGCCGTCCGGAGCTGGCTGGCCGAGGACATCTGGTCCAGCGCCGTCATCCCGCTCCCGACGAGCACGACCGCGGCGACCACGGCCACCCCGAACCAGACCCGGCGGACGACGACGCGCTGGCGACGGTCGACGAGCACCTCGGTGGGGAGGAGGTCGACCCGGGGCGAGCCACCGACGACGAGGTCCCGGGGGGCCCGGCGGTTCTGCTGCCTCGAGCGCTGCTCGTGGTCGGACACGAGCTTGGCGGCCGACGAGGTCGGTCGGACTCCGCGGAGCCGTTCCATCGTGCCGGTCATGCTGCTCGTCCTCCCGCGGCGAGGCCCCAGGCCACCGCCATCGACTGCCCGCGTTCGGCCACGACCTCCGGCGCGATGCTCCGCGCCCAGTGGACGCCCGCGAAGGGGTCTCCCACGACGGTCGGGACGCCGGTCGTCTCGGCCAGGGCCTCGCCGAAGCCCGGCAGGCCGCTGCCCGCCCCGGCGAGGACGAGCCGTGCGATCGGCGCGCCGTCGCCCTTCGTGTTCACGAAGTAGTTCAGCGTGTTGCGGATGCTCGCGATGAGCTCGTTCGTGGCTTCGCGGACGACCGCGGCGGCGCGGACGTCGTCGGCGGTCTGCGCCCGCGCCCCGGTGCCGATCCAGCGCTTCACGACCTCGGCCTGCTCGAGGGAGATCTCGAGCCGCACGGCGATCTGCTTCGTGACCTCGTCGCCGCCGGTCGGGATGATCCGGACGAAGTGCGGGACCCCGTGCCGGGCGATGACCACGGTGGTGGCGTTGCCGCCGAGCTCGACGATGGCGGCGGCCGGGACGTCGGCGGGTGCGAGCACGCGGCTGAGGGCGAACGGGATCAGGTCGACGCCGACCGGGTGGAGACCGGCGAGCTGGACGGCTCGGACGTTGGCGAGCACGGCGTCCTTGATGGCGGCCACGAGCAGGCCGTGCACGACGGGTCCGCCCTCGCCGCTGCCCTCGGCGATCGGGTAGAAGTCGAGGATGGCCTCGCCCACCGGGACCGGGAGGAGGTCCTGGACCTGGAACGGGAGCGACTCACGGATCTGTGCCAGCGGCGCCTTGGGGACGGTGAGGTCCCGCGAGAGCACCCGCTGGTTGCCCATGCCGAGCGCGACGTCCTTGGTCCGGAAACGTCCGACGGCCCACAGCTCCCGGAGCGCGGCGGCGACGGTGTTCGGCTCGAGGACCTCACCGCGACTGGTCGACCCGATCGGCAGCGGGACCTCTGCGATGCGGAGGATGGACGGGGCGTTCCCACGGGTCCGCGCGACCTCGACGGCACGGATGGACGTGCTGCCGATGTCGATCCCGACGACGTTCTTCGCCATTGCTCGTTCTTCCGCTCGTGATCAGGTGAGGCCGATGAGGCCGAGGTACGCGTTCCACAGCGGCGTGCCGAGGAGGATGCCGAGCCATGCCCCGCCGAGCATCCAGGGCCCGAACGGGATGCCGCTCCCGCGCGGTGCGCGACGGGTCACGAGCAGGCCGATGGCGAACGTAGCGCCGAGGGCGAACCCCCCGAAAGCTCCCACTGCGAGGGGTCCCCATCCGAGGTACGCCAGCACGAGGCCGAGGACGCCCGCGAGCTTCACGTCACCCATGCCCATCCCGCCCGGGACGACCACAGCGAGGGCGAGGTACAGGACGAACATGATCGCTGCGCCGCCGACGGCCCGCAGGAGTGCGCCCCAGTCCCCCGTCGTCGCGGAGGTCGTCGCGAGCAGGAGCCCGAGCACCGGGTACGCGGGGAGCACGATCGCGTCGGGCAGCCGGTGCGTGTCGAGGTCGATCAGTGCCAACGAGATCGACACGGCCATCAGGTACAGCAGCCCGACGAGCAGCACCAGGGTCGGACCCGCGAGCGCTGCGTGCACCACCCCGGATGCGAGGACGCCGCCGGTGACCAGCGCGAACGACGCGCTCGTGCCCGCCTCGACGAGCGGGTACCGCGCCGAGATGCGCGAGCCGCAGTCGCGACAGGCACCACGGAGGACGATCCACGAGAGCACCGGGACGTTGTCGAACGCGCGGATCTCGGCTCGGCACGCCGGGCAGGCGCTCGCGGGCCGCACGACCGACAGCCCGGCCGGGACGCGGTGCACCACGACGTTGAGGAACGAGCCGACGAGCAGTCCGAGGACCGCCGCGAGGCACACGATGGTCGGCGCGAGGGGTTGCAGGGTGTTCACACGCACACCCCCGCTCGCTGGACGCACGCACCGGACACCCCGTACGCGGCGGAGACCTCACCCATCGTCGTGACGCCGTACGTCGTCGTCACCGGGTTGAGGAAGCTCGGCGGCGCCGAGTGCTGCAGCCGCGCGTCGTAGGAGTAGGCCTTCCGGTACCCGCTCGACCCGGAGCGCACGACGCCGCGGAACTTCTGCGCGATCGCTCCGTAGATCGTGAGGGTGCCGCGGTCGCCGCCGTACGCGTAGTTCTGGACCTGGAAGGTGTGCGCCGCCGAGATGATGGCCGCGTCGATCTCGCGACCGGTGTCCCCGAGCATCGAGGTCACGCACGTGCTCCGTCCGCACGCCGAGTTCTGCACGGGGTTCCAGACCATGACGGCGTTGGTGGCGGTGAGTCCGAGCATGTCGGAGCCGCGGTCCTCGTAGGTGGTGTCGCCCGTCACGTAGAGGTAGTTCTCGGCGGCCACGGTCACCTGCCCGTCGACGACGCCGTGCACGAACGCATCGCCGGACCGGGAACCGTAGCTGCACGGGGACGAGCTCAGTTGCACCTCGCCGGTGCGCGGGTACCCGACCCCGTTGCCCTGGTTGCAGGTGTCCGGCAGCGCGGTCGTCGAGGACGCGTTCACGTCGCCCGCCTGGGGCACGTTCTGGACGTAGACGAGGTTGTTCGCCGGGACCGGGACGGTCGCGCCGGCGCTCGAGCCGAGCGCACCGGCACCGGTGCCGGGCTTGCCGCACGCCGCCGGCGCGGTGCCCTGCAGGGGGTTCGTCGCGTCGGTCCTCGTCATCTTCGACCACGGCGAGCGCACGGTCATGGTGCCGTCCGCGTTGAAGGTGATGTCCGTCGGACCGGTGTACATGCAGCCGGGCGTGCGGGTCGCCGACGCGACGGTGTTGTACTGGGTGGCGGACTTCTGCTGCGCGTTCGTCGACGGCATGCCGATCGTCGACGTGAAGGCCGGCTGCGTCACCCCCGCGGGGAAGGACTGCCCGGAGCAGGACACGCCGTTCGAGTCCACCGGGTTGTACCGGAGGCCGCTGGTCGGGTTCGACGTCGTGATCTGCTTGGTGAAGCTCGCCTGGCAGATGCGCATCGTGTCGTTCGAGTGCGCCGGACCGTCGATGGTGTCCCCGCCGGAGAACGCGATCTCCCCGCACTGGTTGCCGTTCCGGATCGCGGGACGTCCCTCCCACGCGTGCTTGACGCACGACTGTGGGACCCCCGTGAGCACCGGGTCCTGGATCTCGTAGTCGGTGAAGTACAGGAAGTCGATGAAGCCCTGCTGGCGGATGCTCGCCACGACGGACCGGACGGCGGAGCCGACCTTCCCCGTGGCACGGATCCGGATGCTCCCCGTGTCGAGGTACTTCGAGGCGTCGACCTCGTACCGGTAGGCGGAGCGACCGTCGCCTCCCGGGACCGTCGCCCAGGTGCCGGTCGCACCGGTACCGAACGCGGGGTTGCTGGCGAGCCCCGTGGGGAGCGTCAGTGCCGTGCTCGTCGAGGAGAAGGGCGCGGCTGGGTTCCCGTACTGGGTGTACCCGGTGTCGTTCGAGAGCCGCGCCTCGTAGTCCTGGACACCGGCGTAGGCAGCACTGAGCGCGGCGTTCCAGTCGGAGTCGGACGAGGACTTCTTGATCCCGGCGACGGCGACGGTGGTCGCAGTCGCGATCATGAACACCACGACCGTCCCGAAGATGATGGCGATCGCGAGGGCCATGCCACGCTCGTCGCGGAGCGCGTCGAGGTGCAGTGCGCGTCGGAGGCGGATCACGACTGGTCCCCTGTCGGATCGAGGAGGTTCGGCAGACCGATGGTGTTCCGGAGGGTCGTGCCGTTCTGCAGGGTGCTCGCCGACGACGACACCCGGAGCGTGACGCGGACGAACGCGATCTGACCCAGCTGGGCCGCGGAGAGCAGACCGGTCGACGGGTCGGGTGTCAGGGTGGCGCCGGAGAGCTGCAGGTACTCGAACACCGGGGTGGCCCCGGCGGCCGGGACCTCGATCGACGAGGTGATCGTCGTCGTCGTGCCGGATCCGGGGAACGTGTAGTAGGCGTTGTCGGTCGTGACCCCGGGGACGATCTGCTCGGTCAGGGTGCCCGAGGAGCCGACCGTGAAGCGGACCTGCTGGGGCGCCGCGGTCCGCCCGGTCGCGACCAGGGTCGTGAACTGCACCGTGTTCGTGCCCGCGACGGCGAAGGCCGGGGCGTCGCTCGTCCCGAGACGCGGGTTGTCCGCGGCGGAACGCACCTTGCGGACGACCTCGTTCATGGCGGTCGACACCGCCCGACCGTTCTGGTCCCGGGCCGCCGCGAACGTCGTCGCCGTGGTGATCGAGTAGAAGGTGCCGCCGACGATCGCGAGCAGGACGGCGAAGAGGCCCATCGCGATGAGGAGCTCGACGAGGGTGAGCCCGCGGTCGTCGCGGCGGACGCGGTCGAGGACCGTGCGCGCGAGGCGGTTCACGGTGCGACCCGGGGGTCGAGAGTCACGGACCCGGTGTTCAGGAGGACCCCGAGGAGCCCCTTCGCGGTCACGTTCCGCGGCAGCGAGGTCGCGTCCTTCTGGGCCGTCACCGACCAGGTCCCGTGCGGCAGCGCCAGGGTGACGTCGGTCGTGCCGGACGTGCCCGACGCCGCGCGGGCGAACGTGTACCGCTGGGTCACCCGGCAGCCGGGGTCGCCGTTCGCCGGTGCGGCCGTCGTCGCGGTCAGGACCGTGTCCGACCGGTTGATCGTCACCGTGACGGCACCGGTGGCGACCGCCGCGGTGAGCTGGTCCTTCGAGACCGCCGGTGTCGGGGTCTTGCCGATCCGTCCGTCGGACGCCTTCGGCCAGGCCGTCGGGTCGGTCGACAGGCAACTGCTCACGTTGACGGTGCCGTCACCGTTCGTCGTGTTCGAGTCGTAGATGCCCGGGTACACGACGTAGCCCGAGGGGATCGGGCTGAGGTACTGCGTCGCGGGCGTCCCGGTCAGCCGGGCGACCCCGTAGGTCGACACGAACGAGGTCGTGAGGTTCGTCGGCAGCAACGCACCCGGCGTGTTGCTCGCGTACTGCATCGCCACCGCGATCGCCGGGTCGTACGTGAAGGACGCGCCACCGGACTGCCCGGCCTTGACGACGACGGTCTTCGTCGGGGCGGCCTGCTGGTCCTGGTCCCGGTACTGCGCCCCACCCGGACCGCCGAGCGTGACCGTGTACGTGCCGGGGACGACCTTGATGGCGACGGTGCACCCGTCTGCGTTCGTCACCGTCGGCTGGGTCGCGAGCGCGAGCGCGGTGTTGCCGGGCACGTCGGCGAGCGGCGTCGGGACGACGGACACGGGGACGCCCGCGGTCCCACCGCTGCCCGTGATCGACTGCACCTGCACGAGGATCGTGCCGAGGGTCGGGTCGTTGATCTTGGTGGACGGCGAGAAGACGGTCTCCTGCTTGACCGGAGCCGCCGAGCCCATGCCGGGCCACGTGACCGTGATGTGCACGTTGAGGAACAGGAGCTGCGCGGTGGTGCCCGCGGCGGACGCGGAGCAGCGGTTGGTGGTGCCGTCGGTGTACTGCCAGTCGAGGGTCCGGCGCACCGTGTACGTGCGCCCGTCGACCTGCGGCGTCTCGGTGCTGCCGGCCATGCCGGTGATGTTCGTCTGCGCCTGGATGCGAGCCGTGTCGATCGCACCGGCGGCGAGGTTCACGGCCTGCGCGCGGGCGGAGTTGTCCGAGGTGATGCGCATCACGGAGGCGATGCCGACGAGGGCGCCCGCGATGATGATGCCGAAGACGGTGATGGCGACGATGACCTCGACGAGCGTGAAGCCCGCGTCGCGCGGTCGTTCCTGCGTGCGCATCACGGTCTCCTTCCCGGTTCGACGCGCGGACGGGGGCCGAGCGGATCGCTCGACCCCCGTGCGACGGGTGTTACGGCGTGACGGTCGCGTTCGCGCTGGAGAACGACGAACCGCTGCAGCTCCCGGCCTTCACCCCGGCGGTCTCGGTCGCGGCGAAGGACTTGCCGGTGGAGCTGATGCCCATCACGCAGAACGACGTGCCCGAGCCGGAGTAGACGAGCTGCTTCTCGGCGTCGCTCCAGGTCGCGCCCGCGGCGGACCAGGTCTGGCCGCCGGTCACGCCAGCGTTACCGAGGTCGCCGGAGGCCTTCGCGGTGAGACCAGCGGGCAGCGTGTTGCTGTTCTGGGTCGAGATGCTCACGACCGCCGTCTTGAGGTTCGACACGTCGTTCTGCACACCCGAGTCACGCGCGTTGTTCTGCACGCCGAGGTACACCGGGATGGCGATCGCGGCGAGGATGCCGATGATGATCACGACCACCAGGAGCTCGATGAGCGTGAAGCCCTTGTCGGACTCCTTGGCGATCTCGTTGCGGCGAGCGTTGAGCTTGCCCAGCAGCGCGAAGTACATGGTTGTTCCATTCTTCCAAGAATGCATTCGGGTGGGTGGGGGCTGTGCTGCCGCCGCCGTCAAGCGTATGGACGGCACTTTCTGTGCATAATCCCGAGAACGGGGGGTGGAACGGCAGCAAAATACCCCCACTACCGGGGTCAGCTCGTGACCAAACCACCCCTGAACGGGGCATACGCGTCAGTGGATGAGCGAGGAGATCTTGAAGATCGGCAGGTACAGCGCGATGATCATGCCGCCGACCACGACACCCAAGAATGCGATCAACAATGGCTCGATCAATGCGGTCAACGCCTCGGTCGTGGATTCCACCTCGTTGTCGTAGAAGACCGCGATCTTCTCCAGCATCACCTCGAGGGAACCGGCGTCCTCGCCGACCGCGACCATCTGCGAGACCATCTCCGGGAACACGCTCTCGCGCGCCAGGGGTTCAGCGATCGACTCGCCCTTCCGGACCGCTTCGGCGACCCGCTCCAGCGCGCGCTGGACCGTGAAGTTGTTCGAGACCTCGCCGACGATCTGCAGCGCCTGCAGGATCGGCACGCCGGCGCTGATCATGTTCGAGAAGTTCCGGGCGAAGCGTGCGATGACGATCTTGCGGTTGAGCGCGCCGAAGACCGGGAGCTTCAGTCGCAGCGGGTCGACGACGGCGCGGACGGCATCGGTGTGCTGCTTCGCGCGCCACCAGAACCAGCCGGCGACGACCGCGGCGACGAGGATCGGCCCGACCCACACCATCGCGTTCGAGGCGTAGACGAGCAGCAGCGTCGGCAGCGGCAACTGCCCCCCGAGCGACGCGAACATCTTCTGGAAGATCGGCACGATGAAGACGAGCATCACCACGACCGCGACCAGCGACATCACGAGCACCACGACGGGGTAGGTCATCGCGGACTTGATCGTCGACCGGAGCTTGTGCTCCTTCTCGAAGTTCGTCGCGATCGAGTCCATCGCCTGGTCGAGGAAGCCGCCGGTCTCCCCCGCACGGATCATGTTGATCATGATCGGCGGGAAGTCCACCGGGTACTTGCCGACCGCGTCCGAGAACGAGACACCGCGCTCGACGTCGTCCCGCACCTTGCCGAGGATCTCCTTGAGCTTCTTGCTCTCGGTCTGGTCGGCCAGGATCGTGAGGGCCCGGAGCAGGGAGAGCCCCGACGACAGCATCGTCGAGGCCTGCCGCGACATGATCGCGAGGTCCTTCAGCCCGACGCCTCGCTCGAACCCCGGGATCTTGATCTCCGTCTGCAGCCCGGTGCCCGGCTTCGCCTCGGTGATCGCGATCGGCGAGACGCCCATCCCCCGGAGTCGCTGGACGACGGCACCCTCGGACGCGGCGTCGAGCCGTCCCTTGACGAGCTTCCCGCTGCCGTCCCGTCCCCGGTAGTCGTACGCGAGCGACATCAGTGGCCCCCCGAGAACTTGTCGCCGAAGTCGATCTCCGAGGCGGCGATCGCCGCCGCGGACGAGTCAGACGGCGACTCGACGCGCTGCACGAGGCGGTCGAAGCCGTCCTCGTCCTGCACCTTCTCCATCGCGGCGGCCCGGGTGATGGTGCCGACGTTGACGAGTTCGGCGAGGTCCTGGTCCATGGTGTGCATGCCGCTGTCCCGCCCGGCCTGCATGGCCGAGGTGATCTGGTAGGTCTTGCCCTCGCGGACCAGGTTGGCGATGGCCGGGGTGGTCCGCATGATCTCGGTGGCGACGACGCGGCCGGAGCCGTTGGCCTTCGGCACGAGCGTCTGGCAGACGACGCCCTCGAGCGTCGCCGCGAGCTGCGTGCGGATCTGGCCCTGCTGGTGCGGCGGGAAGACGTCGATGACGCGGTCGATCGTGCCGGGGGCGCTCTGCGTGTGCAGGGTGGCGAACACCAGGTGTCCGGTCTCGGCGGCGGTCAGCGCGACGGAGATGGTCTCGAGGTCGCGGAGCTCGCCGATCAGGATGACGTCGGGGTCCTGCCGGAGGACGTGCTTCAGCGCGGCGGCGAAGGAGTGCGTGTCGGCACCGACCTCGCGCTGGTTGATGATCGCCTTCTTGTGGTCGTGCATGAACTCGATGGGGTCCTCGACCGTCACGATGTGGTCGGCGCGGGTCTCGTTGACCAGGTCGATGAGCGCCGCGAGGGTCGTCGACTTGCCGGAGCCGGTCGGTCCGGTGACGAGCACGAGGCCGCGCGGGAGCCTCGCGAACGCGCCGACGTGGTCGGGGATGCCGAGCTGCTTGAGCGTCTTGATCTGCGTGGGGATGATGCGGAAGGCCGCGCCCCAGTTGCCCCGCTGCTGGTAGTAGTTCACGCGGAACCGGTACTCCGGCGACAGCGAGTACGCGAAGTCGAGCTCCTGCTCGTGGTCGAACTGGCCGGCCTGCTCGGGGGTCAGGAGCGTCTTCAGCGCCGCGATCACCTTGTTGCGGGACCACGGTCCGCCGGGCACGGCGGGGCGGAGCGACCCGTCGACGCGGACCGTCGGTGGCGCGTCCGCGGTGACGTGCAGGTCGGAGGCGTCCTGGTACACCACCTGCGCGAGCGCGGTCACGAGGTCGGCGTCGGCGACCTCGCGCGCGTGGCGGGTGAAGCCGATCTCGGTGTGTGCGACACCGCCGACGGCCGCCTGGTGCGCGACGGCGACGGGCGCGGCCGGGAGGATCGTGGTCGCTTCCGCGGGTACCACCGGCAGGTGTTGGGTCACCGCGTCGGGGTAGCCGTACGACGCCGTCGAGGCGGGCACGGCCGCCGGCGGGGTCGCCGGCGCGGCATGGGGCTGCGCCGGCGGCACCGCGGCGGGACCTCCGACGAGCGAGCTCGGCCCCGGGGCAGCGGCCGCGCCGCCGCCGGTGCTCCCGGGCACGTACCAGGGCTGCTCGTCCGACGGGTGGAGCTCTGCGGACAGGTCGTACACCGCTCCGCCCGCGATCGGGGCCGCGGACGCGACGACGTCGGGCGACGTCGGGGTCCACGCGGCCGCCTCCGCCGCCGCGGCGGCGAGGCGTGCGGCACGGCGGCCGCCGACCTCGTTGCCCGGCTGCCCGGGGTGCCAGCCGGCGACGGGGTCGTCGCCCGCCTCGATGTCGTACACGGATTCGTCCATCGTCCTGTCGTCCCTGCTCCGCCTACGCGACAACGCGGAGGATCTCGTCGACGCTCGTCATCCCGCGCTTGACCTTCTCCCACCCGTCCTGACGGAGCGTCAGCATGCCCTGCTGCTGCGCGACCCGGCTGATCTCGGCGCTCGACGCCCGCGCGACCGCGAGCCGCTCGATCTCCTCGGTGACGGTCATGACCTCGTGCAGGGCGATGCGGCCCCGGTACCCGGTGTTCGAACACACGGCGCACCCGACCGGCCCGAAGAACTCCGGCACGGTGTCGCCGTCCGCCGCGAGGAACCCGAGCGCCTGCAGCTGCGCCGGCGCGTACTGCGCGGGCGCCTTGCAGCGGTCGCAGAGCCGGCGGGCGAGACGCTGTGCGACCACGGAGTCGAGCGCCGACCCGACCAGGAACGGCTCGATGTCCATCTCGGTGAGCCGCGTGACGGCCGACGGGGCGTCGTTCGTGTGCAGCGTCGAGAGCACGAGGTGCCCGGTCAGCGACGCCTCGATCGCGATCTGCGCCGTCTCGTGGTCACGGATCTCGCCGAGGAGCACCACGTCCGGGTCGGAACGCAGGATCGACCGCAGCGCCGAGGCGAAGGTCAGTCCGGCCTTCGGGTTGACCTGCACCTGGTTGATGCCGGCCATCCGGTACTCGACCGGGTCCTCGACCGTGATGACGTTGATCTCCGGACGGGCGACGGCGTTGAGGGTCGTGTAGAGCGTCGTCGACTTGCCCGAGCCGGTGGGCCCGGTGACCAGGATCATGCCGTACGGCTTCGAGTAGGACCGCTGGTACGCCGCGAAGTTCTGCTCGAGCAGGTTGAGGTCGGTCAGGGTCATCGACGTGTTCGTGTTGTCGAGGATCCGCATGACGACCTTCTCGCCCCACACCGTGGGGAGCGTCGCCACGCGCAGGTCGATCTGCCGGCCGCCGTGCCGCACGGACATCCGGCCGTCCTGCGGCTTCCGACGCTCGGCGATGTCGATGTCGCTCATGATCTTGAGCCGGCTGATGACGCCGTTCTGGATGTTCTTCGGCGCCGGTGCCATCTCGTGCAGCACGCCGTCGATGCGGTAGCGCACCCGGACCTCGTGCTCCCCGGGCTCGATGTGGATGTCCGAGGCGTGGTCCTGGATCGCCTGGGACACGAGCAGGTTCACGAACCGGACGATCGGGACGTCGTCGAGCGCACCGTCGGTCAGGTCCACCTGCTGGTTCGCCTGCGCGGACGCTTCTTCCTCGAGGGACGAGGTCAGGTCGTTCAGCTCGTCGTCGGCGCGCAGGTAGCGGTCGAGCGCCGACTGCAGCTCGCGCTCGTCGACCTGCAGCGGCTTCACGGTCCGGCCGGACGCGGTCCGGGCGTCGTCGATCGCGAGCACGTTCGTCGGGTTGACCATCGCGAGCACGAGGGTCTCGCCCTCGAACCCGATGCCGAGCACGCCGTGCCGCCGGCAGAGCGCCGCGGGGAGCATCGACACCGCGGTGCCGTCGACCGGGTAGTCGGTGAGCGGGACCGTGCGGGAGTTGTGCGACGCGGCGCGGGCGGTGATGTACTGCGCCTCGCTCACGACGCCCTGGTCGACGAGCGCGCGGATGGACCGTTCGTCGATCTCCTCGTCTCCGGTCATGGAGTCGAGGTGTTCGATCGGCAGGGCGCCGTTGAGGATGAGGATCTCGGAGAGCGTGGCCATGTGCCCCGGGAACTCCTTCGGGTCGAGCTCGGGTTCGGGTGTCGGCGCAGCGACGTCGCGGCGCTCGTCCACGCTAGGGCCGCGGAACGCGGGGACCGCAGTCCCACAACGAGGGGGCGACGGGGTGTCCGGTGGCCCCAGAGCAGGGGTGCCGGGTGCTGTCGGGTGACGTCCATGCGTCGATCCTGCGGTGGCGGACCACGCGACGGTGACCCCCGCCTGCGGTCTGTGGACGGACGGCGCCGAGCATTCGGCTGTGGAGGAACGTTCAGCGTCCGACCCTCGACGCGGACCGGACCCGCGGGACATGATGAGACATGGACATCACGAGCGTGACCGTGGGGTTGCCCGTCAGCGACGTCGAGGCGTCCTGCCTCTGGTACGGCGCCGTGTTCCAACGCACCGATCCCGACCTCGAGCCGGAGGACGGCGTCGTCGAGTACGAGATCGGCGGCATCTGGCTGCAGTTGTACGCCGCCGCGGACGCCGATCAGCGCCCCGCGACCGTCCGCTTCGGCGTCGACGACGTCCGCGCGCAGCACGCGCGCATCGGGTCCCTCGGGATCGACGTCGGCCCGGTCGAGTGCGTCGACGGTGCCGTCGACTGGTTCGACGTCCGCGACCCCGACGGGAACGTGCTCAGCCTGTACTCGCTCGTCGACGAGAAGGGCCGGACGGCCTGACCGGCGGACTGGAGGATCGTGGCGGGGCCCGCCACGATCCTCCAGTCCGGCTCCCGATCCGACGACGAGACTCCCGGTCCGACAACGAGGAAGGCCCCCGCATCCGAGGATGCGGGGGCCTTCCGGGTTCAGCTCAGACTCAGTTGGCTGTGCCTGTTCAGTTGTAGGTGCCCGGCGTGAAGTCGTCCGACGAGAAGCTGTCGAAGTCGACGAAGCTCAGGTCGGCGTCCGAGAACGAGGAGTCGTCGGCGAAGATGCGGTTGGGGTACCGCTCCGCCTTGGCTTCCTCGGTCGCGGCGACGTCCACGTCACGGTACCGGCTGAGGCCCGTCCCGGCGGGGATGAGCTTACCGATGATGACGTTCTCCTTGAGGCCGACGAGGTGGTCCTGCTTGCCCTCCATGGCCGCCTGCGTGAGGACGCGGGTGGTCTCCTGGAAGGACGCGGCGGACAGCCACGACTCGGTCGCGAGGGACGCCTTCGTGATGCCCATGACCTCCTGGCGAGCCGAGGCGGTCTTGCGACCCTCCTGCAGCGCCGCACGGTTCAGCGCGTTGTAGCGCGACCGGTCGACGAGCTCGCCCGGCAGCAGGTCGGTGTCGCCGTGGTCGACGACGGTGACCTTGCGGAGCATCTGACGGACGATGACCTCGATGTGCTTGTCGTGGATCGGCACGCCCTGCGAGCCGTACACGTCCTGCACACCGTTGACGAGGTGCTTCTGGACCTCGCGCACACCCTTGACCCGGAGGACCTCCTTCGGGTCCACCGTGCCGGCGATGAACTGCTCGCCGAGCTCGACGTGCTGGCCGTCCTCGATGAGGAGGGTCGCACGCTTGAGCACCGGGTAGATGAACGGCTCGTCGCCGTTGTCCGGCGTGAGGATGATCCGACGACCCTTGTCCGTGTCCTCGATCGTGACGCGGCCGGGGGCCTCGGCGATCGGGGACGCGCCCTTCGGGGTGCGGGCCTCGAAGAGCTCGGTCACGCGGGGCAGACCCTGTGTGATGTCGTCGGCCGAGGCCGAACCACCCGTGTGGAAGGTACGCATCGTCAGCTGGGTACCGGGCTCGCCGATGGACTGGGCGGCGATGATGCCGACCGCCTCGCCGATGTCGACGAGGTTGCCCGTGGCGAGCGAACGGCCGTAGCACTTCGCGCAGACACCGACGGCGGACTCGCAGGTCAGGACCGAGCGCACCTTGATGCTCTCGACACCGGCCTCGAGCAGCGTGTCCAGCAGGACGTCGCCGACGTCCGAACCGGCCTCGGCCACCACGGTGCCGTTCGCGTCCACGGCCTCGACGGCCAGGGTGCGCGAGTACACCGTGTTCTCGACGCGCGGGTCGCGGACGAGCTTGCCGTCCTCGCCCTTGGTCGCGATCGGCAGCTCGAGGCCACGGGTCGTGCCGCAGTCGTCCTCACGGATGATGACGTCCTGCGAGACGTCGACGAGACGACGCGTCAGGTAGCCCGAGTCAGCGGTACGGAGCGCCGTGTCCGCCAGACCCTTGCGCGCACCGTGCGTGGCGATGAAGTACTCCGCCACGGTCAGGCCCTCGCGGTACGAGTTGATGATCGGGCGGGCGATGATCTCACCCTTCGGGTTGTTCACCAGACCACGCATACCGGCGATGTTGCGCACCTGCAGCCAGTTACCACGAGCACCCGACGACACCATGCGGTTGATGGTGTTGTCGATCGGGAAGTTGTCGCGCATCTCCTGCGCGATCTCGTTCGTGGCCTCGGTCCAGATCTTGATCAGGTCGGCGCGGCGCTCCGCGTCGGTGATCAGACCCTTGTCGAACTCGCCCTGGACCTTGGCGGCCTGGACCTCGTAGCCCGCGATGATCTCCTTCTTGCGCGGCGGCGTGACGACGTCGGAGAGCGCGACGGTCACACCGGAGCGCGTGCCCCAGTAGAAGCCCGCGTCCTTGATCCGGTCCAGCGCGGCGGCCGTCTCGGTCTTGGAGTAGCGCTCGGCGAGGTCGTTGACGATCGCGGAGAGGGTGCCCTTGTCGGTGACGCGCTGCACGAACGGGTAGTCCGCCGGCAGGGTCTCGTTGAAGAGCGCGCGGCCCAGCGTGGTCTCGAGGAGGATCGACTGACCCACCTCGTAGCCCTCGGGAGCCTCGCCCTCGGCGAAGTGGACACCCGACATGCGGATCTTCACCATCGCGTTGAGGTCCAGCGTGTTCTGGTCCTTCGCCATGATCGCCTCGGCGACCGAGGAGAACGAACGGCCCTCACCGACGGCGCCCTCGCGGACGGTCGTCAGGTGGTGCAGACCGATGATCATGTCCTGTGCGGGCAGGGTCACCGGACGGCCGTCCGACGGCTTGAGGATGTTGTTCGAGGCGAGCATCAGGATGCGGGCCTCGGCCTGGGCCTCGACCGACAGCGGCAGGTGCACGGCCATCTGGTCACCGTCGAAGTCCGCGTTGAACGCAGCACACACGAGCGGGTGGAGCTGGATGGCCTTGCCCTCGACGAGCTGCGGCTCGAACGCCTGGATGCCCAGACGGTGCAGCGTCGGCGCACGGTTCAGCAGCACGGGGCGCTCGCGGATGATCTCCTCGAGCACGTCCCACACCTGCGGACGCGAACGCTCGACCATGCGCTTGGCCGACTTGATGTTCTGCGCGTGCGACAGGTCGATCAGGCGCTTGATGACGAACGGCTTGAACAGCTCGAGCGCCATCTGCTTCGGCAGACCGCACTGGTGCAGCTTGAGCTGCGGGCCGACGATGATGACCGAACGGCCCGAGTAGTCGACGCGCTTGCCGAGCAGGTTCTGGCGGAATCGACCCTGCTTGCCCTTGAGCATGTCGCTCAGGGACTTCAGGGCGCGGTTGCCGGTACCCGTGACGGGACGACCACGACGACCGTTGTCGAACAGCGCGTCGACCGCTTCCTGCAGCATGCGCTTCTCGTTGTTCACGATGATCTCGGGGGCACCGAGGTCGAGCAGGCGGCGGAGACGGTTGTTGCGGTTGATCACACGACGGTAGAGGTCGTTGAGGTCCGACGTGGCGAAGCGGCCACCGTCGAGCTGCACCATCGGGCGGAGCTCCGGCGGGATGACCGGCACGACGTCGAGCACCATCGCGGCCGGCGAGTTGCCGGTGGCGAGGAAGGAGCTGACGACGCGCAGACGCTTGATCGCGCGGATCTTCTTCTGGCCCTTGCCCTCGGCGATCTGCAGGCGCAGCGCCTCGGCCTCGGCGGCCAGGTCGAACGCCTCGAGCCGCAGCTTGATCGCCTCGGCGCCCATGTAGGCGTCGAAGTAGATCCCGAAGCGGTCCTGGAGCTCGTGGAAGACGGCGTCCTCGGGCTTGAGGTCGCCCACCTTGAGGTTGCGGAAGTCCTCCCACACGCGCTCGAGGCGGGTGATGTCCTCGTCGAAGGACTTGCGGACCTGGGACATCTCCTTCTCGGCGGTGTCCTTGGTCCGGCGCTTCACGTCGGCCTTGGCGCCCTCTTCCTCGAGCGCTGCGAGGTCGTCCTCGAGCTTCTTGAGGCGGTCGGCGATGATCGAGTCGCGCTGACCCTCGAGGTTCTTGATCTCGAGGCGCATCTCGTTCTCGAGACCGGGCATGTCGGCGTGACGGCCCTCTTCATCGATGTCGATGATCATGTACGCCGCGAAGTAGATGACCTTCTCGAGGTCCTTCGGCGCCATGTCGAGGAGGTACCCGAGGCGCGACGGGACGCCCTTGAAGTACCAGATGTGCGTGACGGGGGCGGCGAGCTCGATGTGGCCCATGCGCTCACGACGGACCGAGGACTTGGTGACCTCGACGCCGCAGCGCTCGCACACGATGCCCTTGAAGCGCACGCGCTTGTACTTGCCGCAGGCGCACTCCCAGTCCCGGGACGGACCGAAGATCTGCTCGCCGAACAGACCGTCCTTCTCGGGCTTCAGGGTGCGGTAGTTGATGGTCTCCGGCTTCTTGACCTCGCCGTACGACCACTGACGGATGTCCTCGGCGGTCGCGAGACCGATCCGGATGGCGTCAAAGGAAGTTGCTTCGAGCAATGTTCTTCTCTCTTGCTGAGTTCGAGACGTGTCGGTGCGGGCGGGGATCAGATGTCGTCGACGGAGGACGACTCGAACCGCGAGGAGATGTTGATGCCGAGCTCTTCAGCGGCACGGAAGACCTCGTCGTCCGTGTCGCGGAGGCTGACCGCCTGGCCGTCTGCCGAGAGGACCTCGACGTTCAGGCAGAGCGACTGCATCTCCTTCATGAGGACCTTGAACGACTCGGGGATGCCCGGCTCCTGGATGTTCTCGCCCTTGACGATCGCCTCGTAGACCTTCACGCGGCCGAGGATGTCGTCGGACTTGATCGTCAGGAGCTCCTGGAGGGCGTAGGCGGCGCCGTACGCTTCGAGCGCCCACACCTCCATCTCACCGAATCGCTGGCCACCGAACTGCGCCTTACCACCCAGCGGCTGCTGCGTGATCATCGAGTACGGACCGGTCGAACGGGCGTGGATCTTGTCGTCGACCAGGTGGTGCAGCTTGAGGATGTACATGTAGCCGACCGAGACGGGCTCCGGGAACGGCTCGCCGGAGCGGCCGTCGAAGAGCTGCGCCTTGCCGGAGGAGCCGATGAGGCGCTCCCCGTCACGGTTCGGGAGCGTGGAGTCGAGGAGGCCCTCGATCTCGCGCTCGTACGCACCGTCGAACACCGGGGTGGCGACCTTCGTGCCGGGCTCCGCGTGGCGGGCGGCCTCGGGGAGGGCGGACGCCCACTCCTGGATGCCCTCGACGTTCCAGCCCTGCTTCGCGAGCCACCCGAGGTGGATCTCGAGGACCTGGCCGAAGTTCATGCGGCCGGGGACGCCGAGCGGGTTGAGCACGATGTCGACCGGGGTGCCGTCCGCCAGGAACGGCATGTCCTCGACCGGCAGGATCGTCGAGATGACGCCCTTGTTGCCGTGACGACCGGCGAGCTTGTCACCGGCGGTGATCTTGCGCTTCTGGGCGATGTAGACGACCACGCGCTGGTTCACACCGGAGCCGAGCTCGTCGTCACCGTCCTGGGCGTCGAAGACCTTGACGCCGATGATCGTGCCCTCTTCACCGTGGGGCACCTTCAGCGAGGTGTCGCGCACCTCGCGCGACTTCTCGTTGAAGATCGCGCGGAGCAGGCGCTCCTCGGCGGAGAGCTCGGTCTCGCCCTTCGGCGTGACCTTGCCGACCAGGATGTCGCCGGGGCGGACCTCGGCACCGATGCGGATGATGCCGCGCTCGTCGAGGTCGGCCAGGAGGTCCGGGCTGACGTTCGGCAGGTCGCGGGTGATCTCTTCCTTGCCGAGCTTGGTGTCGCGGGCGTCGACCTCGTACTCCTCGATGTGGATCGAGGAGAGCGTGTCGTCCTTCACGAGGTTCTGCGACAGGATCATCGCGTCCTCGTAGTTGTAGCCCTCCCACGGCATGAACGCGACGAGGAGGTTCTTGCCGAGCGCGAGCTCGCCGTTCTCCGTCGCGGGGCCGTCGGCGATGACCTCGCCCTGCTCCACGCGCTCGCCTGCGGAGACGATGACGCGGTGGTTGTAGCTCGTGCCCTGGTTCGAGCGGTCGAACTTGCGCAGGTAGTAGGTCTGCGTGCCGCCCTCGTCGAGCTGCAGGGTCACGGCGTCGGCCGAGACCTCGGAGACCACACCGGCCTTGTCGGCGGTGACGACGTCACCGGCGTCGATGGCGGTGTAGCCCTCCATGCCGGTGCCGACGAGCGGCGACTCGGAACGCAGGAGCGGCACGGCCTGGCGCTGCATGTTCGCACCCATGAGGGCGCGGTTCGCGTCGTCGTGCTCGAGGAACGGGATGAGCGAGGTCGCGACCGACACCATCTGGCGCGGCGAGACGTCCATGTAGTCGACCTCGTCCTTGCCGACGAGCTCGACCTCGCCGCCCTTCTTCCGCACGAGGACCTTGTCGTCCGCGAAGTGGAAGGAGTCGGTGAGCGGCGCGTTGGCCTGGGCGACGACGAAGTCGTCCTCTTCCGATGCCGTCAGGTAGTCGATCTGGGTGGTGACCTGACCGTTCACGACCCGGCGGTACGGCGTCTCGATGAAGCCGAACGAGTTGATCCGACCGAAGGACGCGAGCGAGCCGATCAGGCCGATGTTCGGGCCTTCCGGGGTCTCGATCGGGCACATGCGGCCGTAGTGCGACGGGTGGACGTCGCGGACCTCGACGCCGGCACGCTCACGGGACAGACCACCCGGGCCGAGGGCCGACAGGCGACGCTTGTGCGTCAGACCCGCGAGCGGGTTGTTCTGGTCCATGAACTGCGACAGCTGGGACGTCCCGAAGAACTCCTTGATCGCAGCCACGACGGGACGCACGTTGATGAGCGTCTGCGGTGTGATGGCCTCGATGTCCTGCGTGGTCATGCGCTCGCGGACGACGCGCTCCATGCGGGACAGACCCGTGCGGACCTGGTTCTGGATGAGCTCGCCCACCGCGCGGATGCGACGGTTGCCGAAGTGGTCGATGTCGTCCACGTCGAGGCGGAGCTGGACGGGCTCGCCGTCGCGGACACCGTCGAGCGTGGTCTTCTCGGCGTGCAGCGAGACGAGGTACTTGATCGTGCGGACGATGTCCTGCACGGAGAGCACCGAGTCCGACAGCGGCGCGTCGATGCCGAGCTTGCGGTCGAGCTTGTAGCGACCGACCTTGGCCAGGTCGTAGCGCTTCGGGTTGAAGTAGAAGTTGTCGAGGAGCGCACGCGCGGCCTCGGCGGCGACCTGCTCGCCCGGACGCAGCTTGCGGTAGATGTCCTTGAGCGCCTCTTCCTTCGTCAGGACGGCGTCCTTCTCGAGCGTCGACTCGATCGAGGCGAAGCCCTGGAACTCCTCCATGATCTCCTCGCTCGTCAGGCCGAGGGCCTTGAGGAAGACGGTCACGGACTGCTTGCGCTTGCGGTCGATGCGCACGCCCACCTGGTCGCGCTTGTCGATCTCGAACTCGAGCCAGGCACCGCGCGAGGGGATGATGCGCGCGGAGTAGATGTCCTTGTCGGACGTCTTCTCCTGCTGGCGCTCGAAGTACACGCCCGGCGAGCGGACGAGCTGCGAGACGACGACGCGCTCGGTGCCGTTGATGATGAACGTGCCGCGCTCGGTCATGAGCGGGAAGTCGCCCATGAAGACGGTCTGCGTCTTGATCTCACCGGTCATGTGGTTCATGAACTCGGCGTTGACGTAGAGCGGAGCGGCGTAGGTCTTGCCACGCTCCTTGCACTCATCGATGGAGTACTTCGGGTCCTCGAGCTCCGGGGACGTGAACGAGAGCTGCATCGTCTCGCCGAGGTCCTCGATCGGGGAGATCTCCTCGAAGATCTCCTCGAGGCCGGAGTGCAGTGCGAGGTCGGTGCGACCCTGCTCCTGTCCCTCGGCGAGGCGGGCCTTCCAGACGTCGTTGCCGACGAGCCAGTCGAAGCTCTCCGTCTGGAGTGCGAGCAGATCAGGGACCGTGAGCGTGTCCGTGATCTTGGCGAACGAGAGTCGCGAGTGGTTGCGACCGTTCTTGGGGTTGGTGGATGCGTTGGGCGCAGCAGCCAAGGGTGTGACCTCCGGTAGGCCCCGTCGGGCCGGTACTGACGAGCAGCACGTAGGTGAGTGGATTGATCGCTCGGCGCGACCCCGGGACCGACACACGGTGCACAGCCGGACGAGCGTCCGGTTGGACTTGTGCGAAGATCGGTGAGCGGGACCCGCCGCCATATACGGGACCGGCTGCACCAGGGCGCGTGTTCGACCGCAATATGACGACACACGAATGCCAGGGAGCGCGAACTGCAATCATAGGTCGCCCTGACCCGCGCTGTCCAGTCCTGGCTTGACCGGATTCGTCGCAGGCGTGTATAAGGCGCCGGCCACCCGGCGCCGGGACCGATCTCAGTCGTCGAGCGCGTGCAGGACGCGCTCCGGCTCCTCGGCCCGCACGAACGTCACGCGGCCGCGGTCGTCCGTGATGCGCACGCCCCGTCCCGGCGTCAGGATGAGGGCACGGACGCCCCGTCGGACGCGCAGGCCGAGCCCGCCGTACGTGGCCGCGTCCGCCTCGACGACCGCGACGTCGGCGATCCGCCGGCGGTCGATCCGGCGTGCGGGGAGCGGCCGGAAACGCAGCACGACGTCGGTGTCGGTCACCGCGATGCGCGTCCGCGCGAGGAGCAGCAGGGCACCGCCGACGAGCGCCACGACACCGGGCACCAGGAGCGCGACCTCCGGTGCGTCTCCGGGCCAGCCGAGCACGGCCGCGGTCAGCGCACCGCCGCCGAGCAGCAGGACCGCGCCGAGCGCGCGCATCCAGGTGGGTGCCGATTCGCCGTCGGCGGCCACGGGCGCGTGGGTGGCGGTCGGCCGGGAGGCACGGGTCGTCCGGGTGGGTCGGGTCGCCTCGGCGGGGCGGAACGTCGGGACGCTCACGGTGTCGGTCACGGGGTACTCCTGCGGGTGGGGCCGGTCGCGTGCCGCGCAGGGGGAGGTCGGCGCACGCGTGGGGCGGTGCGCCGTCGCACGTCGAGGGGGCGGCGCACGCATGGCGCACGCCGGCGGCGCGGGGAGGGCCGGTCCGTGCGGCACCCGCGTGGGGAGGGTGGCGTGCGGTGGGGGTCCTGGCCGCGTCGTGGTCACGTCGACAGGCGGATTGCTCGACACCTGTCGGGTGACGACCGGGTGAACGGTACGTGACGACCCTTGACGTCGGCTGGGTCGGCCGTGGCGTCGCGCCGGGGTCAGCGCAGGACGAGGGCGACGGCCTCCGCGCGGGTGCGGACGCCGAGCTTCGCGAAGACCTGGTTGACGTAGGACTTCACGGTGGGGACGGTCAGGAACAGCTCGGCGGCGATCTCCGGGTTCGTCCGACCGGCCGCGATGCGCTCGAGCACGTCGGCCTCGCGCGGGGTCAGCTCCGGGAAGCGGTCCCGCAGCGGGGTCGGCGCGGTCGGGGACGGGGCGGTCGGGGACAGGGCGGCGAGCTGGGCGACGAGGCGCGCGCCGACCTCGGCGTCGAAGGTGGCCTGCCCGGTCGCGACCGCCCGGATCGCCGTCGCGAGCTCCGCGCGCCCGGCGTCCTTCGTCAGGTACCCGCGCGCACCGGCGCGGAGCGCGCCGACGATGGAGTCGTCGTCGGCGTAGGTGGTCAGGACGAGCACCGCGACGCCCGGGTGCGACCGGGCGATCGACGCCGTCGCGGTCGGGCCGTCCGTCCCGGGCATCCGCAGGTCCATGAGCACGACGTCCGGCGGGTCGGCCGCGACCATCGCGATCGCCTCGGCGCCGTCCGCCGCCTCGCCCACCACCTGCAGGTCGGGGACGAGCGACAGCACCGTCACCAGCCCGTCCCGCACGATCGCGTGGTCGTCCACCACGAGCACCCGGATCGTCACGCGGTCACCGCCGGCACCCGCATCGCGACGACGAACTCGGGACCAGCCGTACCGGCCTCGACCCCCGAGTCGTCGCCGAGTTCGGCGAAGCGCTCCCGCATCCCGGCGAGCCCGTGCCCGTCGCCGGGACCACCCGCTCCACCGGCGGGGTCGAGGGGGTTCGTCACGGTCACCCGCACGGCGGAGCCGTCCCGGTCGACCGACAGCACCACGGGACGACCGGGGGCGTGCCTGCGGGCGTTGCTCAGTGCCTCCCGGACGGCCGCGACCACGACGTGCCGGTGGGCCGCGTCGACGGCGGTGAGCGCCTGGTCGCCGTGCGTGGTGAGGGTCCCGCCGAAGGAGCGGTGCACCGCGACCAGCGCGGACAGGTCCGTCGGCTGCTCCGGGGCGGGCGGGACGGTGTCGTCGCGCAGCGCGTGCACGGCCCGCCGCGCCTCGGCGAGTCCGCTCGCGGCGAGGGCGCGGGCGGCTCCGGCGCGGCGGGTGGCCTCGTCGACGCGGCCGGCCTCGAGCAGGGCCTCCACCGCGTCGAGCTGGAGCACGAGCCCGCCGAGCGAGTGCGCGAGCACGTCGTGCACGTCCCGCGCGGTGCGCGCCCGGTCCGCCAGGAGCTGGGCGCGCTGCTGCTCGGCCTCGGCTTGACGGGTGCGCTCCTCGGCGATCCGGAGCTGCCGGCGGCTGAAGCCGACCACGGCGGCGAGCAGCACGCCCGCGCCGGTGCCGAGGACGACCGAGACCGGGGCGGCGAGTGCCGCGGCGGTCCCCGCGACGAGGACCACGGCGACGACCGCCGCGAGCGGACCGGCCCACACCGGCTGCAGGCGGCTCGCGCCGATCACGACGACGGCCACCAGCGGGATCGCGACCATCACGGTGCGCGAGGGGACGACGACCGCGGAGCCGGCGACGACCATGACCCAGGTCGCCACGAGGAGCACCCGCTCGGTCCGGGCGACGACCCGCAGCAGCCACGCGGCGAGCGCCACCACCCCGAGGGTCCACACCCACGCGGCGGCTCCGTCGTCGAGCACGGCGCGGACGAACCAGTACCCGACGACCACGATGCCGGACAGGTTGAGGACGCGGGTGAGCGCCGAGCCGGACCGGCCCCGCACGGGGTCGGTCCAGGCGGCGGTCCTCGAGGGTCCCGGTCCGGCGGTCACCGGACCATCATGCCGCGGGCGGCACGCGGGATCCGCTGGTCGACGACCAGGGCACGGGCGGCCCGGTTGAGCGCGAGGACCAGGAGGATCGCACCCGTGGAGGTCAGCAGGTGCGCGCCGAGGTGGCCGCCGAGCACGTCGAGACCGACCCGGACGACGATGAGCAGCAGCCAGAGCCCTGCCCCGGCCCAGCCCGTGCGGGCCTGCAGGGTGCGACCCTCGTCGTCGGGCGCCCCGGCGGTCCGGAAGCGCGTCATGCCGCCCATCGCCAGACCGGCGGCGACGCTCACGAGAGCCTCGATGCCCAGGAACAGCACGTCGAGCGTCGTCACCGCGGCGGCGGACTGCGCGAGCACCACGATCCCGACGACGCCGAGGACGAGCGGCGTCCGCCAGACCCGGGCAGGGTCGAGGTACTGCCAGGTGGCCTGGCGGTAGGCGAGGAACCCGACGAGGGCGAGGCCGATGACGATGTTCGCGAGGAGCTGGACGGACACGGTGTCCCCTTCCGGTGGTCGACCGGCGGGGGTCCCCGACCGGTGACACCAGCCTCGCGAGCGCACGGCGTCGGGCACACCACCCGTGGGTGGTGGTCCGGGTGGGGGTCGGCGGTGGTGTTCCATGGGGGCATGGCAGATGCGTTCGACGGGTTCCGGATCGGTGCTGGGTGGGCCTCGGTCGAGCCGGACCGGCACCGCCCGGGGTCCTTCACGCTCGTCGTCGACGGGACGCCGCAGTCGCACGTCGACCTCGAGGACCCGACGCACCTGGCCTTCGAGTACATCCGGCGGATCGGGCACGCGATCGACCTGCTCCCCTGTGGGCCGATCACGGCGCTGCACCTCGGCGCGGGCGCCCTGACGCTCCCCCGCTACGTCGCGGTGACCCGGCCGGGGTCCCGGCAGCAGGTCGTCGAGCTCGAGCGGGACCTGGTGGACCACGTCCGCGAGGCCCTGCCGTTCCCCCGAGGGGCGTCGATCCGCGTCCGGTACGGCGACGCCCGCGAGGTCCTGGGCAAGCTGCCCGCCGGGCTCCGCGGCACCGTGGACCTGGCGGTCGTCGACGTCTTCGGCGGCTCGCGGATCCCGGCGCACGTGACGAGTGTCGAGTTCTACCGGTCGGTCGCCGAGTTCCTGTCGCCCACCGGGATCGTCGCGGTGAACGTCGCGGACGGCGCCGGGCTGGCCTTCGCCCGGGGGCAGGCGGCGACCCTGCAGGCGGCGCTGCCCTCGGTGGCGGCCGTCGCGGACACCGGGATGCTCAAGGGCCGGCGGTTCGGGAACATCGTGCTGCTCGGCTCGCCGTCCGAGCTGCCCGTGGCCGACATGCCCCGCCTGTACTCGTCCGACCCGCTGCCGTCGAAGGTCGTGCACGGGGCCGAGCTCCGGGCGTTCACGGCCGGGGCCCCGGTCGTCACGGACCAGACGGCGGTGGCGTCGCCGGAGCCGAACCGGAGCGTGTTCGGGGGCTGACGCCGGGCGGGCGCGCGGGGCGGGGCGGGCGCGGCCACGATCCTCCAGGCCGGGGCGGCGGATGCCGCTGCGGTGGTGGGCGGTACCGGCCGGTCCACCCGGGGGACACGGTCCGCGCGTCCGGTCGGGCGGATCCGGTCGCGGGCGGACGTCGGCTGCCAGGATGGGGGACACGACCGCGCAGCAGCGCGACCGAGCAAGGGAGTCCCCTGATGACGAACGACGACCGGAGCAACGAGGACCGGACGGGTGACGGCCGCGCACCGAGCTGGGGCGAGGCACCGCAGCACGGGTCGGCCGACCGCGCCGGGGACCTGCCCCGCCACGGCGAGCGCGACGACGCCCCGCGGTACGGGCAGCGCAGCGACGAGCGAGCGGACGCTCCGCGGTACGGCGAGCGGTCCGATGCGCCGCGATGGGGCGAGCAGCACGGCGACCGTGACGGCCGCCCGGCCGACTCCCCCACGTGGGGCGAGCAGCACGGGTCGCACCAGCCCTACGCCGCCGCGGCCGCACCAACGAGCGCGAACGCCCCGGCGTGGCAGTCCTACGACGAGCCGAAGCGCAAGAAGAAGACCGCCGGCGTCGTCGCGTTCGTGGTCGCGATCGTCGCACTCGTCGTCGGCGTGATCGGCGGGTACCTCTTCGGGTCCGCCATCGCGACCAGCCAGGCCTTCGAGGAGGTCCTGCGGAACGGCGGCGACGCCAACGCGCTCGGCCCCGACGCGTTCCGCGACCTGCAGGGCAACGCGAGCATCATCGCGGCGGCGCTCCTGTTCGTCCTCGGCACCGTGCTCGGTCTGTGGGCGATCATCCAGGCGATCGTCGCGATGGCGACCGGGCGTGGCCGCGTCTGGGGTGTGCTCGCCCTCGTGATCGCCGTCGTCGGCGTGTTCGCCTTCGTCGTCACGTACTCCGTCGTCGCCGGTGCCTCGGTGATGGGTGGCTGAGCCCACCCCCGGTCACGGCTGAGCCCACCCCCGGTCACGGCTGAGCCCAGACCTGGTCTCCGGACCGACGGCCCGTCCTGCGCGCGCAGGGCGGGCCGTCGTCGTGTCTCGTGCCCCCGTGCGCGTGGCACCGCCCGCTCACGGGGTGCCGCGGCTACCCTCGAACCGATGTCCCTCCCGCCCGACGACCGCCAGCAGCCCGACCGCGCCGACAGCGCCCGGGAGCCCCGCCATGCCGCTCCGGTGACCGCCGGGGTCAGCCCGGGGAGCACCTTCGCGCCGATCAGCCTGCGCCCCGCCGTCGACGCCGAGGCCGTGCAGCAGCGCCTGCGTGACCTCGGGCAGAGCCGCAGCACCGAGGCGCTCGCCGAGCGTGCCGAGCTCCTCCGGCTGCTCGGGCGGCTCGACGAGTCCCTCGTGGTCGCGGAGGAGGTCTTCCGGCTGACGATGTTCACCGGGGAGCGGTCCGACAAGGTCGCCTCGCGGATCCGACGTGCCCACGTGCTGCACGACCTCGGGCGCTACGAGCGTGCCGCGTCCGAGGCCGCCATGGCCCGGGACACCGCCAGGACCGAGGAGTGGCCGGAGCTCGAGGGCGCCGCCGCCGAGCTCGAGGGCTGGTCGCTGTTCGAGCTCTCGCGGTTCGACGAGGCCCGGTCCGCACTGTCCCGGGCGTACCAGGCGTTCCGGCAGGCCGGTGCCCCGTCCGAGCGCACCGACGCCCTGCAGACGGCGATCGAGGCGGCGCTCCGCGCGGTCGCCGCGCAGCCGCGGGAGCAGACGGAGCAGCCCCGCACGGCCCGTGAGGTCGCCGCACGCCGGGCCGAGGACGAGACGCCCACCACGCGCGTCGCCGAGCCCGTGAAGCAGGTGCCCCCGGTGCGCCGCCGGGTGCTCGGCGCCCCCGACGCCGCCCGGACCGACGCCGACGACATCTGGGGCCGGATCGCCGCGAAGGCCGCGCAGAAGGGCCAGGCACCGCGGGACGACCGCGGCGACGACCTGCGGTGACCGCGCCCGACGTCGTCCGACGGCGGGCGGAGGAGCTCATCGCCGCCCACCTCGGGCACGGCACGTGGACGTTCGCGTTCGACCATGCGAAGACCCGGGCCGGACAGTGCGACTTCGGCCGGCACCGGATCACCGTGAGCCGGCACATCACCGCACGGGTGTCGGACGCCGACGTCGAGCAGGTCCTGCTCCACGAGGTCGCGCACGCCCTGGCGGGACCCCGGGCCGGGCACGGCCCCACCTGGCGCCGGACGGCCGCCGGCATCGGGTACACCGGATCGCGGCTGTACGCCGGGCCCGTGGCCTCGGAACTCGCGCCGTGGGTCGGCACGTGCCCCGCCGGGCACGAGCACTTCCGGTACCGCACCCCGACCCGGCCGCTCGCGTGCGCGACGTGCTCCCGGCGGTTCGACCCGCGGAACCTCATCACCTGGGAGCGCCGCGCGGCTACCGCATGATCGGGTCCACCGGTGGAGGCGCGCCGGGGAGCCGTTAGCCTGGACGGATGCACACGGGGCAGCACATCCGGACGGACAGCGGGTCGTCGTGGTTCTTCGACGCCGGACGGATCGCCCTGGACTTCGCGCACACCGGCGGCTTCGCGGACGACCCCGACGCCCGGCGCCCCCGTGCCCGGCTCGGCGAGCTGCTCGTGACCCCGGCCGACCTGGACGAGTGGCTCGGCGACCACACCGAGCCGATCGACGTCGGCGCGACCGCGCGGGAGCTGCAGGACGCCCGGGCACTCCGGGCCGCGATCGGCCGCCTCGCGGTCGCCGCCGCTCCGGCCCCCGCGTCCACCGCCGCCGAGCGGACCGCGATCGGCGCCGGCCTCCGCGCGGGCACCGGTCGGACCCGTCCGGCCCCGGATGACATCGACACCGTGAACCTGTTCGCCGCGCTGCCCGACGTGCCGCCGAGCCTGCCCGGTGGGCGTCGTCGCGCCGGCGCGAACCGGGTCCGACTGGCGCAGGCGCTGTCGAGCGTCGCGCGGGATGCGGTCGCCCTGTTCACCGAGGTGGGCTTCGACGACCTCGCGGCGGACGGGCAGGCCACCCGGCTGAGCCGGTGCTCGGCCGACGACTGCGGCCTGGTCTTCTACGACTCCTCGCGCGGCGGGACCCGGCGCTGGTGCTCGATGCAGCGGTGCGGCAACCGGGCGAAGGTGCGGGCGCACCGGGCACGGCGCGCGGCGGCCTGACCCGGCCCGAGCCACCAGAACGCAGTCCGAACAAAAAGATTCGGCATGCCGAATCCTCTGGCATGCTGGGGGCATGTCCGACGTCTCGACCCCGCCGCGTGCCGCTGAGCGCACGCCCGCGAAGCGCGCCGCCGGCCTGACGCTGCTCGGCCCCGCGTTCGTCGCCGCCATCGCCTACGTCGACCCCGGCAACGTCGCCGCGAACCTCACGGCCGGGGCGCAGTACGGCTACCTGCTGCTCTGGGTGCTCGTCGCCGCGAACGCGAGTGCCGTCGTCGTGCAGTACCTGTCCGCGAAGCTCGGCGTCGTGACCGGGCGATCCCTCCCGGAGCACCTGGGCCTCCGGATGCGCCGCACCCCTCGGCTGCTGTTCTGGGCCCAGGCCGAGGTCGTCGCCGCCGCGACCGACGTGGCCGAGGTGATCGGTGGGGCACTCGCCCTGCACCTGCTCTTCGGGCTGCCGCTCGTCGCCGGCGGGCTCGTCACCGGGATCGTGTCGATGCTCATCCTGACGCTGCACAGCCGCCGCGGCACCCGCACCTTCGAGGCCGTCGTCACGACGATGCTCGCGATCCTGACGGTCGGCTTCTGCGCCGGGCTGCTCGTCGCGCCGGTGTCCCCGACGGAGCTGCTCGGCGGGCTCGTCCCGCGCTTCGAGGGCTCCGGCTCGGTGCTGCTCGCGGCGTCGATGCTCGGCGCGACCGTGATGCCGCACGCCGTGTACCTGCACTCGGCCCTCGCCCGGGACCGCCACGGCGACGTCCCGGCCGGACCCGAGCGACGCCGGGTGCTCGTCGCGACGCGGTGGGACGTCGCCCTCGCGCTCGTGGTCGCCGGCGGCGTGAACATCTGTATGCTCGTCCTCGCCGCGGCGACGCTGCCGGGGGTCGCCGGCACGGACACCATCCCCGGTGCACAGCGGGCGATCGAGACGAACGTCGGCCCGGTCGTCGGCGTGCTGTTCGCGGTCGGACTCCTGGCGTCCGGGCTGGCCTCGACCTCGGTCGGCTGCATGGCCGGTGCCGAGATCATGCACGGACTGCTGCACGTCCGCGTGCCGCTCCTGGTCCGTCGGCTCGTGACGCTGGTGCCCGCGCTCGTCCTGCTCGCGGCAGGGGTGGACCCGACGATGCTGCTCGTGGTGAGCCAGGTCGTCCTGAGCTTCGGCATCGCGTTCGCGATCGTGCCGCTGGTCGTCTACACCTCGCGGCGGAGCGTCATGGGAACCGACGTCAACGCCGTGGCGACCCGGGTCGTCGCAGCGGTCATCGCGCTCGTGATCGTGGCCCTGAACGTGACACTGGTCGCGCTCACCGTCACCGGCTGAGCGCGACCAGCGGGTCGGACACCGCGTCAGTCGACGACGCGGACGTCCTTCCAGAACGCGTAGTACCCGGAGTAGTCCTTGCCGACGCGGTCGAAGGACGACGGGATCGGCGTCGGGTACGACCAGGCGCGGTCCGGCAGCGGCTGCCCGTCCACGGTGACCGTGTAGTACTGCGTGTCGCCCTTCCACGGGCAGTGGTACTGGGTGTCGCTCTCGCTGAAGAACTCGGGCTTCACGCTCGACGGCGGGAAGTACCAGTTCCCCTCGATCTGGATGAGGTCCTCCTGCGGGGCCTCCGCGATCACGGTGTCGCCGACGACTGCCTTCATGACGTGCTCCTCCACTCACGGCGCCCGGTCGACGCCTGCGATCGGGAACGCTACGCGCGCGGACCCGATTCCCGCTGCGCGGCCGCTCGCAGCGTGACGAGGTCCGGTCCGGCGGCGAGCGCCGTCCGCACGTCCTCCGGGTCCAGGACCGCGGCCCCCTCGGCCGCGCTGACGAGGTGCCGGACCGCTCGGCGCAGTCCGGTGAACGCGGCGCAGGACGCGGCGGCCTCCGGTGAGGTGTGGTCGATGCCGACCGCGACGAGGGCGTCGACCACGGCACCGGCGGCCAGCAGGTCCTCGACGGCCTGGTCGGGTGCATCAGCGCGGTCCGCCGTCTCGCCCGCGTCGTCGGCGGCATCGGGATGCGCGTGCGTGCGCCCGGCGGCGACGACCGCGACGACGCACCGGTCACCACGCTCGGCCTGGAGGCGCGTCACGCGTTCCGCGACGGCGGTCGCGTCGCCGAGGTGGCCGAGCACGACCTCCGGACCGTCCGGCACGCCGGTCACCGTGGCGCGCAGGGCGCGCAGCCGGTCGGCGGGTGCGGTGCCGCGGCGGTCCGGGAGGACGTCCACCCAGACGACGAGGTGCGCGTCGCGGGCGATGCGATCGGCGCCGGTCGTCCCCCACGCGAACCGGACCTGGTACTGCTCCTGCATGCGTGCTGCCACCCGCGACACGATAGTGGCCGCGACCCGGCTGTCCGTTCCCACAGGCCCGGTCTCCACAGGTGCGGTCGAGCAACCTCGGCACCCATCGCCCGACCGTAGGATCGGTGACCATGGAGATCGCCACCGTCCCCACCCTGCACGGCGACCGCGTCACCCTCGAGCCCCTCGAGGCCGAGCACGCGGAGGACCTGCGGACGGCGGTCTCGGACGGCGACCTCTGGCGCACCTGGTACACGTCGGTGCCCGCTCCCGACGCGGTCGACGCCGAGATCGAGCGTCGTCTCGCCGAGCACGCCGCGGGGCGGATGCTGCCCTTCGCCGTGCGGGACCGGCCGACCGGGCGCGTGGTCGGGGCGACGACCTTCATGAACGTCGACACCGTGAACCGCCGGGTCGAGATCGGCCACACGTTCCTGGCCCGGGCGGCCCAGCGCACCGGGATCAACACCGAGGCGAAGCTGCTCCTGCTCTCGCACGCGTTCGACGCCTGGCAGTGCATCGCGGTGGAGTTCCGCACGCACTGGCACAACCACCAGTCACGCGCGGCGATCGCCTCGCTCGGGGCGAAGCAGGACGGCGTCCTCCGCAGTCACTCGATCGGTCGCGACGGCACACTCCGCGACACCGTGGTGTTCTCGATCACGGCGGCCGAGTGGCCGACCGTGCGCCTCGCCCTGTCCGAGCGGCTGCGCACCCGGGACCGTGCCGAGGGCTCGCGTCGCCGCGCTGCCCGACACGCCTGACCTCGGCTCCCCCGGAGGCCGGTGCCGGCCCGACCCCGGCGTCCCAGCGTCGCCGCGTACCGTCACCGGCATGCACGTCGGTCTCCGCATCGTCCTCGACGCCCCGGTCGACGCCGTCCGCGACGCCCTGCTGTCGCCGTCGGTGATGGTCGCCGTCACGAAGCCGTTCCTGGTCTACCGGTCGCGCGCGGCTGGTGGGTTCCCGGAGCGCTGGACCCCGGGCAGGGCCGAGCCGATCACGGCCGCGGCGTTCGGCGTCGTGCCGAGCGGGGACACGCACGTCGACATCGACCTGTACGAGGTCCGGGGCGTCCCGGTGCAGCGGGACAACGGCGGCGGCGTGTCCGGGCTGTTCGGCCGGATGGACATGGCACACCGGATGGCCACGGTCGACCTCGGCGACGGCCGGACCCTGCTCCTCGACCGCCTGACCTACCGGATGCGTCCGGCGCTCCTCGGGCTCGCGCTCTGGCCGGGCATGTGGGTGATCTGGCAGTGGCGGGCACTCCGGATGCGACAGCTCGCACCGACCTGGTAGCCCGGACCCGAGCGCCCGCACCCGAGAGCCCGGACTCGGGAGCACCGACGACCGCCGCGCCGCTGGCACCGTCCACGGGCCGCGGCGTACGCTCGACCCGTGAGCCAGACGCAGGAGCCGAGGGCCCGTGACCGCGTGCACAGCACGCTGGCCACCGTGGACTGGCGGCGGATGACCTTCGACCTGTACCGACGGGTCCGCGCCACCTCGGACCCGGAGACCGCGCACGCGATGTGGCGGGAGACCCGGGACGCCATGTTCGGCGAGCACCCGGCGAGTCCGCTGCTGGACGAGGACGCCCGCGACTTCGAGGCCCTGCCCGTGCCGGACTACGACCCCGAGTGGCGCTTCCGGGCCCGCATCGAGCCCGCCGAGGAACTGGCGATGGACGTCGAGACGGGGACGGACGGCACGGTGCACTTCGACCGGCTCGGCGTCGTCCGGCTCCCCGGCATCGGGTCGCTCGACGTGTGGTCGCACGGCGGCTACGCGGGCGGCGTGTTCGTCCCGGTCAAGGACGCGAGCGCCGGTCGTGCGCGCGGGACCTACGGCGGCGGCCGGTACCTGCTCGACACGATCAAGGGCGCGGACCTCGGGGGCGACGACGGCGAGCTCGTGCTCGACTTCAACTTCGCGTACAACCCCTCGTGCGCGTACGACCCGGCGTGGGCGTGCCCGCTCGCGCCGCCCGGGAACACCGTCGCCGTGCCGATCCCGGTCGGCGAGCAGTACGACTTCTGACCGAACGCAGGAACGGGACGCAAGGGTGGAGCGCATGACGGGACTCGTGGCCCTGGACGCCGGCGGCCGGGTGCCGCCGTTCGAGCAGGTGCGGTCGCAGATCGCGGCCCAGATCGGGGCCGGCTACCTGGTGGACGGCGAGCGGCTGCCGAGCGTCCGGGCGCTGGCTGAGGAGCTCGGGCTGGCCGCCGGGACGGTCGCCCGGGCGTACCAGCTGCTCGAGGAGGCGGGTCTCGTGCACACCGCTCGCGGCGCCGGGACCCGGGTGGTGCGCCCGGCGGCCGTGCCGGACAGCGTCGCCGAGGCCGCACGCGCCCTCGTGGCCGTGGCGCGCGAGGCGGGCCTGTCCGCCGACCAGGCGGCAGCCGCCCTACGCGAGGCCTGGCCCGCCTGACGCGACCGGTCCGCGCGACCCGGCCCCGATCCTCCCGGCCGTCACCCGCACGCCCGATCGCAAGACGCAACGTGGGCGGTTGCTCGCAGCGACATCGCGCTGCGGGAAACCGCCCACGTTGCGTCTTGCGGGACGGAAGCGGACAGGACCGCCGCGGTCAGCAGTGCTCGAAGACGTACGCGTCGTCGTCGGGGGTGACCAGGTCGCGGTCCCGCAGGATCGTCATCGGCGGACGGTCGCGCATCGCGCACACCGACGACCACGACCGGTCGAGCGTGTCCGCGTACTCGACGTCGAGCACGCGGTCCCCGTAGGCCGCCGTGTACGCGCCGCACTCCTGGTACTGGACGCACTCCTCGGAGACGACGAAGTCGAAGCCCGTCGCCGTGCGTCCCGACGTCCCGAGCTGCGGGGTGTTCTTCTGCCCGACCGCCAGGCCGTGCTCGTGCCCGAGCCGCACGAGCGCCGACGCCAGCGCGAGGTTGTCCGCCCGCGTCAGGCGCTTCCCGGAGCGGGTCCACGAGTCGAGGTTGTCGTACTCGACGGCGTCGAACCCGCGGTCGGCACACCGCGCGACGTCACGCCGCAGGACGCCCACGACCTCGGCACGCTTCGCGGCGGTGGTGGTGTCGAGGAGCACCTCGTCCGGCCAGCCGGGGTCCGAGACGGGCTCGCCGTCGTCGTCCCGGAGGACCGCGTCCGGGTGGTCGGACAGCCAGGCGTCGGTCTCGTCGGGCTGGGTCTGGAAGCCGTTCACGTAGCAGATCGAGTACGTGCCGGCCGCCGGGTGCGCGGTGCTGTCGCGCTCGACGATCGTCACGCCGGCCGGGGGCGCGTAGGGACCGCCGAGCTGGTAGTCCGGCAGGCCGGACGTCGGGAAGGCCCGGACCGCCGCGGACCCGGTGGGAGCCGGGGCCCGACCGATGGGCGCGGTCGCGGTGGGTGCACCTCCGCCCGCACAGGCCGCTGCACCGAGGGCGACGAGGACGGCCGTCGCAACCGCGGCGACGACGGTCGCGGCCTTGGTCGAGGTCAGCGAGGTCCTGCGGGGGCGCACTCCGGGATCATCGCACGCGCTCGGCGAACGGCCATCCCCGCGATCACGGGTCGCCCGCTATGCTGGGGGTACTCGAGGCGCCGATCGCCTCGTGCGTCGTACGGACGCCCCGGACTCCCGACCCTCATCCGGTCGATGATCACGCACCGTCACATCCGGTGCCAGGCTCTCTGCTGCGGCGACCGCGTCAGCCACGCTGATGCGGGGATCCCGCCCGCGCGCCGACCACGAGCGCGCCCACGGCCGGCACGTGCCGGCCCGAAAGGTCACCATGACCGCATCCCCCTCCTCCGTCCGTTTCTCCGACCTGGGCGTCCCGGCGCCGATGGTCGACGTCCTCGTCCAGCAAGGCAAGGAGACGGCGTTCCCGATCCAGGTCGACACGCTCCCCGACTCCCTGCGGGGCAAGGACGTGCTCGGCCGCGGCCGCACCGGTTCCGGCAAGACGATCGCGTTCGCGATCCCGCTCGCCGCACGCCTGGCGGCCTCGCCCCGCAAGCGTCGCGCCGGTCGCCCCCGTGCGCTCGTGCTCGCCCCGACGCGGGAGCTCGCAACGCAGATCGACGCGACCCTCGCCCCGCTGGCGAAGGCGATGGGCCTGAACACCACCACGATCTTCGGCGGTGTCGGCCAGGGCAGACAGGTCGACGCGCTCCGCGGTGGCGTCGACGTCGTCGTCGCCTGCCCCGGTCGCCTCGCCGACCTCATGCAGCAGGGCCACGTGCACCTGGACGGCATCGAGGTCACCGTCCTCGACGAGGCCGACCACATGGCCGACATGGGCTTCCTGCCCGGCGTGACGAAGATCATGCAGGCGACGCCGGAGCAGGGGCAGCGCCTGCTCTTCTCAGCGACGCTCGACAACGGCGTGGACAAGCTCGTCAAGAAGTTCCTGCACAGCCCGGTCATGCACTCCGTCGACGACGAGACCAGCCCGGTCGAGGCGATGACCCACCACCTGTTCGAGGTCGCCGACGCCGACGCGAAGAAGGACCTCGTCCGCACGCTCGCCTCGGGCACCGGTCGCCGCATCCTCTTCATGCGCACGAAGCACCACGCCAAGCGCCTCGCGAAGCAGCTGACCAGCCAAGGCATCCCGGCCGTCGACCTGCAGGGCAACCTGTCGCAGGGCGCCCGGGAGCGGAACCTCGCGAAGTTCTCGTCCGGCGAGGCGCTCGTGCTCGTCGCCACCGACGTCGCCGCCCGTGGCGTGCACGTCGACCACGTCGAGCTCGTCGTGCACGTCGACCCGCCGACCGAGCACAAGGCGTACCTGCACCGCTCGGGCCGCACCGCGCGTGCCGGTTCGTCCGGTGACGTCGTGACCGTGACGCTGCCGGCGGAGCGCCGCGACGTCGCGCAGATGATGCGCGCGGCCGCGATCTCGGTGAAGCCGCAGCAGGTGACGGCGACGTCCCCCGCGGTGACCGAGCTCGTCGGCGAGGTCGCACCGATCCGGCACGTCGAGGAGCAGCCGGTCCAGCAGCAGCAGCGCCAGCGCGCGCCGCGTGCTGAGTCGGCCGGCTCCGGCAGCGAGGGCGGCGGTCGTCGCCGTGGTCGCGGCGGACGGTCGGGAGGCGCGGCCCAGCCCGCCTCGACCGGCGCGTCCGGCACGTCGGGCCGGTCCGGCAACGGGCGCGGCGGCCGGTCGGCCTCGGGTCGCGGTGCCGCCGCGGCTCCGGCGAGCGCGGCCCCGGCGACCGGTGGGCAGCGTCGCGGCGGCTCCGGTCGTCGTGCCTCGAGCGACGTCGTGCGCGGCGGGTCGAGCGCTGTGTGGTCGTCCGAGGGCGGGTACGTCGGTGGGCGCAGCGCCGGTTCGGAGTCGGGCGGCGCGCGGCGTCGCAGCGGCTCGCGTCGGGCCTCGCGTCCGGCGGGGTCGGCCGACCGCCACTGAGCTGACCGCCGCTGACTGACTCCTTCGGTCCGAACCTGGACGCCGGGTGCGAGCCCGGTCGTCCGGCGGCGTAGGTTCTCCTGCACCGGACGCCGCGCGAGCGGCTGACGGGGAATCGTCCGTCGTTGGAAGGAGACCGTATGGCTGGCAGCGAAGACAACAACCACACCGGCGAGAAGCTCGTCGGCAAGGTCAAGGAGGGCCTCGGCAACCTGACCGGCAACGACAAGCTGAAGGCCGAGGGTCAGACCGACCAGGCCAAGGCGTCGGCCAAGCAGGGCGTCGACGACGTCAAGGACGCGGCGCACGGCGTCGCGGACAGCCTCCGCAACGACAAGCACTGAAGCCGGTCCCAGCGACCGCGCTGCGAAGCCCCCGGAACCGATCGGTCCCGGGGGCTTCGTCGTGTGCGGGTGCGGCGGGCGGAGGCCGCGCGGGCAGCGGGCGGCTCCCGCTAGTGCAGGGCCCCGACGGACGCCAGGCCCGCACGGAGCAGGGCGCCGCGACCGCCCTCCATCTCCTCGGCGACGGCGTCGGAGGCCGCCTCGATCGGGCTCATCCACGTGAGCTCGAGGGCGTCCTGACGCGGCTCGCACGTCCCCGTCACGGGCACGACGTACGCGAGGGAGATCGCGTGCTGCCGCTCGTCGGTGAACACCGAGGCGCCGGGGAGCGGGAAGTACTCGGCGACCGTGAAGGGCGTCGGGCTCGCGGGGAGCTGCGGGAACGCCATCGGACCGAGGTCCTTCTCGAGGTGCCGGAACAGCGCGGTCCGGATCGACTCGCCGAACATCACGCGGCCGGAGACGAGCGTCCGGGCGATCGACCCGCTCGGCGAGACGCGCAGCAGCACGCCCACCTCGGTCACCACGCCGAGGCCGTCGGTGCGGACGGGCAGCGCCTCGACGTAGCAGATCGGCAGGCGCCGGCGGATGTTCGCGAGCTCCTCGTCGGACAGCCAGCCGGAGTCGGGGTCGGGGGTGCGCAGCGAGGCCATGCACCGTGTCTACCAGTCGCCCCGGCGAGTTCGGCGCACGCCGCGGTCGCCGTGGACGGCTAGCGTCGTCCACGTGATCGATGCGGACGTCGTGCAGTGGACCCGGCCGGCCGACGAGCGGGCGGGGACGCCGCTGCTCGTCCTGCTGCACGGGGTGGGATCGAACGAGCGGGACCTGCTCGGGATCGCGCCCGCGCTCCCACCGGCGTGGACGGCCGCGTCGCTGCGCGCCCCGATGCCGTGGGGTCCCGGGTTCTCCTGGTACCCGCTCGGGACGCCGGGGTCCCCCGCGGTCGGTCCGGTGGACGATGCCGTCGACGGGGTCCTCGCATGGATCGACGACGTCGCGGCCGACCACCCGCGCATCGGACTGCTCGGGTTCTCACAGGGTGGCTCGATGGCGCTGCAGCTGCTGCGCGCCCGACCGGGGGCGTTCGCGTTCGCGGTGTCGCTGTCCGGCTTCGTCGTGCCGGGGGTCGCGGACTCCCGGGACGAGGCGGTGGCGACGGTGCACCCCCGGGTGTTCCTGGGGCACGGCGACCTGGACCCGGTGATCCCGGCGGAGGCGACCGCACGCACGCAGGCGTGGGCCGCCGCGCACACGGACGTCACCGACCGCACGTACGCGGGACTGGCACACGCGGTGTCGGCCGCGGAGCTCGCCGACGTCGCCGCCTTCGTCGACGCCGACTGACGCGGGCAGCGGAGGTCGCGGCCCCTCCGTCCGCCCCGTCGATGGAGCAGACGACGTCGGGTCGCCTCCGTGCACTCGACGGCTTCTGCTCCATCGAGGGGGGGCGGGGCGACAGGGGGCGGGGGCGACCCGGGGGCGGGGGGGGCGGCGGGGGCGGGGCGACGGAAAGCGGCCGGGAGGCACGTGGCGGGCCGCCACGTGCCTCCCGGCCGTCGTCGTGTCGCGTCGGACGCGAGCCGCTAGTCCGCCAGGATCTGCAGCAGGTCCTTGCGGAGCTGGTCGATCTTCGCGGTGGCGGCCTTCGTCTGCTCGTCGGTCGCGTTCGACCGGTACACGTGCAGCACGCCCATGGTCTTCCGGAGCGCCTCGACGAACTCGCGCTGCGTGTCCGGCATGCCCGGAGCGGCGTCGAACGCCGCGGTGATCTCGTCCGCCTTGGACGCGGCCTCGGCCCTGCCCGCCTCGGTGAGCTCGAACAGCGTCTTGCGCCCGTCGCCGGTCGAGACGACGAGGTCCTCGTCGACGAGCTGCTGGAGCGTCGGGTAGACCGAACCGGGGCTCGGCTTCCAGGCGCCGCCGGTGCGCTCGGCGATGGTCTTGATCACGGCGTAGCCGTTCTGCGGACCCTCGGCGAGGAGGCCGAGGATCGCGAGACGGACGTCGCCGCGACGACGGCGCTCGCGTCCGAAGCCGGGACCGCCGCCGAACCCGGGACCGAAGCCCGGGCCGAAGCCGCGTCCGCCGAACCCGGGGCCGAAGCCACCGCGTCCGCCGTGGTCGTGGTCACCGCGGTCGCGGCCGGGGAAGCCGTGCCCGTGGTGCTGCCGCGCGCCGCCGAAGCGGGGGCCGCGCGGACCGGTGCCGCGCTGGTCGCGGCGGTCGTGCATCTGGTCGTCGTGCATGGTGCGCATGAGGACTCCTTCTGTGTGTCGGGTGAAGTGGGCTCACGATCCGTTGCGTGCGTGTCGCGATGCGTCAACGATAGATCGCTAACTATCGCGGTGTCAAGCATCGGTCTTCCTCGGCCCGCTGTCGGTGGCCGCGGGCAGGATGGGACGGACCATGACGGACGTCCTCGAGCGCTTCTCCCCCGCGACCGCGGAGTGGTTCCGCGGCGCGTTCGCCGCCCCGACCGCCGCGCAGGCCGGGGCCTGGGACGCCGTGTCCACCGGGCAGCACGCGTTGGTGATCGCCCCGACCGGGTCCGGCAAGACCCTGGCGTCGTTCCTGTGGTCGATCGACCGGCTCATCAGCGCGACGGACCGTCCGCCCGCCAAGCAGCGCACGCGGGTGCTCTACGTCTCGCCGCTCAAGGCCCTCGGGGTCGACGTCGAGCGGAACCTCCGCAGTCCGCTGGTCGGCATCACGCAGACGGCCCGGCGGCTCGGCACGGAGCCGCCCGAGGTCACCGTCGGGGTCCGGAGCGGGGACACCCCGTCCGCCGACCGGCAGCGCCTGCTCCGCCAGCCGCCCGACATCCTCATCACGACGCCCGAGTCGCTGTACCTCATGCTCACCTCCGCGGCGCGCGAGACCCTGGTGAACGTCGACACCGTGATCGTGGACGAGGTGCACGCGGTCGCGTCCTCGAAGCGCGGGGCGCACCTCGCCGTGTCGCTCGAGCGGCTCGACGACCTGCTCGACGCGCCCGTGCAGCGCATCGGTCTCTCCGCCACCGTGCGGCCCGCGGAGGAGGTCGCTCGGTTCCTCGGCGGCCGGGCACCCGTCACGATCATCGCGCCGCCCGCGCAGAAGACCTTCGACCTACGGGTCGTCGTGCCGGTCGACGACATGACCGAGCTCGGCGCACCCCCGGTCGGTGCCGACGCCACCGAGTCGCCGACCAACGGCTCGATCTGGCCCCACGTCGAGGAACGGGTCGTCGACCTGGTCGAGGAGCACCGGTCGACGATCGTTTTCGCGAACTCCCGACGACTCGCCGAACGCCTGACCGCGCGGTTGAACGAGATCCACGAGGAACGGGTGCTGGCGGCGCGGGACGTCCGAGAACCGGCGGCCGTCGGTGCTGCCGGTGCCGGGTCCGGACCGGGCGGTGCTGGGGCCGGACCGGTCGGGCAGTCGCCCGGTCGCGCGTCCGCGCACGCTCCGGTCGCCCAGCCGAAGCGGCCGCCGGCGCAGGTGATCGGCCAGTCCGGGCAGACCGACGGCGGCGGGTCCGACCCGGCGGTCCCGGTGCTCGCCCGGGCGCACCACGGCTCGGTGTCGAAGGACCAGCGCGCGATCATCGAGGACGACCTGAAGTCCGGGCGCCTGCGCTGCGTCGTCGCGACGAGCTCGCTCGAGCTCGGTATCGACATGGGCGAGGTCGACCTCGTCGTGCAGGTCGAGGCCCCGCCGTCCGTGGCGAGCGGCCTGCAGCGCGTCGGCCGCGCGGGACACCAGGTCGGCGAGATCTCCCGCGGTGTGCTGTTCCCGAAGCACCGCGCCGACCTCGTGAACAGCGCGGTCACCGTCGAGCGCATGGTGTCCGGGCAGATCGAGTCGATCTCGGTCCCCGCGAACCCCCTCGACGTCCTCGCCCAGCACACCGTCGCCGCCGGTGCGATCGACACCGTCGACGTCGAGCACTGGTTCGAGCTCGTCCGGCGGAGTGCCCCCTTCAGCTCCTTGCCGCGCTCCGCGTTCGAGGCGACGCTCGACCTGGTGACGGGGCGCTACCCGAGCGACGAGTTCGCCGAGCTCCGGCCGCGCCTGGTGTGGGACCGCGTGCACGGCACCCTGACCGGGCGACCGGGAGCGCAGCGGCTCGCGGTCACGAGCGGTGGCACGATCCCCGACCGCGGCATGTTCGGCGTGTTCATGGTCGGCGAGAAGGCGTCCCGCGTCGGCGAGCTCGACGAGGAGATGGTCTACGAGTCCCGGGTCGGCGACGTGTTCGCCCTCGGCGCGACCAGCTGGCGCATCGAGGAGATCACCCACGACCGGGTGCTCGTCAGCCCGGCGTTCGGGCAGCCGGGACGCGTCCCGTTCTGGAAGGGTGACGGCATCGGCCGGCCCGCCGAGCTCGGCAAGGCGACGGGCGCGTTCGTCCGCGAGGTCGAGGGCGCCTCGGACGAGGACGCCCGCGCACGGGTGGCCGCCGGTGGGCTGGACGACCGCGCCGTCACGAACCTGCTGACCTTCCTCCGCGAGCAGCGCGAGGCCACCGGACACGTCCCGAACGACACGACCCTGGTGGTCGAGCGGTTCCGTGACGAGCTCGGCGACTGGCGGCTCATCCTGCACTCGCCGTACGGGATGCAGGTGCACGCCCCGTGGGCCCTGGCCGTGGGCGCCCGGCTCCGCGAACGACACGGGATCGACGGCGACGCGATGGCCGCCGACGACGGGATCGTCGTCCGGATCCCGGAGACCGACGCCGAGCCGCCGGGGGCCGACCTGTTCGTGTTCGAGCGCGACGACCTCGAGGCCGTCGTGACGGACGAGGTCGGCGGCTCGGCGCTGTTCGCCGCGCGCTTCCGCGAGTGCGCGGCGCGCGCCCTGCTGCTGCCGCGCCGGAACCCCGGGCAGCGGTCACCGCTCTGGCAGCAGCGGCAGCGCGCCTCGCAGCTGCTCGAGGTCGCGCAGAAGTACCCGACGTTCCCGATCGTCCTCGAGACCGTGCGCGAGGTCCTGCAGGACGTGTACGACGTCCCCGCGCTGCTCGGCATCGCGGACCAGATCGGCGAGCGCCGCATCCGCCTGGTCGAGCGTGAGACCGAGCAGCCGTCACCGTTCGCCCGGTCGATCCTGTTCGGGTACGTCGCGGCGTTCATGTACGAGGGCGACTCCCCGCTCGCCGAGCGCCGGGCCGCGGCGCTGTCGCTCGACTCGACGCTCCTCGGCGAGCTGCTCGGGCGCGCCGAGCTCCGGGAGCTGCTCGACCCCGAGGTGATCGCCTCCGTCGAACGCGACCTGCAGCGGCTGTCGCCCGACCGCCGTGCGCGGGACGCCGAGGGCATCGTCGACGTGCTCCGGCTCGTCGGGGCGCTCGACCTGCCGGAGTTGACGGCGCGCAGCTGGCTCGCCGACGCGGCCGACCAGCAGGCGGCGGAAGCCACGGTGCGGACCGCCCTCGAGTCACTCGAGCGCGACCGGCGGGTGCTCTCCTTCAGCCAGGCCGGGACGACCCGCTGGGCGGTGATCGAGGACGCCTCGCGCCTGCGGGACGCCCTCGGGGTCCCGCTGCCGATCGGCGTCCCGACCGCGTTCGTCGAGCCCGTCGCCGACCCGCTCGGCGACCTGGTCGGCCGGTACGCGCGGTCGCACGGACCGTTCTCGCTGCAGGACGCCGCCGGACGCCTCGGGCTCGGCGTCGCGGTCGTCCAGGACACCCTGCGCCGACTCGTCGCCGACCGCCGGGTCGTCGAGGGCGAGTTCCGGCCGGACCGACAGGGCGCGGAGTGGTGCGAGGCCGAGGTGCTCCGCCGCATCCGCACGAAGTCGCTCGCGGCCCTGCGGCACGAGGTCGAGCCGGTGTCGCCGGACACCCTCGCGCGCTTCCTGCCCGCGTGGCAGCACGTGCACACCCCGGGGACCCGCGGTGGGCTGCGCGGCGTGGACGGTGTCCTGCAGGTGATCGACCAGCTCGCCGGCGTCGCCCTGCCCGCGAGCGCGTGGGAGACCCTCGTGCTGCCCGCCCGGGTCAGCGACTACTCGACGAGCATGCTCGACGAGCTCACCGCCACGGGCGAGGTCCTGTGGTCCGGCGGTGGCACGCTCCCCGGCAACGACGGGTGGGTCCGACTCCACCTGGCGGACACGTTGGAGACGACGCTCGCCGAGCCCTCGGGCGACGAGACCACCGAGCTCCAGCGCGACGTGCTCGGCGCACTCGCCGGCGGCGGCGCGTACTTCTTCCGGCAGCTCGGCCAGGCGGTCGGCAGCACGGACGACACCGCCCTGGCGACGGCGCTGTGGGACCTCGTCTGGGCCGGGCAGATCACGAACGACACCTTCGCCCCGCTCCGCGCGATGCTCGGCGGGAAGGCGAAGAGCACGAGTGCGCCGCGCTCCCGGCCCTACCGCGGCCGGCGACGCCCGACGCTCCCGACGCAGTCCGGTCCGCCGTCGGTCGGCGGCCGGTGGTCGCTGCTGCCGCTCGCGGAGTCCGACGGCACCGTCCGTGCCGCCGCGACCGCGGAGCAGCTGCTCGAGCGGTACGGCGTCGTGACCCGTGGCGCCGTGCAGGTCGAGGGCGTGCGGGGCGGGTTCGCCGGCGTGTACCGGGTGCTCAGTCGGTTCGAGGAGTCCGGTCGGGCCCGCCGCGGGTACTTCGTCGAGGGACTCGGGGCGGCGCAGTTCGCGACGAGCCCCACGGTCGACCGGCTCCGGACGTACGCGCGGGACCTGGACGACGACGAGCGCGCCGACGCCGACCGGGAGCGCCAGGCTCTGACCCTCGCCGCGACCGACCCCGCGAACCCGTACGGTGCGGCGCTGCCGTGGCCGTCCGACGGCGACCCGGCGGACACCACGGGCGCGGCCGACGGCTCCGACGCCGCCGGCACCAGCACCAGCACCAGCACCAGCACCAGCACCAGCACGGTGCGAGCCGCAGGTGCCTCCACCGGCGCGGGCAGGGCCCGCGGGCACCGTCCCGGACGGAAGGCCGGCGCCCTGGTCACGACCGTCGACGGCCGCCTGGTGGTCTACGTCGAACGGGGCGGGAAGTCCGTCCTGACGTTCACCGACGACCCGGCGGACCTGCTCGCGGCCGCACGGTCCATCGCCGCGGTGGTGCGCTCGGGGCTCCGGAAGCTCGCGGTCGAACGCGTGGACGGGGAGTTCGTCCTCGAGAGCCCGCTCGGCAGCGCCCTGCGCGAGGCGGGCTTCACCGCGACCCCGCAGGGGGTGCGGCTCCGTGTCTGAACCGAGCACGACCGGCGCGACTCCGAGCGGGACGGTGTGCCGTGCCCGAGGGTGACACCGTCTTCCGGGCAGCCCGACGCCTGCACACCGCCCTCGCCGGCAAGGTCCTGACCCGCTCCGACTTCCGGGTGCCCGCGTTCGCGACGCTCGACCTGGTCGGTCGGACGGTCGACGAGGTCGTCCCGCGCGGCAAGCACCTGCTCCACCGGATCGGCGACCTGACCGTGCACTCGCACCTGAAGATGGAGGGCCGGTGGGACGTCTACGCCCCGGGTGAGCGCTGGCGACGGCCGGCGCACCAGGCACGCGTGGTGCTGGACGCCGAGGACGTGTCCACCGTGGGCTTCACCCTCGGGGTGCTCGAGGTGGTCCCGCGCGAGCAGGAGTCCGAGGTCGTCGGACACCTGGGGCCGGACCTGCTCGGCCCGGACTGGGACGCCGACCGGGCGCTCGCGAACCTCACGGCCGAACCGGACCGCCCCGTCGGACTGGCGTTGCTCGACCAACGGGTGCTCGCGGGCCTGGGCAACGTGTACCGGAACGAGCTGTGCTTCCTGCGCGGTGTGCTGCCGACGCGGTCGGTCGGGCAGGTGCAGGACCCGGCGCGGACGATCGCGCTCGCGAGCCGGCTCATCCTGGCGAACCGCGACCGCAACGCCCGCGTGACGACGGGCGTCGACCGCCCGGGTCGGCGCTTCTGGGTGTACGGACGGGCCGGCAAGCCCTGCCTGCGGTGCGGGACGCCGATCCGGCACGGTGAGCTCGGCGACTCCGAGCTGACCCTGCGCGACACCTACTGGTGCCCACGCTGCCAGACGTAGCCGGAGCGGCCAGCAGTGCCGGCATGCACGAGCCCTGGCGGCCCACGACCGGCGATCAGCGGTCGGCGGCCTCGACGACGCAGCTCTCGACACGCTGGGCGGCGTCCGAGTCCGCACTGAAGGCACTCGGCGCGGGCGGCACCGACGCCGACTCGTCCTCGGTGGCGTCCTGCGCGGCCTCGTTCACGGCGTACAGGGTGCCGTCGAAGTCGTCCTTCGTCGGGTCCTCGGTCGTGGCCCAGACCGTGACCTCGTCGTCGTTCGCGTCCTTGCTGTCCTCCGGCACGATCGACGCGCCGAGGTACCACCCGCCGTCGCCCGCCGTGACGTTCGCGAACTCGGTGGTGTCGTGCGGGCCGACCGCGGTGCCGATGGCGTCGACGGCCGGGCTCGCCGCGACCGCGCACTCCGCCGACCGGGACTTCTCCTCGCTGCCGGGGACCTTGCCGACGGGGTCGATGTTCTGGGCGCCGCCCGGGTCGCAGGCCGTCAGCAGCAGCGCCAGGCTCGCGGCGCCGAGGAACGCCGTGACGGTGATCTTCGCTCGCGTGGTCATGGCCGGGACGGTAGGCGGCGCGCGGTGGACGCCGACGCAGACGGTCCGGGAAGCGAAGCGCAGCGCACGACGCGGGCCGGCCCGCGGGACGAGCACGACGCGCCGGGGCGGCGGCCCGACCGGGCCCGGCCCGCGTCCCCCGGCCGGGCCACCGCGTCAGGTCCGCGTCATGATCCACGCGTACAGGTACGACCGCGAGTTCGCCGCGTCGACGACCGCGTCCGGCAACCGCTTCGCGTCCGCGAGCGCCGCCGCCGCGTCCGACTTCCCGCCGAGCGCCCGGTACATGAGCAGGTAGTCGCCGAACTGCACGTCGTAGCGGCCGTCCGGCACCGCCTCGTCGAGGACCCGCTGGATCTGCGCCCGACCACCGGCGCCGGCGTACTCCCCCGCCATCGCCGGCATCGGGATGAGCTCGATCCCCGCCGGAGCCGACGCCGCGGCGCTGAACCACGTCGCGTGGTCGCGCTTGCCGCCCCAGTTCAGGGACACCACCCGGTGCGTGAAGCCCGGGAAGGCGGACAGGTCCGGGTCGAGGACGTCGCGCTGCGCCGACGCCGCCTCGTTCGACAGCAGCCAGGTGCCGACCGAGCGCAGGGACGCCGACCCGGACACCGTGCCCCAGCGGGCGACGCCGTTCCAGGCGGACACCGCCTCGGACGCGGACTCCTGGTTGTTGCCGTCCGCGAAGGGCGAGTACCCGGACGCCCAGGAGTGCTGTGCGTACGGGTCGTAGACGCGGAGCGCCGGGAAGGACGTCGTCTGCGTCGGCGAGGCGATGTCCGCCGCGACCAGGTCGGCGACCGTCCGCCACCGGGACACGAGCGCGTCGTCCCTGTCCGCGACCATGGCCGCCGCGGACAGCAGGTAGCCGTAGTGGAAGTGGTGGTCGTTGAACTCGTCGGACCCGAAGGACGGCTGCTGCCCGACGAGTCCGTGCACGGTCGGGTCGTACCGGAAGCACCGGGCGCTGCGGTCGCCGCATCCGGACGCGTCGAACCACTGGTCGAGCTCGCTGACGATCGACGACTTGAGCGCGGCGGCCTGGTCGTCGAGACCGAGCCCGACCGCGAGCCGGTACAGCGTCGCGACGCGGTACAGGTCCTTGCCGCCGCCGTAGGTGTCGGCGGCGTACGACGACGGGTCGACCCCGGCGGCGTCCTCGCGGACCTGCTCGGAGAGCGTGGTGCGGTCCGCCGCGGAGAGCCCGGACAGGTCGAGACGGTCGTCGGGTTGCACGGTCTTCGCTGCGAACCGGAGGGCGGTCCCGGTGCAGACCGAGGCGGGCCCGGTGATGGTCGCGACCTCGAGCCCGGTGCAGGACAGACCGGACGTGCCCTGACCGGCCTGCGGGACGAGGACGCCCGCACCGCCGCCGAAGTCGTAGCCGAGCGTGGTGCGCTGCGTGGACCGGGTCGCACCGCGTTCGAGGGTCGTGCCGGCGAGGGGCCGCGCGGCCGCGACGAGCCGTGCGACCTGGGACGCACTCGCCCCGTCCGGGGTCGGCAGCAGGACGACCGAGCCGCCCTCCCGCAGCGCGATCCCGGAGGTGTCGACGGTGCCGTCGCGGACGACGACCTGCCAGGTGCGGCCGCCGCCGGTCATGGTCGCGGTGCCGTCACCGGTGCGGGTGAGCCGCGTGGTGGCGCGGAGCTGCCCGTCGCGTGCGGCCGTGTAGGTCACGAGCGGTGAGCCCTCGGCGACGACGGAGTGGCCGAGCACGGTGTCGCCGTCGCGGTGTTCGACGGTCACCGACACCGCGTCGTACGCCGACACCAGGGTGCTCGTCGCGCCGAGGTCGAAGCCGACCTGCGGCACGGCGCCGCCCGCGATGGTCTTCTCGGTCGCGGTGACGTCCGGCAGTCCGGCGGCGAACCCGCCGCTCGTGACCTGCCACGAGATCGGTGACGGGAACACCGGCTGCGGTGCCGCGCCGAACACGAGCCCGGAGAACCACCGGTTCGTCGGGGGCAACAGCCCGTCCGCCAGGCGCATCGTCCCCGCGGTGGAGGACGTGACGTCACCCAGGGCGGCGACCGCGCGCGCCTGGGCCGCCGAGTGGGTGGCAGAGGCCGACGGGGTCGGGTGATCCGTGCCTCCCGGCCCGGTGCACGCGGTGACCAGGAGGGTGACGGCCGTCACCAGGGTGACCAGCAGGACCGGACGGGAGGCACGGGTCGGGCCCGCCCCGTCGGTCCGGGACGCGGGGCGCACCGGCTACAGCCCGATCTGGCGGGAGAAGTCCCGGACCATGTCCGTGACCCCGGCGAGCTCGCCGTCGTCCTGCAGGTGCAGCGTCGCGTCGACCGGCGTGCCGGGGCTCGTGATCCCCGAGGACGGCGAGGCGGACAGCTCGCGGCTCTCCACGTCGACGGTGGTCTTCGCCTGGCCGTCGGCGTTCGTCTCGACGCTGACGCTCTTGACGCGACCCGTGACGGTGCGGTCGTCGGGCAGGCGGAGCTCGACCTCGGCGCCGTTGCGGATGCGGCCGTAGTCGCGGGGCGTGACGGTGAAGTTCGACGTCACGAACAAGCTGTCCGCCTTGTGGATCGTGCCGAGCTCGGAACCGGCCTGCACGTAGCCGCCGGTCTTGACGTCGATCTTCGCGATCGTGCCGGAGACCTCGGCCTTGAAGGTGATGAGCCCGTCCTCGCCGATGTCGTAGGCGCTCGTCTGGGTGTCCGCCCCGACGACGCCCTTCCGGATGTCCTGCGCGAGCTGCAGGCTCTGCACCTGGATGAGCTTGGCACCCTTCTGGACGGTGTCGCCCTCCTCGACGTACTCCTGCGTCACGGTGCCGCCGTAGTCGGTGCCGACGGCGTACTCCTGCGCAGCGATCGCGGCGGAGGTGCTGGCGACGGCGCTCTGCCGCTGGTTGAACACCAGCGTGCAGGCGGCGACGACCACCAGGACGACCAGCAGGCCGCCGAGGAGTCGGAGTCGGTTGGTCCAGGTCATGCGCGGTGTCCGTCCTGCGTCGCGACGCCGGCGATCGCGGCGCGGTGGGGTTCGAGGGTGTCGGGTCGGACGACGGTCGTCCGGACCGGGCTGGCGGGGTTCGGCGCCAGGGCGAGTGCCGGGCGGGCGACGCCGCCACGGGCGCGCTCGCGGTCGGCGACGCGGTTTCGGGCCTGCTCGCGGAACGCGGCGACGATGAAGGCGAGGAACACGAGGGTGTTCGTGATGTTCCAGGCCGTGGCGAGCGTGAGCTGTCCGTTGTGCAGGTCGCGCCACACGGCGACCACGCTCGTCAGCGACAGGAAGACGAACACCAGGACCTGCGGCACGATGAAGTTGAACGGCGACGGGGTCCGGCCGCGGTTCGCGCCCGTGACGTGCCAGGCCTGCTCCTTGCCGCAGAGGACGTTCCAGAGCGCGCTCGCGTAGATCGGGAACGACACAGCCGCGAGCAGCAGCGTCTCGTACCGGAACGACCCGAGGGCGTAGAACGCGAGCAGCACCTGCATCAGGTAGAAGCCGAGGTAGAACAGCACCCACTCGCCCGGGCCGATCGACAGGTTCATCGGGCGCAGGTCGAAGAAGATCTCGAGCGGCGGCACGAGGAGCAGCAGCCCGGGGACGATGCCCGTCAGGTAGAAGCTCGCCGTGACCAGGTACTGCAGCCGCTGGTCCATCGACAGCCGGTGCTTCGGGTTGAACGGGAAGTGCGTGAGCAGGATCTCGAACCCGCCGGTGGCCCAGCGGAGCTGCTGCTTCGTGAAGCCCTCGATGGTCTCCGGGGCGTCACCAACGGCCAGGGTCATCGGGATGAAGACGGACTTCCACCCGCGCTCGTGGAGCATCAGGCTGGTCCAGACGTCCTCGGACTTCGAGTCGGTGTGGATGCCGCCGACCTCGTCGATCGCGCTGCGGCGGAAGACGACGTTCGTGCCGACGCAGAACGCCGCGTTGAAGCGGTTCCGACCGGGCTGGATGAACTTGTAGAACACGGTCTGCATGTAGCCGGCGCCGCGGGACACCAGGTTGTGCAGGTTGCCGTAGGTCTGCGGCGTCTGCACGAACGCGATGCCGTCGTCCGCGAAGAACGGGACGGTCTCGAACAGGAAGTCGGGCTTCGGCACGAAGTCGGCGTCGAACACCGCGAAGTAGTCGCCCTTCGCGAGGGTCAGGGCGTGGTTGATGTTGCCGGCCTTCGCGCCGTGCGAGGACAGGCGGCGGACGTAGCGGGCGCCGAGCTCGGCGGCGAGCGCCTGTACCTCGTCGCTCCGGCCGTCGTCGAGCACCCACGTGCGGTGCTCGCCGCGCATCGCGAGGGCGGCCTGCACGGTCGCGGCGATCTTCGACAGCTCCTCGCCGTAGACCGTGATGAACACGTCGACCTCGACCCGGCGGCCGCGGACGTGCATCGGCCAGCGGTGCGGCTGATCGGTCAGGCCGTCGCGGGCGACGGCGTCGCGGTCGAACAGCGTGTCCTGGGTGTGGTGGAACGCGAAGTCGCGGGGGTCGGCGCCGCCGGACAGGATCGTCCACATCGACAGCAGGGCCTGGCCGACGAGGACGCTCTCCGCGACGATCACCAGGCCGTACGGCAGGAAGTCGCCGCGGTTGGCGGGGTCGAGCAGGAACACCGCGTACGCCATCACGCCGAGCGTCGCCACGAGCACGATGAGCACCATGACCGGGCTGTGCGCGCGGCTCTCGGAGCGGGGTCGCACGTGCGGGACCGCTTCGCCCTGGGCGCGCCGGCGGACCCGGTCACGGGGCGTGCTGGACAGGAACGGAGCACCCGTCGTGCGCGACTGGTTCGGCGCGGCGGTCGCGCCCACACTCGGGGCCGCGGCCGTGTCCGTGGGTTCGCCGACGTCGGGCGACCGAGGGGGCGAGTTCCGCCGGTACGGCGGGTTCGGCACCGCGTCCGGGCGCGGTCGGCGGAGGTCCGTGGGTGCGGACATGGCGGTTCTCCTGTCGGGTCGGGAGAGACTCGCGACCGGCAGACGGGGACGCCGACGGTACGCGAGACGGGCGTCGGCGACTGTGGCGACATGGGTTCGGTGCCTGGGCTAGGGACCCGGCATCGGGGGGACGGCGTCCGAGGGTGCGGACGCGCTGTTCGGTGTGTCGTGAGCGGTCGTGCGGCGACGGCCCGTCGCCGTCGGTCTGGTCGACACTACGAGCCGGTCGGCCGCTCCGTGTGTCCAGCGGGTGAACTCGGCACCGGAGCGCCGATCCTTGCGGTTTCCCGCATTCCCGCACGCCCCGGCGCCGGGCGCGCGTGTCGGGACGGGGCGGCGTTCCGCGGCGGCGCGTTCCGCGAAACGCAACGTCGGCGGATCCTCGCAGCGGTATCGCGCTGCGAGCAACCGCCGACGTTGCGTCTTGCGAGGGGGGGAGGGAGGGGTCAGGCGGCGGAGCGCTCGGCGAGCGGGCGGCGCCGGAGCTCCTGCCGGGTGATCGCCGGCGGCTCGTACTGCTGGTCGAGCCGGGAGACGTCGGCTCCGGGCGGGACGATCGCGTCGATGCGGTCGAGGACCTCGTCGGACAGTGCGACGTCGGCCGCGGCGAGCAGGTCGTCGAGTTGCTCCGTCGAGCGCGGGCCGATCAGCGCGCTCGTCACCCCGGGGTGGGCGATCGCGAACGCCAGCGCCAGGTGCGTCATCGGGATGCCGGTGTCCTCGGACAGCGCCGCCACCTGCTCCACGGCGTCGATCCGGCGCGCGTCCTGGTTGTGCCGGAACATCCCGACGCGGGCGAGGTCGCTCTGCTGGCCCTTCCGGAAGCGTCCGGTCAGCATGCCGCCGGCGAGCGGGCTCCACACCAGCGCGCCCATCCCGTACCGCTGGGCGACGGGCAGCACCTCGCGTTCGATGCCGCGGTTGAGGATCGAGTAGGTCGGCTGCTCGGAGCGGAAGCGCTCGAGGCCGCGGCGCTCCGAGGTCCACTGCGCCTCGACCTGCATCGACGCCGGGAAGTCCGAGCTGCCGATCGCCCGGACCTTGCCGCTCCGCACGAGGTCGGTGAGGGCGGACAGGGTCTCCTCGAGGTCGACCGTGTCGTCCGGGCGGTGCGCCTGGTACAGGTCGATGTGGTCGGTCTGCAGGCGGCGGAGGGAGTCCTCGACCGCGCGGGTGATCCAGCGTCGGGAGTTGCCGCGCCGGTTCGGGTCGTCGCCCATCGGGCCGTTGAACTTCGTCGCGAGCACGACGTCGTCCCGGCGGCCCGCGATCGCCTTGCCGATCAGCGTCTCGGACCCGCCCTGCGAGTAGCGGTCCGCGGTGTCGATGAGGTTGATGCCGGCGTCGAGGGCGCGGTGGACGATGCGGATCGAGTCCTGCTCGTCGCCGTTGCCGATCCGGCCGTCCGTGCCGAGCATCATCGCACCGAGTGCGAAGGGGCTGACCTGGATGCCGGTGCGGCCGAGGGTGCGGTACTGCATGGGAGTGCCTCCTGTCCGTGGCGCCCGGTGCTCCCGTGCCGTATCGTGGACGGAACCGGAACGCTCTTCCGGAACCATACGGAACGCTGTTCCGTTTCCGCAAGCCCCGCGCGGTCGGACCGCGCATCCCGACACCCAACGACCGGAGGCCCCGTGCGCGCCGACGCCCGTCGCAACCTCGACGCCCTCGTGGACACCGCCCGCGCGGTCTTCGCCGAGCAGGGCATCGACGCCCCCGCCCGGGTGGTCGCCGAACGCGCCGGGGTCGGTGTGGGCACGCTCTACCGGCACTTCCCCCAGCGGTCCGACCTGGTCGTCGCGGTGTTCCGGCAGGCCGTCGAGGACTGCGCGGACGCTGCTGCTGAACTCAGCGCCGAGCACGAGCCGGACGAGGCGCTCGCCCGGTGGCTGCTGCGCTTCACCGGGTTCGTCGCCACGAAGCGCGGACTCGCGGCCGCCCTGCAGTCCGGGGACCCGGCGTTCGAGGGCCTGCACCCGTGGTTCATCGACCGGCTCGGCGGCGCGTTGACCGGGCTGCTCGACGCCGCCTCGGCCGCTGGAACCATCCGGAGCGACCTTGACGCGACCCAGCTGCTCCGCGCGGTCGCCGACCTGTGCCACGGCGCCCCCACCGTCGAGCAGAGCCAGCACCTGGTCGGCCTGCTCGTCGACGGGCTCCGCTGGCGCGCGACCGCCTGAGCCCCGTCAGGCGGGCTGGTGCAGCCACTCCCGCGCGGTCGTCCGCACGGCGTCCGTCACGCGCTCGAGCAACGGGGACGTCAGGTTCCACCGCTGCCACCAGAGCGCCACGTCGGCCCGTCGGCCCGGGGTGAGCTCGACGAACGAGCCCTCCCGCAGGCCATGCAGGCACTGCGCCTCGGGGAGCATCCCCCAGCCGAACCCGAGCGTCACCGCGCGGGCGAAGTCGGCCGAGGTCGGGACGAAGTGGCGCGGACCGCCGGGGGCGTGCCCGAGGACCCGGCGGAGGTACCCCTGCTGCAGGTCGTCGTCGCGGTCGTAGTCGACGAGCGGGACCCGGTCGAGCCGGTCGGTCATCCGTCGCTCGGTGTCCGCGCCGTCCAGGTACCGGGCGACGAAGGCCGGGGACGCCACGGCGCGGTACCGGTCGACGCCGAGCAGCACGGACGAGCAGCCCTGGACCGGGTCGGCCTCGGCGGTGACCGCCGCCATCACGGTGCCGGCACGCAGGAGCTCGGCGGTGCGGTCCTGGTCCTCGCGGTGTAGGTCGAACACCACCTCGGTGTCCGCACGGACGAGGGCGAGCGCGTCGAGGAACCACGTGCCGAGGGAGTCGGCGTTCACGGCGAGGGCGACGGAGGAGACCACCGGCAGCGCTGCGTCCCCGTCGGGACCCACCCCGAGCGCCCGTGCGGTCTCGTCGTCGAGCAGCCGCGCCTGACGCGCGTGTCGGAGGACCACCTCGCCGTCGGCGGTCGGCGCCACCGGGGTCGTCCGCTGGAGCAGGACCCGACCGAGCTGCTGCTCCATCGCCTTGATCCGCTGCGACACCGCCGACGGAGTGATCGACAGCGCCCGTGCCGCGGCGTCGAGGGTGCCGTGGTCGACCGCGGCGAGCAGGGTCTCGAGGTGGTCGCGCTGCAGCCGGAGCATGCAGCTGAGCTTACGGTGCCGAAGGAACGTGAGCTGGCCTGCAGGTCGCGGCGGCCCTAGCGTCGGACGGGTGAACGCGCTCCTCCCCTTGCTCGCCGGCCTCGGCACCGGACTCGCGCTGATCGTGGCGATCGGCGTGCAGAACACCTACCTGCTCCGGTTGGCGGTGACCGCGTCGGTCCGGGTGGTCGCGGCCTCCGTCGTGGTGTGCGCGGTGTCGGACGCGGTGCTCATCCTGGCGGGTGTCCTCGGCGTCGGGGTGGTCGTCGAGCGCTTCCCCGTCGCGGTCGTCGTCATCCGCTTCGTGGGGGCGGCGTTCCTGCTGGCCTACGGGGCCCTCGCGGCGAAGCGCGCGCTGCGGCCGTCCGGGGACGCGATGCGCGTCGAGCAGGCAGCGGACGACGACGGGGTGCCGGCACCGGCAGCGGCACCCGCCGGGCAGACCCGGACCAGCATCCCGGCGCCCAGCGCGACTGCGCCCAGCACGACTGCGCCCAGCACGACTGCGCCCAGCGCGACTGCACCCAGCACGTCCGCGACCAGCGCGTCGGCGACCAGCCCGACGGCCGAGCCGGCGGGGCGGACGGGGGTCGCGCCTCCCGGCCGGGGTGGGGTGACCACGCGCCCGGCCGCACCGACGATGCGGGCCGCGGTCCTGACCATGCTCGTGTTCACGTGGGCGAACCCGCACGTGTACCTCGACACGCTCGTGTTCCTCGGGTCGGTGGCGAACCAGCAGGGCGTCGACGACCGCTGGTGGTGGACCGTCGGGGCCGTGGCGGCGAGCTGCCTGTGGTTCGGTGCCCTCGGGTTCGGCGGGCGGTTGCTGCGGCCGCTGTTCACCCGGCCGCTCACCTGGCGCGTGTTCGACGGCCTGGTCGCCGTCGTGATGCTGTCGTTCGGCGTCGCGCTGGCCGTCGGCGCGTAGCGCGGGCCGGCCGCAGCGCGCCGCGTGGCGGGCGGCGGGGCGGCGCGGTGACGCCGTGTCGTGCGCCCGCACAACCGAAAGCACTCCGCGCCACGGAAACCCGTGGCGCGGAGTGCTTCGCGTTGCGCCGAGGACGAGTCGCAGCCGCTCCGACCGTCGGGCCTACTGCAGGCCCTTGCCCACCCGGCTGTGCCGACGGCTGTACCCGAAGTAGATCGCGAAGCCGATCGCCAGCCACACGATGAACCGCAGCCACGTCTCGACCTCGAGGTTGAGCATGAGCCAGAAGCACAGCACCGCCGAGATGATCGGGAGCACCGGCGACCACGGCACCCGGAAGGCGCGGGGCGCGTCCGGACGGGTCTTGCGGAGCACCACGATGCCGATCGACACGAGGACGAAGGCGGAGAGCGTGCCGATGTTGATCATGCCCTCGAGGCGCTCGACCGCGGTGAACCCGGCGATGAAGGCCACGACCACACCCGCGACCACCTGCACCCGGACCGGCGTCTGCGTCTTCGGGTTCGTCTTCGAGAACCAGCGGGGCAGCAGGCCGTCACGGCTCATCGAGAACACGATGCGCGACAGGCCGAGCAGCAGCACCATCACGACGGTGGTGAGGCCGATCAGCGAACCGATGGCGATGATCCCCGCCGCCCACGGCAGGCCCACGATGTCGAAGGCCGAGGCGAGGGACGGGGCGTCCTCCTCCGCGAGGCGCCGGTACGAGACCATGCCGGTGATGACGATGCTGACGCCGACGTAGAGCAGCGTGACGATGCCGAGCCCGATGAAGATGCCGCGGGGCAGGGTCTTCTGCGGGTTCTCGGTCTCCTCGGCGCTCGTCGCGACGACGTCGAAGCCGATGAACGCGAAGAACACGAGCGAGGCCGCAGCGAGCAGGCCGAACACCCCGTACTGCGCGGGCGCGGAGCCCGTGACGAAGGACACGAGCGACTGCGTCAGGACGCCGCCCTCGGCACCCTTGGTCGGCTCGGCCGGCGGGACGAAGGGCGCGAAGTTCGCGGCCTTGACGAAGAACGCCCCGGCGACGATGACGAAGACGACGATCGCGACCTTGATGACCGTGATGACGGCGGACACCCGGCTCGACAGGCGCGTGCCGAACGCCAGCAGCACGGTGAACAGGCCGACGATCAGGACCGGTCCCCACGTGAAGCCGATCGGGCCGAGCTGGATCGTGTCGGGCAGGTCGATGCCGAACACCCCGAACGCGGTGCTGAGGTAGATGCCCCAGTACTTCGCGATGACGGCGCTCGCGGTGAGGGTCTCGAGGATCAGGTCCCACCCGACGATCCAGGCGAGGAGCTCGCCCATCGTCGCGTAGGTGAAGGTGTAGGCCGAGCCGGCGACCGGGATCGTCGACGCGAACTCGGCATAGCACATGATCGCCAGGCCGCACGTGACGGCGGCGAGCAGGAACGAGATGATGACGCTCGGTCCGGCGAAGTTGGCGGCGGCGTTCGCGCCGACGGAGAAGATGCCGGCGCCGACCGCGACCGCGATGCCCATCGCGGCGATGTCGAACGTCTTGAGGGACCGTTTGAGTGACCGGCCCTGCTCCTCGGAGTCGGCCAGCGAGGCCTCGATCGACTTGGTGCGGAGTGCCATGGGGGGTTCCCGTCATCGGTCTGGCGGTGGACCCCGGAAGGGTACTGGTGTACCACCCCGGTCCGCAAACGGTGCGGGCGGCGCGGGGCGGGGCTCGGGCCGCAACGGCGGGACGCCCCCGGCCGGCGAGACGCCGCCGTGCCGGCGAGACGCCGCGGGACGGGACGGTGTCTCGGCTCGAGCGGGGCGTATCGCGTGGACGACGGCCTCTCGGCCGGGAGGCACGGGGCCGGGTGCGCGCGTCGGCCGCGGCGCCGATTCCGGGACGGGTCGGGCGGGGCGGGTCAGGCGGTGCGGCGCCAGTCCGCGAGGAAGCGTGCGCCCGCCTCGTCGTGGATGATCCCGTCCGGAGCGGTGAGCACCGGGTACGGCGTCGCGGGGACCCCGTCAGCGGGTCGGACGTCGACGTGGGCGACGTCGTGGCCGTTCGCGTGCAGCCAGTCCGCCATCGCGTAGTCGCTGCGCGAGTCCCCGACCGTGCGCCAGGTGACCGGCAGCTCGCCGTCCGCCGACAGCAGCTCGAGCGACCGCTCCGCGCCGAGGTCCTTGCCGGACCGGTCCGACTCGACGTCGGTCGAGATGATCGTCGGGTCGATGCGCCACTGCACGGCACCGTCGGCGTCCGGCCGGACGTCGTCGAGGCGGCGCACGCCGAGGCCCCGACGCACGAGCGCCGCCATCGCCTGCGCGTCGAAGTCGGCCTGGCGTGCCAGGTAGGTCGCGTTCGGCACCTCGACGCGCTGCTCGATCGACACCATCGCGCGCTTCGTCTCGTCGAAGAAGACCAGGTCGGCGTACTCGGCCCGGACGAGCTCGCGCATCTCGTCCGCGAAGTCGTGTGGGAGCGCGAGGTCCTCGGCGACCGTCAGCTCGCCCGTGCCGCCGTCGTACTGCGGTCCGATGGAGCACCAGACGGCGCCCTTCTCGCACACGGCGTGCACCCGGGTGCCCTCGGCCAGACCGCCGGCGAGCAGCGGACCGACGACCTCCTGCCGGATGAAGGCGTCGCTCCGACCGGTGTTGAAGACGATCGGGATGCCCTCGGCGGCGAGGGCGACGAGGTCCTCGACGATGGACGGGATCGCGATGGTCCGGGTCACCGGGCTGGCGATCGGTCCGTCGACGTCGAGCAGCAGGCCGAGGCGGGGAGCAGTCACCGCACCATCCTCTCGCAGCAGCCGGTCGGTCAGTGCGCGTCGGTGTCCCCTGGATCGACGCTCGGTGCGTCGACTCCCGTGAACCGGTCGACCAGGTGCCCGAGGACCACGGGGTCGGGCACGTGTCCCTGTCCCGGGACGACGAGGGACCGCGAACCCGGTACGGCCTCGGCGAGCGCCGCAGCCGCTGCACGCATCCACTCGACCCCGGCGTCCCCCGCGGCGACGAGCACCGGGACGCCCACCGCTTCGGCGACGCGCTGCGGGACCGCCAGTCCGCCGAGGACCCGGACGTCGCGGGAGAGCACGTGCGCATCGGCGAGGAGGGCCCTCCACAGCCGCGGTCGGAGTCGTGCGGCGGTGACCTGGCCCATCGGCAGGCCGAGGACCTGGGCGAGGAACGCCCGCACCGCCTGCCCGCGGTGGCCCGCGGCGACGTGCTCGTCGAGGACGTCCGCGAGCAGGACGTCGTCGGCGTGCGGGTCGACGGTCGCGCGGTACGGCGGTTCCCAGAGCACCGCGCGCCGGAGCGGGACGCCGGCCGCGAGTCCACGGAGGACGAGGCCCGCACCGACACACGTGCCGAGCGCGTCGACGGGACCGGGGACCGAGGTGACGACCGCCGCCATGTCCTCGATCTCGCGCTCGATCGACCACGGGGCGGTGTCCCCGCTCGCGCCCCGGCCGCGCCGGTCGTACGTGACGACCCGGTAGCGGTCGCGGAGTGCCCGGACGAGCCGGTCCACCGTCGGCGTGCCGTGGTGGTCGAAGGCGCCGCCGACGACGAGCAGGGTCGGACCGGAGCCGGCCTCGGAGACGGCGAGCGGCGTGCCGTCCGCCGAGTGCACGATCCGGTCGAGGTGCCCGACCGAGAAGTGTCCGGCCGAGGGCTGCCCGGCCGAGGGCTGCCCGGCCGAGGGCTGCCCGGCCGAGGGCTGCCCGGCCGAGGGCTGCCCGGGCGAGAGGTGCCCGGCCGGGAGCGGGGCCGGCGCGATGGCGCTCCCCGGGGCGCCGGGCACTCCGGGAGGCCCCACCGCGTGCTCGGGGGTGCGGGAACGGTCGTCGTGCATGGGTGTCCTCGGGGTGGTGCGACGGCGCTGCGTCGGGTCCTCGGGACGGACCGTGCTGGTGTCGGTACCGAGAGCATGGCAGGCGCCCCGGTCCGCGTCACCACCCGCAAGCAGGGGGAGGACGGCCAGTACCCGTCACACCAGCGCCGTCGCGCCCACCGACTCCCGCTCGAGCAGGGACCGCTTGATGTCGAGGCCCCACGCGAACCCGCCGAGGGTGCCGTCCGACCGGAGGACCCGGTGACACGGCACGAACAGCGCCGGGGCGTTCCGTGCGCACACGCTCGCGGCAGCTCGGATCGCGTCGGGCCGACCCATGGCACTCGCGAGCTCGGTGTAGGTGAGCACGGACCCGGCCGGGATCGCCCGGAGCTGTCGCCACCCCTCGGCGAAGAGGTCCGTGCCGAACTGCCGCACGGGCACCTGCATGGCCTGCTCGACCTGCCCGTCGTAGAAGGCGTCGACCGCCTCGGCAGCGCTGACCGCGCCGTCGACCACGCGCTCGGGTCGGTGTCGGTCGGCCAGCCGGGCGACGATGCGCTCGGCGTCGTCGGTCCACCCCGAGGCGAGCACGCGGCCCTCCGAGTCCTCGAGCACGGTGAAGGGCCCGTCTGGCGTGTCCAGTGTCTGGATGATGGCGTCGGTCATCGGTCGTCCTCCTCGTTGATCAGCTTCGTTGGGCGGCTGCCGCCGCGGCCCGCGCGCTCGTCTCGGCGACGGCGGCCGCCCGGTCGACGATCGGCCGCCAGCAGTGCATCGTCAGGTAGCTCCGCCACGGCGCCACCTGCTCCGACCGTACGGAGAGCTCGCGCGCCGCACCGGGCAGTCCGAGTTCCTGTGCACCGTTCCGCACGGCGAGGTCGCTGTGGAGGAACACGTCGGGGTGGTGCCGGACCCGCAGTGCCACGTAGTCGGCGGTCCAGGGGCCGATGCCCTTCACCGCGAGGAGTCCGCCCCGGAGCTCGTCGAGGGACTGCCCGGCATCGACGATGAGCGTGCCGACCGCGAGTGCCTCGGCCACGCGGATGATGGTGTCCACGCGCGCCGCCGGGCCCCGGAGGACCTCGCGACCGCGCTCCGCGATCACTGCAGCCGTCGGGAACAGTCGACCGCCCGGCACCAGGTCGTCGGGCACCGGTGCGCCGAGCGCGGCCACGAGCCGGGTCTGCGCCGTGCGTGCGGCGGCGACCGACACCTGCTGGCCGATGAGGGTTCGGAACAGGACCTCGTCCGCGTCGGCGTGCCCGGGCAGCCGGATCCCCGGGACACGGGCCACCGCGGGTGCGAGCTCCGGGACGGCCGCGAGGACCGCGTCCACCGCCTCCGGATCGGCGTCGAGGTCGAACAGCGAGCGCACCCGCGCGACGAGCGTCGGCAGGTCGGACAGGGTGGTCAGCCGCACCCGCAGGTCGATGCCGGTCCGACCGGCTGCGGAGCCGGCCGTCCGCGTGGCGGAGGCCGACGCCGTGAAGCGAGCCGGGCCTCCTGGCAGGTCGACCAGCCGCCCGTACGAGGTGACCCGCCCTGAGTCGTCCCGCTCCACCTGCTCGAGCCCGGCGAGTGCGTGGAGCGCGTGCCAGTCGAGCAGGCCCTGGGCGTCGAACGGGGCGCGGGCCGGCAGGTGCACGTGCAGCCAGCCGTCCTCGACCGGGCGGAGCACGCGGCGGGCCCGGAGTTCCGACGGGGTGACGGCGAAGACCTCGCGGATGGTGTCGTTGAACTGCCGGACGCTCGCGAAGCCCGCCGCGAAGGCGACGTCCGCCACGGACAGGTCGGACGAGGTGAGCAGCGCGCGGGCGGTCTGCGCGCGGTGTGCCCGGCTGAGCGCCTTCGGTCCCGCACCGAGCTCGGCCGTCATGATGCGACCGAGCTGCCGTTCCGAGTAGCCGACCCGAGCGGCGAGGCCGGGGACGCCCTCGCGCTCCACCACCCCGTCGAGCACGAGCCGCATCGCCCGGCCGGCGACGTCTTCGCGCAGGTCCCACTCGGGGCTGCCCGGGGTCGCCTCGGGCAGGCACCGCTTGCACGCGCGGAACCCGGCGAGGTGCGCCGCGGCGCTGGTGCGGAAGAAGGTGACCCCGGACGCGCGCGGCGTTCGGGCGGGGCAGGACGGTCGGCAGTAGATGCCCGTCGAGTGCACGGCGGTGACGAACTGACCGTCGAACCGCGCGTCGCGGGAGGCGACGACGCGGTAGCGCTCGGCGTGCAGGGTGTCGTCCGCGGTGCTGGTCATGCGGCAACCCTGACACGGGCCGGCGACAGTGACCGGCGGGAATCGGACACGGCAGCGGCGGCATCCGGGGCGGCTCGCCACGGCCGCTACGACTACGGTGGGCGCGTGGCCGAGGACCTGCGCGTCGAGACCCCCGTGGAGGTCGTCCTGCTCCTCGCGTCACCCCGCCACCGATACGAGGGGCGCCCGGTGGACGGTGCGCTACCGGCCGACGGACCCGAGCTGCGCGACCGGATCGAGCTGCGGGCGGGACTCGGCATCGTCGGCGACCGGTACTACGCCGCCCGGGCCCACGTGCACGCCACCGTGACGGTCATCGGTGTCGAGGGGCTCGAGGAGGTCTCTCGCTCCCTCGGCGCGGCGGTGGACCCGGCGGCGACCCGACGGAACGTGGTGCTCCGCGGCGCGGACGTCGAGGCGCTGCGCGGGGAGCCGTTCTCGCTCCAGGTCCCCGGCGAGGAGCCCGTGCTGTTCCGCGGGTACCGCCCGGCGAACCCGTGCGCCTGGATGGACCACGAGGTCGCACCGGGGGCGTTCCGTGCGATGCGGGGTCGGGGCGGGGTCCGGTGCGACCCTGAGTCCGACGGGGTGCTGACCCTCGGACCCGCGGTGCTCCGGACGACCCGCCCCGTGCCGCTGCCCTGAACCGCGCGCTGGCGGCGTCAGGCGGTGAGCGCCTGCTCGATCGCGTCGACGAACGCGGGCAGGTCGTCGGGGTTCCGCGAGGTGATGAGGCCGCCGTCGACCTGGACCTCCTGGTCGACCCACTCCGCACCGGCGTTCCGCACGTCGGTCTGGAGCGACGGGAACGAGGTGATCGTCTTGCCGGAGACCACGCCCGCCTCGATGAGCGTCCACGGGCCGTGGCAGATCGCCGCGACGGGCTTGCCGGCCTCGGCGAACGCCTTGACGAGGGCGAGCGCGTCCTTGTCCTGGCGGATGGTGTCGGCGTTGATCGTGCCGCCGGGGACGACGAGCGCGTCGTAGTCGCCTGCTCCGCTGACACTGCCGATGGTGGTGTCGACGGACACCGACTTGCCCGGGTCCTTGTCGCCGACGAGGGTCTCGATCGAGCCCGACTCCTGCGCGGCGACGGTCACGTCCGCACCGCGCTCACGGAGTTGGTCGGTGGGGACGACGATCTCGTCCTGCTCCACACCGTAGTTCGTCGCGATGACGAGGATCTTCTTGCCGTCGAGGGCTGCCATGGTCGCTCCTTCCGGGCCGGGATCGTCCGGCCGCACCTGCGGTCGAGGGTCCTGACCGCAACGACCACCGTCGTCGGGGAGCGCTGGACGCGTTCGCAGTCCGGAGCCGACGTTCAGCCGCGGACGCGGAAAGCGGCCCCTTCACGCTCGACCGCGAGCCCGTCGTACCCCGCGATGCGCGGCAGCCCCTCGGTCACCGGCGCCGAGAGGGCCCCGACGACGACCGTGGTGGCGCCGGACGCGAGCGCGGCCTCGACCCCGGCGGGGGCGTCCTCGAACGCCAGGCACCGCTCGGCGGGCACCCCGAGCAGGGCGGCACCGCGCAGGTACCCCTCGGGGTGCGGCTTGCTCCGCTCGGCGTCCTCCGACGGCACGAGGGCGTCGGGCACCGGGACCCCGGCGGCGACCATGCGCTTCACGGCGAGGTCCCGCGGGGCACTCGTCACGAGCGCGATCGGGACCCCCGCGTCGAGCAGGCGCCGGACGAAGGCGGCGGCGCCGGGGACCTCGACGATGCCGTCGGTGTGGTCGATCTCGGCGGCGATCATGGTCGCGACGATCGCGTGCTGGTCCTCCGGCGACAGGTGCGGCAGGAAGCGCTGCACGGTGTCGATCGTCTGCCGACCGTGCGAGAAGGCGAGGATCTCGGCCGGGTCGATGCCGTGCTCGGCGCCGAAGCGACCCCACGCGGCCTCGACCACCGTGGTCGAGTCGACGAGCGTCCCGTCCATGTCGAACAGGACCCCGGACACCACGACGTCGATCACACCGTCGACCCTAGCCGCGCCGAGACTCGGCCCGGCGGACGAGACTCGCGTCCCGGAGCGCGAGTCGTGTCCGCCAGCGCGAGACTCGGCACCACGCCGCCCCGCCCGCGCGACCCGCGCGCCGTCCCGCGTCAGCCCCGCGCCCGCACCCACCGCGTCAGCAGCACCCCACCGTCGCCGAGCAGCACGTGCGCCGGCCGCATCCGCCGCAGCTCCGGCGAGGACCCGGTCGCGATCCGCGGCCCCTCCCCGCCCTCGAGCGACGGGTCGATCGTCAGCGTCAGCTCGTCCACCGCGTCGGCCGCCACGAGCGCCCCGAGGAACGACGGCCCGCCCTCGCAGTGGATCCGGTCCAGCCCCCGCGCGGCCAGGGCGTCCCGCAGCGCATCCACGTCCACAGCAGTGGAGCCGCACTCCACCACGTCCGCGACGGACGCCAGGGCCTTCCCGGACGACGACGCGGCTCCCGATCCGGAGGTCAGCACGATCGGCCGCACCGGCGCCTCGGTGAAGACCCGCGACGACGCGTCCATCGACGCCGAGTTCGTCACGATCGCGAAGACCGGGTGGTCGGGCATCCCGTGCGCCCGGCGCCACGCCACGTCGGCGTCGTGCAGCACCATCGGGCCGTACTCCTCGTCGCGCACGGTCCCCGCGGCGACCAGCACCACGTCGGCGGTCCGGCGGAGCAGGTCGAACACCCGCAGGTCGTCGTCCCCGCCGAGCGAAGCGGTGCGGCCCGAGGCGGAGGCCGACCCGTCGAGCGTCGCCACGAAGTTCACGCGCAGCCACGGCCCCTCGGGCACGGAGGCGGTGTAGAGCTCGAGCAGGTCGTCGTCGGACAGGTCCGCGACGGACGGGGGCAGGACGGTCACGTGTTGTGCCTCGCTTCCACGGGTTCGCGCCAGCCGAGGACCGCCTCGACCATGCGCATGGCGTCGACGCTCTCGACCACGTCGTGCATCCGGACGATCCGGGCGCCGAGCATCGCGCTGACGGTGGCCGCGGCGAGCGACCCCGGCAGGCGCTCACCACGGGGGCGTCCGAGGGACTCCCCCACGAAGTCCTTGTTCGACACCGCGGCGAGCACCGGGTAGCCGAGCGCGACGACCTCGGGCAGCCGCCGCGTGACCTCGAGCGTGTGCACGGTGTTCTTGTTGAGGTCGTGGCCCGGGTCGACGATGATCCGCGACTCGGGGATGCCCGCGGCGAGTGCCCGGTCCACGCGCTCCTGCAGGAACGCCACCACCGAGGCGGTCACGTCCGCGTACGTCGGCGGCTCCGGCAGGTGCTGCCGGGGCGGCGCGGTCGAGTGCGTGATGACGATGGTCGCGTCGGAGTCCGCGACCACGGACGCCATCCGCGGGTCGGAGAGTCCGGTGGTGTCGTTGACGACGCTGGCGCCGGCCGCGATCGTCGCCGCCGCGACCTCGGGTCGGAAGGTGTCGACCGAGATCACGACGTCGGACTGCTGCGCGAGCTGGGACACGACCGGCAGGACGCGGTCGAGCTCGTCCGCGGCGGACAGCTCGGGTCCGGGAGCGAACTTCACGCCGCCGATGTCGACCCAGTCGGCACCCTGGTCGGCGGCGCGCACCGCCGCCTCGACGGCCCGGTCGAGCGCGAAGGTCGCGCCCTTGTCGTGGAACGAGTCCGGCGTGCGGTTGACGATCGCCATGACGGCGACGCGGTGGTCGAAGTCGAAGGTGCGGCGGCCGATGGTGCGGATCGGGTCGCGCAGGTCCGGCACCACCCAGCCGGGTGCGGTGGACACGGCCGGGAGGCTCGTGGCCGGCTGCTCGGTCGTCATGCGTCCGCCCCGTGGTCGTTCCCGGTACCCGCGGCAGCGCCGAGGCCCGCGCCGATGAGCGCGATCGCCTCGGCACGGCCCGCGGCCTCGGCGAGGCTGCCGGTCGCCGCGACGGTCACCGTCGACGACCCCGACTGCCGTTCGCCCCGCGCGGTGACGCACTGGTGCCGGGCGTCGAGCACGACGAGCACGCCCGCGGCGTCGAGTCCCTCGGCCACGGCCGCCGCGACCTGCTCGCCGAGCCGCTCCTGCAGCTGCGGGCGCGAGGCCACGGCGTCGAGGACGCGGGACAGGGTGCCGAGGCCGATGAGCTGCTCCCCCGGCGCGTACGCCAGGTGCGCGACCCCGATGAAGGGCAGCAGGTGGTGCTCGCACATCGAGCGGAACCGGACCTCGCGGACGACCACGAGCTGGCCGCGCTCGCCGTCCTCGGAGTGCACGGCGCCGTCCCGGGCGATCGCGGTCGCGTCGACCCCGATGCCGGCGAAGAACTCGGCGTAGGAGTCGGCGACGCGGGCCGGCGTCCGCTCGAGCTCGGGGCGGTCGGGGTCGTCGCCCACGGCGAGGAGGAGCTCGCGCACGGCGGCTTCGATGCGCGCGCGGTCCAGACGTTCGTTCACCTGTTCATCCAACACCGTGTCTGGCCGCAGAACGCGACCCGGCACCCGGGGTGCCGTACCCCGTCCAGGTGGGGCGCGCCTCCCGGCCGGATCGGTGACCGCCGTACCAGCGCGACCCGCCGCACTCCCAGCGTTCTGTAAACTCCTTCGGTGAGCGCCCAGCAGACCGACACCCCGCCCCGGAACCGCTTCGCATCCGGCCTCGACCGCTTCTTCTCGATCACGCAGCGCGGGTCGAGCATCCCCCGCGAGGTCCGTGGTGGCCTCGTCTCGTTCGTGACGATGGCGTACATCGTCATCCTCAACCCGCTCATCCTCGGTGGGTTCAGCCAGGACCAGGCACCGCACGACGTCCTCGGTGGCTGGCTGCAGAACGCCCAGGTCGCCGCGGCCACCGGCCTCGTGGCCGGGGTCATGACGATCGCGATGGGACTCGTCGCGAACCTGCCGTTCGGCATCGCAGCGGGGCTCGGGATCAACTCGTTCCTCGCCGTGAGCGTCGTGCACCAGGTGACGTGGGCCGAGGCGATGGGCCTGGTCGTCATCAACGGCGTGGTGATCGTCATCCTGGCGCTGACCGGCATCCGGACGATGATCTTCACGGCGGTGCCCGCGCAGCTCAAGGCCGCGATCACGGTCGGCATCGGCCTGTTCATCGCCTTCATCGGGCTCGTCGACTCGGGCTTCGTGCGCACCACGAAGAACGCGTCGCCGCCGCTGCAGCTCGGCGAGGACGGCTCCGTCGCGGCCCTGCCGACGATCGTGTTCCTGATCGGCCTGGTCGTCATCGGCACGCTCATGGCGCGCAAGGTCAAGGGTGCGCTGCTCATCGGCATCGTCGGCACGACGATCGTCGCGATCATCCTGCAGGCGATCTTCAAGGTCCCGACCTCGGTGGACTCGCCGACCGGCTGGAACCTCAACGCACCGGGGCTGCCGAGTGCGTTCTTCGCGCTGCCGGACCTGTCGCTCGTCGGGCACGCGGACGTGTTCGGGGCGTTCACCCGCATCGGTCCGGTCGCCGCGTCGATGCTCGTCTTCACGCTCGTGTTCACGAACTTCTTCGACGCCATGGGCACGATGACCGGGCTGGCGAAGGCCGCCGGGGTCGCGAAGCCCGACGGAACCTTCCCGCGCCTGAAGTCCGCGCTCGTCGTCGAGGGTGCCGGGGCGATCGCCGGCGGTGGTGCCTCGGTGTCGTCGAACACGGTGTTCATCGACTCCGCGTCGGGCATCGGCGAGGGCGCCCGCACGGGCATGGCCTCGGTCGTGACGGGGCTGCTGTTCCTGGCGTCGATGTTCCTCACGCCGCTGACCCAGGTCGTGCCGCTCGAGGTCGCGGCCGCCGGACTCGTCGTCGTGGGTGCGCTCATGGTGGCGCAGGTGAAGGACATCGAATGGACGGACTTCGGGGCGGCGCTGCCGGCGTTCCTGACGATCGTCGTGATGCCGCTGACGTACTCGATCGCGAACGGCATCGGCGCGGGCTTCATCAGCTGGGTGCTCATCAAGCTGCTGTCCGGCCGCGGGCGCGAGGTCTCGTGGCTGCTCTCCGTCGTCGCCGCGGGCTTCCTGCTGTACTTCGCGCGCGGCCCGCTCGAGGCCCTGCTCGGGGTGGGGTAGCGGGGCCGGCTCGCCGGTTCGTCCCGCCGGCTCGTCCCGCCCGCTCGTCCCGCAAGACGCAACGTGGGCGGTTCCTCGCAGCGACATTCCGCTGCGCGGAGCCGCCCACGTTGCGTTTCGCGAAGAGACCGTTCGGCAGGCCGGACTGGAGGCTCGGGGTCAGTCCCGCAGGTCCGCCGGCTTGGCCTCGTGGCGGCGCCGGCCGTCCGTGCGCCGGTCCTCCTTCATGCTCGCTTCGTACAGGTGGCGCTTCCCACCGACGAGCTGGTCGCGAGCGGTCTGCTCGAGCTCCTTGGCGAGCGCGTAGTAGTTGTCGTCGTAGTCCTCGACGATCTGGAACGTCCACCGCCCGTCGATGACGTTCCGCCCCACCAGCTCGGTGTCGATCCGCTCCGCGAGCTCGGTGTGACCCGCCTTCCGGAGCTGCTCGACCGCGTCCCCGAGGTTGAGGTCCGCCGTCCCCGTCAGCCGGTGGAACCCGTAGAGCAGGCCACGGGCGTGCTCGAGCACCTCGAGGGCGGCCGACAGCGTGCCGAGGGCCTCGACGGTCGCCTCCGACACCCCCTCCGGCACCTGGTGTGCGTCGTCGGGACCCTGGCCGTCGTCGTGTCGCTCGTCAGTCATGCACCCCGTCTACCGGAGCGGTGCTCGGGGCACTCCGAGCGGGTCGGCGCCCGGTGGTGCGGAGTGCTCCCGCACAACCGGAAGCACGCCGCGCCGCGGGAGTCCGTGGTGCGCCGTGCTTCCGGTTGTGCGGAGCGCAGCCGGCCCGGCACAGCCCCGCTCGGCCTCACGCCGACGGAGTCGAGACCGGCACCGGGACCGGCTCCGGCGCCCCGACCGCACGGCGCTCCATCAACCGCCACGACCCCCCGAGCAACGGCGACAGCGTGACCACCGTGTAGACCACCGCCACGACACCGAACGTCGCAGTCACGCCGATGCCGTCCGCCGCGATCCCGCCGAAGAGCCCGCCGAGGGGGATGCCCGCCCACGACCCCGCGGAGAGCAACCCGAACACCCGGGCCCGCATCGGCCCCGGGATCCGCTCGAGCTCGACCGCGCCGAGGATGGGGTTGAGCGCCCCGGCCGCGAGCCCGGACACCACGCACGCGCCGAGCATCCACGGCAGCCCGAGCCCGAGTGCCGGCACCACGAGCGACGGTCCGCCGGCGAGCACGAAGCAGACCACGAACGTGATCCGGCGCGGCAGCCGGTGCGCCACGTACCCGAACGCGAGCGACCCGAGGAACGCCGCCCCGCCGTAGGTCCCGCTGACGATGCCGAGCGACTGTGCGCCGTCGAGCACGCGGTCGGCGTAGAGCGGGAGCAGCGCCGTGGACCGTGCGGCGTCGAGCAGGTTCGTCACGAGCACCAGGGCGATCACGAGCCGGAACAGCGGGTCCCGCACGCAGAACCGCAACCCGGCCCCGAGGTCCCGCCAGTAGCCCGCGGACGGCTCGGCCGGGGCCGCGTCCGGCGCCGGGTGCACCGTCGCACCGCGGAGCGTCAGCACCGCGAGCACCGCCGCCGCCGCGAAGACCGACGCGGTGACCGCCAGCGCAGGCAGCGGTCCGACGGCGCCGACGAGCAGTCCGGCGGCCGGCGCACCGAGCAGCACGGAGAACCGGACGGACGCCTCGAAGTGCCCGACCGCCCGTTCGAGCGGGACACCCGCGGCCGTCGCGAGCCCCGGCAGGAGCACCCGTCGCCCGGACTCCCCCGGGGTGTCGAACAAGCCGCCGAGGAACACGAGCACGAGCAGTCCCCACGACGGCAGCCCGACCGTCCACGCCAGGAGGGGGACCGCGGCGAGGGTCACCGCGCTGACGAGGTCCGACACCACGCTCGACCGGACGAACCCGAACCGCTCCACGAGCACGCCGCCGAACGCCCCGCCGAGCACGATCGGCACCGTCGCCGCGAACGCCGCGATGCCGACGTCGGTCGCGGACCCACCGCGCGAGAGCACCACGAACGGCACCGCGATGGTCGTCGCGACGTTGCCCGTGCGCGAGACGACCTGCACCGCGAGGAGCGACCGCAGCCGCCACCGCGCGTTCACGGCCGTGCCGACCGGTAGCTCTGCACGACCGCCGTCACACGCTCGGAGCCGTCGCCCGCCACGTGGTCGGCGCTGACGGCCTCCCACCGGTCGAGCACGCCCTGCAGTTCGGCGCCGAGGTCCCGCAGTTCGTCCACCGTCAGCCGGAGCGCCCGGTCGCCGCTGTTCGAGGCCGCGACCCACTCGCGACCGAGTGCCGGGACGTGGTCGATGAACGCCCGGTACTCGTCGGCGTACGCCTGGGCGACGGTGTGGTCGAGCGCCGTGGCGGCGAGCATCCGGTCGGGGTCGTCGAACGCGTCGGCCAGGTTCCACGACGTGTGCTGCGCCGTGGCCCGCCACCAGCGCTCACGTCGGTCGGTGCCGAGTTCCGGCGCGGGTTCGATGAAGCCCGCGGTAGCGAGTCGCCCGCAGTGGTAGCTGATCGTCCCGGGCGCCTCGTCCACCTGCTCCCCGAGCATCGCGGCGGTCTGCGGACCGCCGGAGCGCAGCAGCCCGACGATGCGCAGCCGGGTCGGGTGGGCGAGCGCCCGCATGTGGGCTGCGTCGTCGAGTCGCTGGACGTCCATGACTCGACGATAGATCCACAAGAATCGTTGCGCAACACTTCTTGTGGATCGGACTGGAGGATCGCCCCGCGTCGGTCGAGCGCGCTACGGTGCCGACATGGCCAGGTGGGTCGCGCTGCTGCGCGGGGTGAACGTCAACGGGATCACGATCCGGAGCGCGGAGCTCGCGGCGCTGTTCCGCGAGCTCGGGTACGAGGACGTGCGCACGGTGCTCGCGTCGGGCAACGTCCAGTTCACCGCGGACGGGGACGCCGCCTCGGTCACGGGCGCCGCCGAGCAGGGCCTCCGCGACCGGTTCGGCTACGACGCCTGGATCGTGCTCGTCCCGCACGGACGGCTCGCCGCGATCGTCGACGGCTTCCCGTTCCCGTCCGGTCCCGACCGGCACGACTACGTCGTGTTCGGTTCAGCGGCCCCGGCGCTCGACGCCCTGCTCGAGGACCTGACCGTCGACGAGTCGGTGGAACGGGTCGCGCGGGGTGACGGCGTCGTGTACTGGTCGTGCCCGAAGGGCTCCAGCACCGACACCGCGTTCGCGAGACGGGCCGCCGCCGCACGCTTCAAGCGCACGACGACGACCCGCAACACGAACACCCTCCGGAAGCTCCTGTGACCCGCCGCGGTCAGGACTGCGCGGGCTGCCCGTTGCTCGCGGTCGTGCCACCGTCGACGGGCAGCACGGCTCCCGTGACGTAGCTCGCGGCGTCGCTCGCCAGGAACAGGATCACGGCGGCGACCTCCTCGGGCCGCCCACCGCGACCGAGCGACACCCGCTCGGCGAACGCGTGCTGGAGTTCCTCGTCCTCCGCCTGCTGCTGGGTCATGTCCGTCCAGACGAGCCCGGGCGCGACGGCGTTCACCCGCACGCCGAACTGCCCGTTGTCGAGCGCCGCGGCCTTCGTGAAGTTCGTCACGCCGCCCTTCGCGGCGTTGTACGGGCTCATCCGCCAGTCCGCGTCCATCCCGGACACCGACGAGGTGTTGACGACGGACCCCTTCGTCTCGCGGAGGAACGGCAGCGCCGCACGGGTGCCGTAGAACACGCTCGACAGGTCCGTGTCGATGACCCGGCGCCACTCGTCCGGCTCGATGTCGGTGATGTCGCCCGAGGTGAAGGTCCCCGCGTTGTTCACGAGGACGTCGACCCGGTCCCAGCGGTCGACCGCTGCGGACACGATCGTCTCCCACGCTGCCGGGTCGGCCACGTCGGCGCGCACGGCGACCGCGCGGCCCGTGGGCAGCGAGTCGGCGACGGCCCGGACCTTCTCCTCGACGCTGTCCACCAGGAGCACGGCGGCGCCCTCGTCGACGAAGGCGCGCGCGGTGGCCTCCCCGATCCCCGATCCCGCTCCGGTGACGATCGCGACCTTGCCTGCGAACCGCTCGTCCATGTGTGTCTCCTCTCGTTGCACGGTCAGTGCCGCAGGAGACGCCGTCGGCCCGGGCGGGCACGGGGGACCACGGTGCCCGGGCACGGCTGGGGGCGTTGCCAGCCGGACCCGACGGACGAGGCGCGGTGCGGGACGGACCCGCACCGTGCCTCCGGTCCGGCCGCCGTCGTGCCGGCCGCCGTCGTGCCGGCCGTCGTCAGGCGGTGGTCTCGTCGATCTCGAACGCGCGGTCGAGCGAGATGGTGGGGATCGACGCGGTGATGACCGAGCCGTCCGCCCGCAGCGTGCCCTGGATGTCACTGGTCGTCGGCGCGTGCCCGCTCATCCGCGGCCCGTGGTGCGGCAGCGGGACGACGGTCGGCTCGCCGGCCGGGACCTCCCACTGCTGGTTGTGGACCCACGCGGTGAAGCCGTCGCCGGTCTCGACCGTGAAGGTCATCTGCTCTTCCTCGAGGTCGACGCGGATCCGCGAGCCGTGCACCGTCAGGCGGTAGGTCAGGCGGTCCCAGTCCTTCGGCAGGCGCGGGTTGAACGACATCCGTCCGCCGTGGTCGCGCATGCCGCCGAAGCCGTTGACGAGCGCACCCCAGATGCCACCCGTCGAGGCGATGTGCACGCCGTCCGCGGTGTTGCCGTGCAGGTCGGCGAGGTCGACGTACAGCGCCGTCTGGAAGTATCGCGCCGCCAGGTCGTGGTACCCGACCTCGGCCGCCATGATCGACTGGACGACCGCGGACAGGGTCGAGTCGCCGGTCGTCAGGGCGTCGTAGTAGTCGAAGTCCCGGCGCTTCTCGGCCGCGGTGAACTCGTGACCCTGCAGGAACAACGCGAGCACGACGTCCGCCTGCTTGAGCACCTGGAACCGGTAGATGACCAGCGGGTGGTAGTGCAGCAACAGGGGGCGCTTGGAGTCGGGTGTGTTCTCGAGGTCCCAGAGTTCCTTGTCGAGGAACTGGGCGTCCTGGGGGTGGATGCCGCGGTGCGGGTCGAACGGGATCTCCATCGACTCGGCGGCGTGCTCCCACTCGACGACCTCAGCCGGGTCGAGGCCGGTGCGCCGGACCATGCGGCCGTACTCCTCCGGGTCGTCGACGGCGAGCTCGTGGCAGGCGTTGACGGCGAACCACAGGTTCGCCCGGGCCATGACGTTCGTGTAGAGGTTGTCGTCGACGACCGTCGTGTACTCGTCCGGCCCGGTGACGCCGTCGATGTGGAACTTCTTGTCGCCGTTCGAACGCCAGAAGCCCAGGTCCGCCCACAGCCGTGCGGTCTCGACCAGGATGTCGATCGCACCGCGCTTGAGGAAGTCGCGGTCCCCCGAGGCGCGCACGTACTGCATGAGCGCGTGGGCGATGTCCGCGTCGATGTGGTACTGCGCGGTACCCGCGGCGTAGTACGCGCTGGACTCTTCGCCGTTGATCGTCCGCCACGGGAACAGGGCCCCGCGCTGGTTCAGCTCGCGGGCCCGGGAGCGGGCGGCGTCGAGCATGTTGTAGCGGAAGCGCAGCGCGTTCCGAGCGGCGATCGGTGCCGTGTACGACAGGAACGGCAGGACGTAGATCTCCATGTCCCAGAAGTAGTGCCCGCCGTACCCGGACCCGGTGACGCCCTTCGCCGCGATGCCGTGCCCGTCGGTCCGGGCGGTCGCCTGCGCGAGCATGAACAGGTTCCAGCGGACGGCCTGCTGGATCTCGGGCTGCCCGGGGATCTCGACGTCGCTGCGGGTCCAGTAGTCGTCCATCCAGGCGCGCTGCTTGTCGAACGTCTGGTCGACCGTCTCGGCGCGGGCCCGGTCGAGCGTCCGGTCGCAGCGGTCGCCGAGTTCACGCGCCGGCACGCCGCGGGACGTGTGGTAGACGAGGTGCTTCACCAGCCGCGTCGGGACGCCCCGGCGTGCCTGCACCCGGTAGACGTGCTTGGCGAGGTCGTCCTCGATCGAGGAGCTCTCGTCCCAGTGGTTGTCGGTCTCCAGGTGGTGCTCGACCCCGACGCAGATGGTCATGCCCGAGCTCGCGGCCTGGTAGCCCAGCAGGGATCGGCCGGCGGTGCTGCGCTTGAGCTTCGGCTCGAGCACGCGCTCGGTGAACGCCTCGGCCTTGCGCGGGTCGAAGGCGTTCGCCGCGGCGCGCATGCCCGCGTGGTACTCGTCCTGGACGTCCTGGCGGTTCAGGATCTGGCTCGACAGCAGGAGCGAGGCGTCCGCGTCGAGCACGGTCACCTCGTAGTCGATGACCGCCAGGTGCCGGTCGGTGAAGGACACCAGCCGGCGGGAGCGGATGAGCACCCGCTTGCCGGACGGCGTCGACCACTCCGTCTCGCGGTACAGGTACCCGCCGCGGAAGTCGAGGCGCCGGGTGTGCCGCAGGATGTCGGCCTCGGCCAGGACGAGCGGCTCGTCGTCGACGTAGAGCCGGATCACCTTCGCGTCCGGTGCGTTGATGATGGTCTGCCCGGTCTTGGCGAAGCCGAACGCGTCCTCGGCGTGCCGGATCGGCCACGTCTCGTGGAAGCCGTTGACGTACGTGCCGTACTGGACGCCGCCGCGGCCCTCGTCGAGGTTGCCGCGGAGGCCCAGGTACCCGTTGCCGACGGCGAAGTTCGTCTCCGCGACGCCCTGCTCGTCGGGGGCGTACTCGGTCTCGACGAGCGCCCACTCGTCCACCGGGTAGCGGACGCGGTCCAGGGGGTCGGAGGTGATGGGGTTCATGCAGTGTGCTCCGTGGGATGGAGTGCGGGGTGGGGTGAGGGGGGTGTCGCGATGGGGTCGCGTGGTCAGGCGGGGAGCTGGTCGACGAGCTCGTCGAGGTCGCTGACGACGACGTCGGCGCCGTGCGCGCGGAGGGCGTCCGCGCCGGCGCCGCGGTCGACGCCGACGACCAGGCCGAAGGCACCGTTCCGGCCGGCTTCGACGCCGCTCGTGGCGTCCTCGACCACGACGCACTCGGCGGCGGTCCGTCCGAGGCGCTCCGCGGCGTCGAGGTACGTGTCCGGCGCGGGCTTGCCGGCGAGGCCGTCCTGCCGCGCGACGAGCCCGTCGACGACGACCGGGAAGCGGTCGAGGATGCCCGCCGTGCGGAGCACCTGGGTGGCGTTCGCGGAGCTCGACACCACGGCGACCTGCACCCCGGCGTCGATCGCGGCGGTGAGGAAGCGCAGGGAGCCCGGGTACGGCTCGACGCCGTGCTCGGTCAGCTCGGCGGTGAACTCGGCGTTCTTGCGGTTGCCGAGCCCGCACACCGTGTCGGCGTCGGGGGCGTCGTCCGGGGTGCCCTCGGGCAGCTCGATCCCGCGCGAGGCGAGCAACGAGCGAACCCCGTCGTAGCGGGGCTTGCCGTCGATCGAGTCGAAGTAGTCCTGCTCGGTGTACGGCGCGACACCGTGTGCATCGAGGTACGGGGTGAACAGCCGACTCCAGGCACGCATGTGCACGTCGGCCGTCGGCGTGAGGACGCCGTCGAGGTCGAACAGGAGCGCTCGCGTGTCGGCGAGTCGCACGGGGGTGCGCCGGTCCGGCATCGTCATCGGGGATCCTCTGCTCGCGGTGGTCGGTTCGGCTCGGATCGAGTCTAGGACCGCTCCAGCCCGGACACCCAGGCTCGCCGGGGAGGTGTGGAGAACCATTCACCGGGGCGCCCTTCCGCGCGTGGCGTGCCGTTCCGCGCATGGTGCGCCCGTCCGCACGTCGGACGTCGTTCCTTCCGTCCTCCGACGCGCGGATCGGTCTCTCATGTCGGGTGCGATGGGCAGGAACGCGCACCCCGGTGCGTGGACGACCGACTGGAGGCGCGGTGTCCGCTGGCACCGCGCCTCCCGTCCGTCAGCCGGTCACCGTCTGCGGTCTCGTCAGCGCAGGGCGTGTCCGCGCAGGGTGCCCACCCAGTCCTCGATCGCCGCGCTGATCTGGGTACGCGCCTCGGACCGCGAGATCGTCGCCGACCGGTCGCCGGGCTGGTCGCCGTAGGCGCCGAAGTCGGCGTGGTTCGCCCCCTGGACCTCGACCATCCGTGCGGTGGTGGGCAGCTGGTCGCGCGCAGCGGCGACCTTGTCCGGCGTCGACAACCCGTCCCGCGACCCGGAGACGCTGAGGACGTCGATGTACGAGCGGGCGATGTCGTTCGCGCAGTAGCTACCGAGGAGCAGCAGCCCGTCGGCGTCCTGCGCGAGCTGGCACGCACGGACACCGCCGAGGGAGTGCCCGCCGACGGCCCACGTCGTGACGCGCGGGGCGTGCGCCTCGAACGTCGCGAGCGGGCGGGTGTCGAAGAACGCCAGGTTCAGCGTCGGCTTCGTGATGACGACCGTCGTCCCCGCGGCGACGACCTGCCGGAACGTCGCCATGTACGCGTACGGATCGACCTTCGCGCCGGGGATGAACACGATGCCGGTCCCGTCCGCGGTACCGGTCGGGGTCATCAGCACGGCGTCGCCGACGTCACGGACCGCCACGCGGTCGTCGCGCCAGACCTGCAGCGCAGCGCTCCGGGTGCCCTGCATGACGGTGTTCGCGTACACGAGGAACACCACCGCGAGCAGCACGACGACGGCCAGGGTCCAGGCGGTCCACCTGCGGGCACGGTGCACGGTCAGTCCTCCTCCGGCCGGTGGGCCATGACGGTCAGCCAGCGCTCGTCGGCGCCGGGACGGGTGGTCTCGCGGACGGTGACCCCGCACCAACCGGCGGCGGTGACCACGGCGGCGAGGGTGTCCTCGGTCCAGTGGGTGAACCAGCGGGGATCGTCGAGCTTGCGGTCGCTCCACCCGTCGCCGTCTCCGCGCTTGACCGTGGCGGCGAGGACGCCGCCGGGGCGGACCGCGCGGCGGGCGCGGTCGAGCACGGGGCGGGTGTCGTCCCGGTCCACGTGCAGCAGGACGGCGTTGGCGAACACGGCGTCGTACGGGCCGCCCCAGGGCGTCGGGCGCCCGCCCGCGTCGCGAGGGCCGTCGTCGTCGCGGACGTCGAGCAGGCGCGCGTCGTGTCCGGCCGCCCGGAGACGGTCGACGAAGGCGGCGGCGCCGTCGGTGCGGGCGACGCGGAGACCTGCGGCCTCGAGGGCGTCCGCGTCCCGACCCGGGCCGGACCCGAGCTCGAGCACGTGCGAGCCGGCGGGGACCAGGGCCAGCAGGTCGTCGACGAGGCCCGCGCGGTGGTCGTCGGTGCGCTCGGCGTAGCGGTCGGCTCCGCGTTCGTAGGCGAGCAGGGTGCGCTCGGCTGCGAGCTCGCGGACCATCACGAGCTCGTGCCGGCCGTCCGGGAGTTCGTCGCCCGGAGTGTCGGTCAGCGTGAAGCCGGCGCGCTCGTAGGTCCGTCGGGCGCGGTGGTTGTCGGGCATCACGGAGAGCTCGAGGCGAGCGGCACCGTGCTCGGCCATCGCTCGGGCGACGGCGTCGATGAGCCGACGGGCGACGCCGTGGCCGCGGGCCTCCGGGGCGACCCACATCGAGGTGAGTTCGGCGACCGCGGGGTCCTCTGCGGACGGGACGCCGGTCGCCATGCCGACGGGGCGGCCGGGCGCGGGGTCGGGGTCGGGCGTGCGCTGGGGTGCCTGCTCCGGTGACCGGTCGTGTTCGATCGCGAGCAGGTCGACCGCGTCCGGGAGCGACAGTCGGCCGCGCCAGCGGGCCTCGGGGGCGTCCTGCCAGTCGGCGAGCCGGGAGCCGAAGGCCTCCGGGGCGTCGGTGAGGGCGGCGAGCCGGACGGGGCGCCACGTGGCCCAGTCGTCGGCCGTCACGCGGCGGAGCTCGATCGTCACGGCTCGACGGTACCGCCCGCCACCGCCGCGCCGCCGCACCGTCCTGGATGCCCCGGGCCGTGGTGGAGCAGAAGACGTCGGGTGAGCCCGGGGCGACCCGACGTCTTCTGCTCCACCGATCAGGCCGCGCGGGACCCGGGCGGCCCGTCGGGGTCAGGAGGCCGGCGTGAGGTCGTACATCGTGACGCCGTCGACCGTCTCGGCCTCGTAGTGCGCGGCGACCCACTCGGCGATCTGCTCGGCGGCGTCGCTCCCGCTGCTGTTCGCGCTCCCGGTGCCCGAGCTACCGCCGACGAACCAGTGGATCTTGCCCGCCGCGACGAGCCGCTGGAACTCCGCCAGGGTCGGGGCGGGATCGGTGCCGTTGTAGCCACCGATCGCCATCACCGGATCGCCCGTCGCGAGTTGGTAGCTGGCGGCGCTGTTCGACCCGACCGTCGCGGCCGCCCACGTGTAGTCGTCGGCGTCGGCGCTCAGGGCGGAGACCACGGCGTCCGACACCGCGGTGGACCCGCCGAGCAGGTTCATCCCCCCGCTCGTCGTGCCACCGGGTCGGCCACCGGCTGCCTGGCCGCCAGCCGCCTGGCCGTCGGTCTGGCTGCCAGGAACGCCACCGGCCGCCTGGCCACCCGGACCACCGGTGCCCGCCGGCGCACCCTGGCCACCGGGTCCGCCCTGGCCACCGGGGGCACCGCCGCGGCCGCCGCCGAAGCCACCCGACGAGACACTCGGCCCGGCCGTCGGGAGCGCCCCGGTGTGCCCGACCGTGGTGGTCTGCACCGAGAACGCCGTCGGGCCGAGCAGCGCCGCGACGAGCACGGTGGCGACCGTGGCACCCGCGAGACCCCTGCCCCGCGGCGGCAGCAGGACGAGCACCGCCCCGGCGAGCGCCGCGGCGACGACCACCCACCGGATCCAGGGCTGCCACGACGACGCCTGCGACAGCAGGGCGAACGACCACGCTCCGGAGAGCGCGACGACGGCCGCGGCGACCATGCGCCAGGCGAGCTCGCTCCGGCGCTGCCAGAGCAGTCCCGCGCCGATGCCGACCAGTCCGGCGATGTACGGCGCGAGGGCCACCGTGTAGTACGGGTGGAAGATCCCGCCCATGAAGCTGAACACCAGGCCCGTGACGAGCAGGGACCCGCCCAGCACGAGCACGGTCGCGAGCCGCGGGTCGGTCCGCCGCCGGATCCCGACCGCGACGAGGGCGACCACGAGCAGGGCGAGCGCGGTCGGCAGGAGCCAGGTGACCTGCGTGCCGAACTCCGAGCCGAACAGCCGCGTCAGCCCGGTCGACCCCCACGACCCAGCGCCGGTGGTTCCGCCGGGGACGACGCTGCCGGTCTCGTCGCCCGTGACCCGACCGAGGCCGTTGTAGCCGAAGGTCAGCTCGAGGAAGCTGTTCGTCTGCGACCCGCCGACGTACGGCCGGGCCGATGCCGGCACGAGCTCGACGATCGCGACCCACCACCCGGCGGACACCACGACGGCGAGCGCCGCGGCGAGCAGGTGCCCGATCCGCCGGAGGACCGGCCGGGGCGACGCGACGAGGTACACACCGACGAGCGGTGGGAGCACGAGGAACGCCTGCAGCTGCTTCGTCAGGAACCCGAGCCCGACGAGCACCCCGGCCCAGACCACCCAGCGCATCCGACCCGACTCGACCCCGCGCAGGGTCAGGGCGATCGCGCCGACGGTCAGCAGCACGAGCAGCGCGTCGGGGTTGTCGTAGCGGAACATCAGCGTCGCCACCGGCGTCGTGGCGAGCACCGCCCCGGCGACGAGCGCGGCCCCGGCCGAGAACCGCCGCCGGACGATCCGGTACAGGACCGCGACCGACGCGACACCCATCAGCGCCTGCGGCACGAGGACCGCCCAGGAGTTCAGTCCGAACAGCCGCAGCGAGATGCCGATCACCCACAGGAACGCCGGAGGCTTGTCGACGGTGATCGCGTTCGCGGCGTCGGAGGACCCGTAGAAGAACGCCTCCCAGCTCTGGCTGCCCGCCTGGACGGCCGCGGTGTAGAACGCGTTCGCCCAGCCGTTCACGCTGAGGTTCACGACGTAGAGCACACCCGTCGCCAACAGCAGGCCGAGGAACGCCGGACGCTCCCACCGTGCGGCGTCGGCCCGGCCCCGGACGAGACCGGCCAGGCGGTCCCGGACGCCGTGGGGACGGGTGGGAGGTGGGAGCAGGCGCGGTCGCTCGGCGGGGATCGTCTCGGTCATGCCCCGAGCGTGCGGCGCACAGGTTCGCGGACGCCCGCTGCTGCCTTGGACGCGCCTAAGGGATCGCCGGGCACGCGCAGCGGGCACACACGCAGCTGCGGGGCCGCCGTTGACATTCCAGATACCAGTCGTCAGGCTGGGGTCGTCGGCAACGAGGCCGACCCGACCAATGGCCAGCAGGCCGAAGAAAAGGCTGACATGAGTCGCTCACGTCCGTCGCTCCTCACCAGCGTCTTCGCGATCACTGCCGCGATCATCGCAACGTCCCTGATGGCAGCACCCGCGAACGCCGCACCGAGCCGGATCGCACCGGCAGAGGAGGACCGCATCCGCGCGACCATCCGAGAAGCCGGGCTCTCGACGTCGATCGAGGACCGCTTGATCAGCAAGCTCCGTGCCGGCGACTCCCTCGACTCGGAGCTCAGCTCGTCGGTGCCGATCTCTTCTGTCGAGACACAGGAAGCGGCTGGCATGGTCACGACGCGGACCTACGAAGATGGATCCATCCGGACGACGGTCGAACTCAGCCAGTCCACGACCGGACCGTCGAACCGTGTCTACGTGGCTCACCCGACGCTCGAGTGCAACTTGATCCACTGCACGCTCATCTACTCCAAGGCCGACACCGCCTACATGGCGACTGGCTCCTTCGCAACGGTCTCGGCGATCATCGCGGCCGCCTGCGGGCCGGCAGCATGGGCTTGCGGCATCGCCACCGGGATCGTGGTCGACATGACCAAGCGAGCGCACAACGCAGGCAGGTGCATCGCGCTCCAGAAGGTCATCTCCGCAGGCCCGCCCTACCCGGTGATCGTCAACTGCCGGAAGTAGGGAACGGGAGCAGGCTCACCATGTCGAATCAGCAAGTCGTGCCACCCACCCGCCTGGGATTGACGCTGAGCATCGCCGGGTTCGGCGTTGCCGTCGCCGTGACCGCGCTCGACGTTGCCCGGGATGCCCTCGGAACGCCCTACAGCCTCGCCTGGGTGATCCTCGTGATCCTCATGGTGTACCCACCGCGGCTGATCAGGCCCGGCAACAACTGGGCCCGGTCCCGCTGCCGAAGAGTCCCGGCAGCGCTCATGTACGGCGCCGGGGCCGCGACAGCGCTCGGAGGAGCGACCTGGGCAGTGTCCGCGGGGCCATCGATCGCCGTCGGCACCGGGCTCGCCACCCTCGCGATCGCTGCTGCCGCGGCGACTCTGCCGGCCGTCGCTCCAGCCCGCCGCCGATCACCGCGGTAGGGCCTCCCCAGCTGATCACCACGTCACCGACGCCGAGAACCACGAGCAGGTGCCCTCCGACCCGAGGGCACCTGCTCCACGATCGGGCATCAAGACACGACTCCGGCCGGGCACGAGCTGCACCGAAAGACCTCCCGCCGCCCCAGCGGGCGACTCCGCGCCACCTCGCGCCCGAGCTGGCCGCTCGCACGGAACAACTCGACCTGGGTCGCACCCGCGAGCACGGTGGCGAGCTCCTCGCGGTCGGCGGGCGCGAACCCGAGCCCCTGCCAGAACGGGCCGGACCGGCGGCTGAACAGCCACGCACGCCGCGCGTCCGCTGCCGCCGCGGCCGTCATCACGAACCGCGCCAGCGCCGTCCCCGTTCCGGCGCCGCGGAGCGCCGGACCGACGGCGACGCTGCGGAGGAGGACGTGCCTCCCGTCCGACCCCGTCTCGTACCCGGTGGAGGCGATGACGGAGCCGGCCGCGTCCCGGACCACCCACAGGCGGACCGCTGGTTCGGCGAGCCCGGCGACCGTCAGGTCGCACGCGGTCAGGAAGGCGTGGAGGTCCGGGACGTCGGCGGCGCCGACGCGCGTCGGGCGCAGTTCAGGACGGAAGGCCCCCACCTCCGTTCGGCGCGAACCGGTACCCCATCCCCGACTCCGTCACCAGGTACCGCGGGTGCGACGGCTCCGGCTCGAGCTTCCGCCGCAGCTGCGCCATGTAGAGGCGCAGGTACCCGGAGTCGTTCCCGTGCGTCGGACCCCACACCTCGGTCAGGAGCATCTCGCGGGTCATGAGCCGCCCGGGGTTGGTCACGAGCACCTCGAGGAGCCGCCACTCGGTCGGGGTGAGCCGGATCGCGGGGCCGGACGGCGGGGTGACCTGCTTCGCGACGAGGTCGACCACGAGTTCGCCGATCACCACGGTGGGGGTCGCCCCGGCGGTCGCCGCAGCGGTGGCCTGCCGTCGGCCGAGGGCCCGGAGGCGGGCGAGCAGCTCGTCCATCTGGAAGGGCTTCGTCACGTAGTCGTCGGCGCCGGCGTCGAGTGCGTCGACCTTGTCGGACGAGTCCGTCCGCCCGGAGAGCACGAGGACGGGCACCTGGGACCAGGCGCGGATGCCCTCGAGCACGCCGATGCCGTCGAGCCGCGGCATGCCGAGGTCGAGCATCACGATGTCCGGGCGCTCGGTGATCACGGCGTCGATCGCGGCACGGCCGTCGCGGGCGGTCGCGACCTCGTACCCGCGGGCGGCGAGCGTCACGGAGAGCGCACGGACGAGCTGCGCGTCGTCGTCCGCGATGAGGACCTTGGTGCTCACTTGACATCCACTCCCAGGTGTCCGGCGATCGGCAGCCGCACGACGACGGTCAGGCCCCCGCCGGGGGTGTCGTCGACCTCGATCGTGCCGCCCATGCCCTCGGTGAACCCGCGTGCGAGCGCGAGTCCCAGCCCGAGGCCGGTCTCGTTGTCGGTGTCCCCGAGCCGCTGGAACGGCTGGAAGACGTCGTCGCGTCGGTCCTCGGGGATGCCGGGTCCGCGGTCGGCGACACGGAGTTCGACCCCGCCACCGAAGGCGCTCGCGGCGACGCGGACCCGGGTGCCGTCCGGCGCGTAGCGGCTCGCGTTCGCGAGCAGGTTCACGACGACGCGCTGCAGCAGCACGGGGTCGGCGAGGACGGGCGGCAGGTCGCCCGGCAGGTCGAGGTCGACGTCGTCCGGTCCGAGCTCGAGTTCGTCGAGGGCAGGTGCGACGACCGTCTCGAGGGCGGTCGGCAGCGGCGTGACGGCGAGCACCCCGGCCTGCACGCGGCTCACGTCGAGCAGGTCGGCCAGCAGACCGGCGAGTTGGCGCAGGCTCTCGTCGGCGGTGGTGAGCAGGGCCTCCCGGTCGGCCGGCGACAGTTCGATGTCGGCGGCGTGCAGCGTCTGCACGGCCGCCGACGCGGCCGCGATCGGCCGCCGCACGTCGTGGCCGACGGCCGCGAGGATGGCGCTCCGTACCCGGTCCGCGGCCGCGATGCGCTCCGCGTCGACCGCGGTGCGGGTCAGCTCGCGGTGCTCGACGGCGGCGTCGAGCTGCTGCTCGACGACCCGCAGCAGTCGGCGCTGGGTCGGGTCGTCGGGGGCACCGGAGAACTCCAGGACGGCACCGGACGGGAGGCTCGTGGTCGCGTCCGGCGCGCCCGCGAACGTGCCCGACGTGGCCGGGACCTCGTCGCCCTGCCGGATCCGCACGCCGGTGAACCCGAACGCCTCGCGCGTCCGGTCGAGGAGCGCCTGCAGGGCGTCGTCGCCGCGGAGGACGCTGCCGGCGATCCCGACGAGGAGCCCCGACTCGGCCGCCGCCCGACGGGCCGCACGGCTCCGGCGCGCGGACCGGTCGACCACGAAGCTGACGAGCACGGCGCTGATCACGTACATCACGAGGGCCACGAGGTGCCACGGCTGCTGAACGGTGACCTGGTAGAGGGGTTGCACGAAGAAGAAGTCGAGGCTCAGCCCGGACAGCACCGCGGCGAAGACGGCGGGCCACATCCCCCCGACCAGGGCCACGACGAGCACGAGCAGCTGGTACGCGAGCACGTCCACCGTGATGGAGTCCGGGTCGTCCGTCCGCGACAGGAGCCAGGTCAGGAGCGGCCCCACTGTGAGCGACAGCACGAACGCCGCGGCGATCCGGGCCCGGGACAGGCTGCCGCCGAGCTTCGGCAGTGCGAACCCGCCGCCGGCCCGTTCGTGCGTGACGACGTGCACGTCGATGTCGCCGGACTCCTGGATGACCGTGTTGCCGATGCCGGGGCCGGTGATGGCGGCGGCCAGCCGTGTGCGCCGACTGACGCCGATGACGATCTGGGTCGCGTCGATCGACTTCGCGAAGCGGACCAGGGTGGTCGGCACGTCGTCGCCGACGACCTGGTGGTACGTCCCCCCGAGCTGTTCGAGCAGGGTGCGCTGCTTGCCGAGGGCGCCCGGGTGCCGGACGCGGAGCCCGTCGTTCGTCGTGACGTGCACGGCCGCGAGCTCGCCGCCGGCGCTGCGGGCCGCGATGCGGGCACCGCGGCGCAGCAGGGTCTCGCCCTCGGGCCCGCCGGTCAGGGCGACGAGCACGCGCTCGCGGGTCTCCCAGCGGTGGTCGATGCCGTGCTCGGCGCGGTAGGCCTTGAGCGCGTCGTCGACCTCGTCGGCGAGCCAGAGCAGGGCGATCTCGCGCAGGGCGGTGAGGTTGCCGAGTCGGAAGTAGTTCGACAGGGCCGCGTCGATACGGGCGGCCGGGTAGACCAGCCCGTCCGACAGCCGCTCGCGCAGGGACGCCGGGGCGAGGTCCACGACCTCGATCTGGTCGGCGGCGCGGACCACGGCGTCCGGGACGGTCTCGCGCTGCACCGTGCCGGTGATCTCGCGGACGACGTCGCCGAGGGACTGCATGTGCTGGATGTTCACGGTCGAGATGACGCTGATGCCCGCGGCGAGGAGCGCCTCGACGTCCTGCCACCGCTTCTCGTTCTGGCTGCCGGGGGCGTTCGTGTGCGCGAGCTCGTCGACCAGGGCGACGTCGGGGGCCCTGGCGACGACGGCGTCGAGGTCCATGTCGTCGAGGGACACCCCGCGGTGCTCGACGATCCGGCGCGGGACGACCTCGAGCCCGTCGACCAGGGCGGCGGTGGCGGCACGCTCGTGGGTCTCGACGACGGCGACCACCACGTCGCGGCCCTCGGCCTGCATGCGGTGCCCCTCCTCGAGCATCGTGAACGTCTTGCCGACGCCGGGGGCCGCGCCGAGCAGGACCCGCAGTTTGCCTCGCTTCACGGGGTCATCCTCTCGCTGTTCGGTGCGTGCTCCGCTGTGCGGTGCGTCCTTCGTGGATCGCACCCCGGTCCGGACACCGCACCCCGACACTGCGGGGTGCGACGTCCGGACCGGGGTGCGACGCACGGTGCCATCGGGAACGCTCAGCGCGTCGCGGCGAGCGCCAGGTTCAGCTCGAGCACGTTGACGACGGGCTCGCCGAGGAACCCGAGCTGCCGGGACTCGGTGTGGTCGTCGACGAGCTTGCGGACGGCGTCGGCGGACAGGCCGCGGGCCGAGGCCACCCGGGACACCTGCTGGAGCGCGTACTCCGGGCTGATATCGGGGTCGAGCCCGGAGCCGGACGCCGTGACCGCGTCGGCGGGGACGTCCGCGGCGGACACCCCGTCGGCCTTCGCCAGCGCGGCGCGGCGCTCCTCGACGGCCTTCGTCAGGTCGGGGTTCGACGGGCCGAGGTTCGAGCCGGACGAGGCGTTCGCGTCGTAGCCCTTCTCGCCCGCGGCGCTCGGACGCGACTGGAACCACCGGTCGGCGTCCTTGCCGTCGAACGACTGCCCGATGAGGGACGAGCCGACGACCTTGCCCGACGAGTCGGTGACCATCGAGCCGTTCGCCTGGTCGTGGAAGGCGGCCTGGCCGACGCCCCACACCGCGAGCGGGTAGGCGACGCCGAGGACGACGGTGGACAGGAGGGTGAGGCGGATCGCCACGCCCGTGGAGCGGAAGGTGGACCGTACGGATGCCATTGGACTAGAACCCCGGGATGAGACCGACGACGAGGTCGATCAGCTTGATGCCGACGAAGGGGACGATGACGCCGCCGAGCCCGTAGACGAGCAGGTTGCGTCCGAGGACGGACGACGCGGAGGCCGCCCGGTAGCGCACGCCCCGCAGGGAGAGCGGGATGAGCGCCACGATGACGAGGGCGTTGAAGATGACCGCGGACAGGATCGCGGACGACGGGCTGTGCAGCCCCATGATGTTGAGCGCCGCGAGGCCGGGGAACGCCGCCTGGAACATGGCCGGGATGATCGCGAAGTACTTCGCGACGTCGTTGGCGATGGAGAAGGTGGTGAGCGCGCCGCGGGTGATGAGCAGCTGCTTGCCGATCCGGACGATGTCGATGAGCTTCGTCGGGTCGGAGTCGAGGTCGACCATGTTGCCGGCCTCCTTCGCGGCGGTGGTGCCGGTGTTCATCGCCACGCCGACGTCCGCCTGCGCCAGGGCGGGGGCGTCGTTCGTGCCGTCACCGGTCATCGCGACGAGGTTGCCGCCCTCCTGCTCGCGCTTGATGAGCGCGAGCTTGTCCTCCGGGGTGGCCTCGGCGAGGAAGTCGTCGACACCGGCCTCGGCGGCGATCGCCTTCGCGGTGCGCGGGTTGTCGCCGGTGATCATCACCGTGCGGATGCCCATGCTCCGGAGCTCGGCGAACCGGGCGGCCATGCCGTCCTTGACGACGTCCTTCAGGTGTACGACGCCGAGCAGGGCGACGGCGCCGGACGCGTCCCGGCGTCCGACGACGAGCGGCGTCCCGCCCTGGTCGGAGATCTCGGCGACGGTGGCGTCCACCGCGGCCACGACCGCGGGGTCGCCGTCCCCGGCCCAGGCGAGCACGGCGGCCGCGGCACCCTTGCGGATCTGCGCGCCGTCGGCCAGGTCGAGGCCGGACATGCGGGTCTGCGCGGTGAACGGCACCTCGGTCGCCCCGGCGGGGTTGCCCGGCGTGACACCGTCGGCCGCTGCGAGCGTCACGATCGAGCGTCCCTCGGGGGTGCTGTCCGCGGCGCTCGACAGCGCGGCGGCCTCGAGCAGCGTGCGCTCGGGCACCCCGGGGACCGGCACCACGCGCGAGGCCTGGCGGTTGCCGTACGTGATCGTGCCGGTCTTGTCGAGCAGCAGGGTCGTGATGTCACCGGCGGCCTCGACCGCACGGCCGGACATCGCCAGGACGTTGTGCTGCACGAGCCGGTCCATGCCGGCGATGCCGATCGCGGAGAGCAGCGCGCCGATGGTGGTCGGGATGAGGCAGACGAGCAGGGCGATGAGCACCGGCACGCTGACGGTCGCGCCGACCAGGCCGGCGATGGGCTGCATCGTCAGGCAGACGATCACGAACACGATCGACAGCGACGCGAGCAGGATGTTCAGCGCGATCTCGTTCGGCGTCTTCTGCCGCGCCGCACCCTCGACCAGGCGGATCATCCGGTCGATGAACGTCTCGCCGGGGGTCGAGGTGATCCGCACGACGATCCGGTCGGACAGCACGCGGGTGCCGCCCGTCACGGCGCTGCGGTCGCCGCCGGACTCGCGGATGACGGGCGCGGACTCACCGGTGACGGCCGACTCGTCGACGCTCGCGATGCCGTCGACGACGTCGCCGTCACCGGGGACGACCTCGCCGGCCACGACGACCACGACGTCCCCCTTGGCGAGGTCGACGGAGGCGAGCTCCTCGGTCTCGGCGTGCAGGGCGGCGGGGTCGCCGGTCGCGTCGTACCCACGGACGCGCTGCGCGCTCGTGGTGGACCGGGTCTTCCGCAGGGTGTCGGCCTGGGCCTTGCCCCGGCCCTCGGCCACGGCCTCGGCCAGGTTGGCGAAGACGACGGTCAGCCAGAGCCACACCGCGATCGCGGCGGTGAAGACGGACGGCTCGACGAAGGCGGTCACCGTGGTGAGCGCGGCACCGACCTCGACGATGAACATGACGGGGTTGCGCCACATCAGGCGCGGGTCCAGCTTGCGCAGGGCACCCGGGAGGCCCGCCGCCAGTTGTCGGGGTCCGAAGGCGGACGAGGTGGTCGGCCTGGAGGCGGTGGTCGTCTCCGGCGCGTCGGTCGCGGTGGTCATTGCAGTGTCCTTGGACATCGGCTGGGCTTTCATCGGGCGAGTGCTTCTGCGAGCGGTCCGAGGGCGAGGACCGGGAAGTAGGTCAGGGCGGTGACGATCACCGCGACGGCGCCGAGCAGGCCGACGAACAGCGGTCGGTGGGTCGGCAGCGTGCCGCTGGTCTCGGGCACCTTGTCCTGGGCGGCGAGCGACCCGGCGAGCGCCAGGACGAGCGCGATCGGGATGAACCGACCGAGCAGCATCACGACGCCGAGCGCGGAGTTCATCCACGTCGTGTTCGCGGTCAGGCCGCCGAACGCCGAGCCGTTGTTGTTCGCGCCCGAGGTGAAGGCGTACAGCAGCTCGGACAGGCCGTGGTTGCCCGGGTTGAAGATGCTCGTGCCGAGGACCTGCTCACGGACGCCGGGGATCGCCAGGGACAGTCCGGTGCCGAGCAGCGCCAGGGTCGGCGTGACGAGGATGTAGAGCGCCGCGAAGGTCATCTCACGGGCACGGATCTTCTTGCCGAGGTACTCCGGGGTGCGTCCGACGAGCAGCCCACCGATGAACACCGTGATGACCGCGAGCACGAGCATGCCGTACAGGCCGGAGCCCACGCCGCCGGGGCTGATCTCGCCGAGCATCATGTTGAGGAGCGCCATCATGCCGCCGATCGGCGTGAAGCTGTCGAACATGCCGTTCACGGCGCCCGTCGACGTGGCGGTGGAGGTCGTCCCGAAGAGGGTCGTGCCGAGGATGCCGAAGCGCATCTCCTTGCCCTCCATCGCGGCACCGGCCGCCTGGGTCGCGGTCCCGCCGCCGGCGAGCTCGGCGATCGACATCACCGAGAGCGACACGAGGAAGATCGCGCCCATCACGGCGAGGATCGCGTAGCCCTGGCGGTCGTCGCCCACCAGTCGCCCGAAGGTGCGCGGCAGCGAGAAGGGGATGACGAGCATGAGGAAGACCTCGACGAGGCTCGTCCACGCCTGCGGGTTCTCGAACGGGTGCGCCGAGTTCGCGTTGAAGTAGCCGCCACCGTTCGTGCCGAGCTCCTTGATCGCCTCCTGCGACGCGACGAAGCCGTCCGGGATGTGCTGCGTGCCTCCGGCGAGGGTGGTGACGTCGATCCCGGAACCCCAGGACTGCACGACGCCGCCCGCGATGAGCACGATCGCGAACACGAACGCGCCGGGCAGCAGCAGGCGACCGGTGCCGCGCACCACGTCGACCCAGACGTTGCCGAGCGTGCCCGACTTCCGGCGGGCGAACCCGCGGACCAGGGCGACGGCGACCGCGAGGCCGACCGCTGCGGACAGGAAGTTCTGCACCGCGAGGCCCGCCATCTGCACCGAGAAGCCGAGGGTGGCCTCGGGTGAGTAGGACTGCCAGTTCGTGTTCGTGACGAAGGACGCCGCCGTGTTGAAGGCGAGCGACGGCCCGACGTTCGGCAGCCCGAGGTCGCCCGGCAGCACGACCTGGATGCGCTGCAGCAGGTAGACGACGAACACCCCGACGACGCTGAAGAGCAGCACGCCGCGCAGGTACGCGGGCCAGGACTGCTCGGCGTCGGGGTCGACCCCGATCACCCGGTACACCCCGCGCTCGACGCGGGTGTGCTTCGTCGGGGTGTACACGTGCGCCATCCAGTCGCCGACCGGACGGTAGGCGACGACGAGGAGCAGGACGAGGGTCGCGACCTGGGCGATGCCGGCCCACGTGTCGACCGTGGAGCCCGCCATCAGAAGCGCTCCGGGTGGACCAGGGCCCACACCAGGTAGACGACCGATGCGATGCCGAGGACGGCTGCGGCGATGGTGACGACGATCACAGCCGCTCCACCCCCTTGGCGATGAGTGCCACCACGCCGAACACGGCGAGGACACCGGCGACGACGAAGACGTCGAACACGAGGGACTCCAGGGTTGCTGCGGGGTCCGAGCCGGGCGGTTCGGGCCGCACCACGTGTGGTGCGGAACCGATGCTGGATCCGGTGACGCGCCTCCAGGTCGGTCCTAACGGGATCCTGACGGCCTGCTGACGGACGCATGCGCCGCCCTAACGCCCGTCGCGGCGCGAGCCGCGGTGGTTCCCCCCGTTGCCGAGGTGGAGCCGCGCTGATACCGTTGCAGCATCATGATCGGCCCGCTCGCCTCACGGCTCGGGCCGATTTTCTCGTACCGGGGGAGACGAGCTGCCGTACACGAAGCCGTGGTTGTCGATCGACGACCAGATCGCGACCCTGCGCGGACGCGGGCTCTCGATCGCTGACCCGGACCGCGCGGCGGCCGTCCTCGCCGAGGTCGGCTACTACCGACTGACGGGCTACCTCTACCCGTTCCGCGTGTCCCGCAGTGTGACCGACGAACACGGACGCGCGGCGACACTCGTCGAGGAGCGGTTCCGTCCGACGGCGGCTTTCGACGACGCGTGTGCGCTGATCGTCTTCGACCGCGCCCTGCGTCTGCTCGTGCTCGAGGCGGTGGAGCGGGTGGAGGTCGCGGTCCGCACCCGGCTGGCGCACGTCCTCGGCCGGGTCGCACCGTTCGCGCACGAAGACCGGTCGGTCTTCAGCACGGCCTTCACCGCACCACGTCCGGGCACTGACCCGCGCAGCGAACACCAGCGGTGGCTGGAACGGCTCGACGAACGATGCGCGCGGTCGGACGAGTCGTTCGTCGCGCACTTCCGCGAGCGGTACGACGGCCACATGCCGATCTGGGTCGTCGTGGAGCTGCTCGAACTGGGGCAGGTGTGCCGCCTGTACAGCGGTCTCCGGAACGACCTCGCCACCGAGGTCGCGGCGGCGTTCTCGGTGCCGACCAAGCAACTGATGCGGAGCTGGCTCGCGTCCGTGAACTACGTCCGGAACGTCGCGGCGCACCACGCCCGGCTGTTCAACCGCAAGCTCGTCGCCGCACCGAAACGACCGAATGCGACGCAGGTCCCCACACTCGCGCACCTCGGATCCGGAGCCGCACCCAAGCGGTTCGGGGTCTACGAGGTCCTCGCGGTGCTCGCGCACCTGCTCGAGTCCGTCCCGTCCGACGGTGACTGGCAGCGGCGCACCGCGGCGCTGCTGGCTGACTTCCCGCAGATCGACGGCATCGACGTCCGGTCGACCGGTGCCGACCCGGCCTGGCTCAGCGAACCGCTTTGGAACGGCCCTCGGCGATCAGGGACGAACTGACGGGGGTCGATCGCCGACGGCCTCCTGCAGCCGACCCGCGAGCGCGGCGACCGCGTCGCGGAGCGCGTCCGGCCCCTCGACCTGGAAGGGCACGGTGGACGCGGCGAACGCACCCGCGAGTCCGTCCCAGGACCACGACCCGCGGGTGACCCGGCTGCGGCCGTCACCGAGCGCCTCGACGACGGCGTCCTCCGGCAGGAACGGGGCGATCCGCGCCGCGTCCTCGGCGCGCACCAGCACGGAACCCGTGCACGGCCAGACGTCGTCGCGGTCCGAGCCCCGGAACCGCGCCGACACGAACGCGGCGGCGTCCCCGCCCGGCACCGGACGCGGGGTGAACGGGAGTCGGGTCGGCATCCGCGGCGCGATCCGGTCGACGCGGTAGGTCCGCCAGTCGTCGCGCTCGGGCTCCCACGCGAGCAGGTACCAGCGGCCACTCCGCGCGACGACCGCGTGCGGCTCGACCCGGTGCAGGGTGTCGCGCTCGCCGTAGCCGAAGCGCAGGACCTCGTGGCGGTGCACGGCGGCGCTCACGGCGACCAGCACCTCCGGGTCCGCACGCGTCGTGCCGGGTGCGGTGACGGCGTCGACGAGGTCCACACGGTTCCGGAGGTGCTCCGGCATGACCTGTCGGACGGTGGTGAGCGCACGGGCGGCGGCCTCGGCGATGTCGGCGCCGGACGCGGGCGCCACGGCGAGGGCGAGGGCGACCGCGACGGCCTGCTCGTCGTCGAAGAGCAGCGGCGGCAGGTCGGACCCGGCGCCCAGGCGGTACCCGCCCGCCGGCCCGCGCACGGCCTCGACCCGGTAGCCGAGGTCGCGGAGCCGGTCGACGTCGCGGCGCAGGGTCCGCGGGCTGACGGCCAGTCGGGTCGCGAGTTCGTCGCCCGGCCACTCGCGGTGCACCTGCAGCAGGGAGAGCAGCGCGAGCATGCGCGAGGACGGATCGGCCATGTCCACGATCATGCCCCGAGAAGCGGTCACGATCTGACCGCAATGCCCGACATCCTCGTCCCATGAGCATCGAGATCACGACCCACATCAACTTCGACGGACAGGCCCTCGAGGCCCTCGACTTCTGGGCGGCTGCCTTCGGCGGCACCGTGCAGGCGACCACCTACGGCCAGATGGGCGCGTCGCAGGACCCGGCCTGGGCCGACCGGATCGTCTTCGGACAGGTCACCACCGAGGCCGGCTTCCGCATCATGGCGTTCGACGTCTGGCCGGACCAGCCGTACGACCAGGGCACGAACGGCTTCTACGTCTTCGTGCACGGCGACGACGCGGACGAGGTCACCCGGTACTGGGACGGGCTGTCCGAGGGCGCCGAGGTGCGGCAGCCGCTCGGGCCGTCGCCGTGGGCGCCGCTCGCCGGTCAGCTGCGCGACCGCTTCGGGGTCGTGTGGCAGCTGGACGTGGCGGCGCTGCAGGGCTGAGGCACGGCGCGGGTGCGTCGGCGCTGCCGCGTCAGCGCTGCCGCGTCAGCCTCGTCGATGGAGCAGGAGACGTCGGGTCCGTCCCGGGCGACCCGACGTCTTCTGCTCCACGAACGCACGGGCACCGCACCAGACGCGCGGCGCCCTCAGCCCACCGGCGTCCAGGTACTCACCGTCACCGCCGCCGTGACGGTCGCCGACCCGAAGGTCCGCTCCGGGTCCACGTGGTGGTGACTCGGCCCCATGTGCACCACGTCGTGCACGTCCTCCGCGGTCAGCTCCATCGTCCACGTCAGGTCGTCCGAGCTCCGCAGCACGAACGACGGCGTCAGCGAGTCGTGCAGCCGCCGCTCCTTCTCCGGGTCCACCGCGATCGTCGCCTCGGCGAGCTCCGCCAGGTGGCCGGTCCGCGGGGTCACCACCGCCAGGGCCCCCGCCGGGTGCACCACCCGCGCGTACTCCCGCTGGTTGCGTGGCGCGAAGACGTCCAGCACGACCGCGGCCACGTCGTCGACGGCCGGGAGGCGCTCGGTCACGTCCCCGACGACGGCTCCCGCCCGCGGGTGGATGCGCGCGGCACGACGGATCGCCACGGCGGACAGGTCCAGCGCGACGCCGAGGCGGTCGACCGCGGCCCCGGTCTCGAGGGTGTGGGCCAGGTACGTGCCGGGCCCGGACCCGACGTCGAGCACGACTCCGGGCGCCGTCGTCTCGGCGACCACCGCGGCGAGCGCCCGCTCCACCGGGGCGTAGTGCCCGCGGCCGAGGAAGCGCAGCCGGGCGTCGACCATCGCGGGCGTGTCCGCGGTCAGTGCGCGGCGCTTCGCGGGCAGCAGCGTCAGGTGGCCCTGCTTCGCCTCGTCGTACCGGTGTCCGGTCGTGCACCCCACCGAGCCGTCGGCGACGCGGGCGAGCGGCTCGGCGCAGACGGGGCAGGCGAGCACGGGGAGCAGGTCGTCGCGCACCCCCACAGCGTACGCAGCCTCGCTACCCTGGCCCGATGTCGCTCGAGCAGCTCTTCGGTCTGGACGGACGTCGCACCCTGGTGACCGGCGGGAGCTCCGGCATCGGGCGGGCGATCGCGGAGGCACTGGCGGACGCCGGGGCGCACGTGGTGGTCGCAGCCCGGACACGCTCCACCATCGACGAGACCGTCGCCGCGATCGAGCACGCGGGCGGATCCGCCACGGGTCTCGTCGCGGACCTGTCGACCCGGGGCGGCGCCCACGCCCTGGCCGATGCCGTCGGTGAGGTCGACGTCCTGGTCAACTCGGCGGGGATCAACCTGCGCCCGCCGATGCCGGAGCTCGACGAGGCCACCTGGGACGCGACGATGGCCGTGAACCTGGATGCACCGTTCGTCCTCGGGCAGCGGCTCGCGCCGGGCATGGCGGCACGCGGGTACGGCCGGATCATCGGCATCAGCTCGCAGCAGGCCCACCGACCGTTCGCCGCGAGCGGCGCGTACGGGGTCTCCAAGGCCGCCCTGGAGGCGCTGGTCCGGTCGCAGGCGGAGGCCTGGTCGGGCCGTGGGGTCACCGCCAACGTCCTGGTGCCGGGTTTCGTGCAGACCGCGCTGAACCGACGGCTCTCCGCCGATCCGGAACGGGTCGCCGCGCTCGCGGCCCGCACGCTCGTCGGCCGGAACGGCGAGGCCTCGGACTTCGCGGCCGCGGCGGTCTTCCTCGCCGGGCCCGGGTCCGCCTACGTCACGGGACAGTCGATCGCCGTCGACGGCGGGTTCTCGGTGCACTGAGGCGACGGCTCGGTAGCGTCGGTCCATGGCCGTCATCCACCGCGCGACACTCCGACCGTCCAAGGCCGAGGCCCTCGCCGCCTGGCTCCCGGCCCAGCCGTGGAGCGGCCTGACGGCGGGCGATCCCGTCGAGGTCGTGACGCGCTTCCGCTTCGACGACCCCGCGGGCGAGGTCGGCGTCGAGGTGCTCCTCGTGCAGACCCCGGACGGCCGGCTCCTGCACACCCCGCTGACGTACCGCGGAGCGCCGCTCGACGCCGCCCGGGCGCACCTCGTCACCGAGATGGACCACTCCGTGCTCGGTCGCCGCTGGGTGTACGACGCCGCCGGCGACCCGGTCTACGCCGACGTCGTCCGGCGCGCGATCGCGACGGGCGGCCACGAGGCCGAGCTCGAGCGCGCCGACGGCGCCGGACACCTCGACAAGGAGGGGACGGCGCACGGCAGCGGCACGGCAGCGGTCTCGCCCACGGTGACGACGGTCGCCGCGCACACCGACGGCACCGAGACGACGGTGCGGACCGACCACGGCGACCTCGTGGTGCTCCGCGTCGTCGGTCTCCCGGTACCCGAGGGCGAGACCCTGACCGCGGCGTGGGGCGACCGGCACGCGGTCGTCGCGGTGCTGCCCGCCTGACCGAGGTCAGACGAACGGAGGCCACTCCAGCCCGACAGACGCGAGGCTCGCGTCACGGAGTTGTTCGAGCAGGAACCGCTCGAACGGTGAGAGCGCTTCCCACAGGTCGCTGAGGTCGAGGACGAAGGCGCCGAGAAGGACGATCGCATTGCTCACGCACCCGCTATCCGCGGACGGAGGACGTTCTCGTCGTTCGCTCGGAGGCGGGTGCCGCGGTGGCATCGCCGCGTGGCGACGGCGAGGCCATCCCCGCGCTCAGACGGGCCTCAGAGACGTGCCCTGTTCGGGGGACTCCGAGGGAGCCGGCGTCTGATTGCAATGTGCAACTTCGACGGAGGTCCCCCTGGTCGGCGCTCCTGCCCGCCTCGGTGGTCGTCGCGACCGCGACGCATGACCTCGAGGGGGCCCTCGCCGACGACGAGGCGGCCGCGGTCGCAGGAGCACTGCCCGCCCGCCGAGCGGAGTTCCTGACCGGACGGCTGCTCGCCCGCCGCGCCCTGGCGGCGACCGGGATCGGCGCGGGGTCCCTGCCGGTCGCGCGGGACGGCGCGCCCGTCTGGCCCGAGGGGGTCGTCGGCACCATCACGCACTGCACCGGACTCCGCGCGTGCGCCGTCGGACGCCGCGACGAGCACGCCGGCGTCGGCATCGACGCGACCCCGGCGGCACCGCTGCCCACGGGGGTCCTCGCACGCATCGCGGACCTGGACAGCACGCCCGTCACGGCCGGTCTGCGCGCGCTGCGCCGGATCGGGGTTGAGAGTCCGGACAGCGTGCTGCTCGCCGCGTCCGAGGCGGTCGCGAAGGCGCGGACCGCGGCGCACGGCGGCTGGTTCGGCATCGACGGCGCGACCGTCGAGCTGCACCGGGACGGCAGCTTCACCGCGACCGAGCGCCGGGGGCCGGCGTTCACCGCGACGGGGCACTGGGCGGTTGATCGGGGGACGGCACTGGCGGGGGCGGCGCTGGCGGGGGCGGCGCTCCACGAGCGCTGAGACGGGCGCGCAGGGGCGCGCCCGAGGAACGACGAAGGGACGAACGATGGACCAACACCACGACGACACGTCGGTCGAGGCGGTGTTCGCGCAGCACGCGGACCACACCGCACTGCGGCACCGGGACGGCACGACCGTCACCGACACGAGCTTCCGGGAGCTCTGGGACCGCGCCGGATCGGTCGCGGCCGTCCTGGGCGAGACCGTCTCGGCGGGCGACCGGGTCGCGGTGCTCGGCGCCGCGACCGCCGACGTCGTGACGCTCGAGCTCGCGGCCTGGATCCTCGGCGCGGTGACCGTGCCGCTGCAGACCAGCGCGCCGGTGTCGGCGCTCCGGGCGATCGTCGACGAGACCGAGCCGGTGTGGCTCGGCGTCGCGGCCGAGCACCTGCCGACGGCCCGGGCGGTGCTCGCGACGTCGGACGCCGCGGCGCGCACCGTGCTGCTGGACGCCGGCGACGAGGACGGGGACCAAGGCCTGCCCACGCTCGGCGCGCTCGTCGGCCGGGGCACCGACCTGTCCCGCCCGACGCCGTGGCACCCCGCCGCGGGCGAGGACCCGCTCGCGCTCCTGCTCTACACGTCCGGGAGCACCGGCACCCCCAAGGGCGCGATGTACACGCGGGCCATGGTCGAACGGCTGTGGCACGCGCTGCGCCCCGACCGCAGCGACCGCACCGCCCCGGACACCACCGCCGCCCCGGCCGCCGACGTCGTCGGGTACGCCTACCTGCCGATGAGCCACCTCACCGGACGCGCCGCCGTGCTCGCCACGCTCGGCCGCGGCGGGACCCTGGCGCTCGCGACGTCGACCGACCTGTCGACGCTGTTCGAGGACCTCCGGGTGTACGCCCCGACCGAGCTCGTCCTCGTGCCCCGCGTGGCCGAGATGATCCGACAGGAGGGCGAGCGCGAGGAACAGCGCCGCCTGGCCGGGGCAGGGGCGGATGCGGACGCGACCGACCCGGCCGCCGTCCGCGCCGCCGTGCAGGCCGACCTGCGCGTCCGAGCGCTCGGCGGACGGATCCGGCAGGCGATCTGCGCGAGCGCACCCCTGACCCCCGAGCTCCGCGCGTACGTCGAGGACTGCCTCGGGACGACCCTGCACGACCTCTACGGCTCGACCGAGGCCGGCAGCATCCTGCGCGACGGGGTCGTCCAGCAGCCGCCGGTCACCGAGCACAAGCTCGTCGACGTCCCCGAGCTCGGCTACCGGACCACCGACCGACCCCACCCGCGCGGCGAGCTGCTCGTGAAGAGCACGGCCGTGATCCCCGGGTACTTCCGCCGCCCGGACGTCACCGCCGCGGTCTTCGACGAGGACGGCTTCTACCGCACCGGCGACGTGATGGCGCAGACCGGGCCGGACACGTACGCGTACCTCGACCGCCGGAACAACGTGATCAAGCTCTCGCAGGGCGAGTTCGTCGCCGTCGCCGCGCTCGAGGCGACCTACGGCGGCACTCCCGAGGTCCGCCAGGTCGCCCTGCACGGGGACAGCCGGCACGCGTTCCTGCTCGCCGTGGTCGTCCCCACCGACCCGGCGGCGACCGAGCGCGACGTCCTCGCCGCCCTGCAGCGCACCGCGCGGGAGCACGGACTCGCCCCGTACGAGGTGCCCCGCGGCGTGATCGTCGAGCCGGACCCCTTCACGGTCGAGAACGGCATGCTCTCCGACGCCCGGAAGCTCCTGCGCCCGCGCTTCACCGAGCGCTACGGCGAGCGCTTCGCCGCGGTGTACGACGCCGTCGACGCGCAGCAGAGCGGCACCCTCGTCGCGGCCCTCCGCGCGCACGTGGCCGACGAGCCGGTCGTCGACACCGTGGTCCGCGCGGCGCAGGAGTTCCTGCACGCCGAGGTGTCCCCCGAGACCGCCGCGGCCGCACGCTTCTCGGACCTCGGCGGCGACTCGCTCTCCGCCCTGACCTTCTCGGGGATCCTCGAGGACGTGTTCGACGCCGAGGTCCCCGTCGGCGTGATCACCGACCCGACGAACGACCTCGCCGCCGTCGCCGCGTTCGTCGAGCGGTCCGCCGCGGACGACCGACCGACCCTCGCCCGCGTGCACGGCGCCGACCCGACGGTGCTGCGCGCGGCGGACCTGCGCCTCGACCGGCTGCTCGGCACCGTCCCCGAACCGGTCGGGCGGCCCACGGCGAGCCGGGCAGCAGCGGACCCGGCAGCGGACCGGGCAGCTGACGCCGGGACCGACGCGGGGCCCCGCACCGTCCTGCTCACCGGCGGCAACGGCTACCTCGGACGCTTCACGGTCATCGACTGGCTCGAGCGGCTCGCCCCCGTCGGCGGCACCCTGGTCTGCCTGGTGCGCGGTGCCGACGACGCGGACGCCCGACGTCGCCTCGAGGCCGCGTTCGCCGCCGACCCCGCCTTCGTCGCGCGGCTCGGCGAGCTCGACGGCGCGCTCGAGGTGGTCGCCGGTGACGTCAGCGAGCACCTGCTCGGCCTCGACGAGGCCCGGTGGCGGGACCTCGCCGCCCGCGTGGACCTCGTCGCGCACGCCGCGGCCCTCGTGAACCACGTGCTGCCGTACTCCGCGCTGTTCGGCCCGAACGTGGTCGGCACCGCCGAGGTCCTGCGCCTCGCGATCGCCGCCGGGAGCGTCCCGGTCACGTTCGTGTCGAGCGTCGCCGTCGCCGGCGGTGCCCGACCGAGCACCACCGAGGACGTCGCACCCGACGCCCCGGCCGCGCTCGACGAACGGGCGGACATCCGCACGACGATCCCGGAGTGGACGGTCGCGGACGAGTACGCGAACGGCTACGGCGCGAGCAAGTGGGCGAGCGAGGTGCTGCTCCGCGAGGCGCACGAGCACCACGGCGTCCCCGTCGCCGTGTTCCGCTCCGACATGGTCCTGGCGCACCCCCGCTGGCGCGGCCAGGTGAACCTGCCCGACGTGTTCACGCGGCTGGTCTGGAGCGTGCTCGCGACGGGCCTCGCGCCGGCGTCGTTCGTGCAGCCCGCACCGGACGGCTCACGGCAGCGGTCGCACTACGACGGGCTGCCAGCGGACTTCACGGCCGCCGCGATCGACTCGATCGGCGCGGCGGTCACCTCGGGCCACCACACCTACAACGTCGTGAACCCGCACGACGACGGCGTCTCGCTCGACACGTTCGTCGACTGGCTGGTCGAGGACGGGCACGCGGTCGAGCGGATCGCGGACCACGCCGAGTGGGTCACGCGGTTCCGGGAGGCCCTGGCGGCCCTGCCGGACGAGGACCGCGCCCGATCGGTGCTGCCGCTGATGCACGCGTTCGCCGTCCCGGAGGCACCGCACGCCGGCTCCGCGATCCCCGCCGAGGGCTTCGCCGCCGCGGTCCGCCGGGTCCGGCCGCTCGGCTCCCCGACGATCCCGTCGCTCGACCACGCGCTCATCGCGAAGGTCGCGGACGACCTCGCGTTCCTGGAGCTGCTCACGCCGGCGCGCGTCGGCGCGCGCTGACGGGCCGCACCCCCACCGGACGGGAGGCACGGTGCCGGCCCGGCACGCGCCTCCCGTCCGTCGCCTGGTCGCGTCGGACGCGACCGGCCTCGCCGACGGGCACCCGCAGGGCCTGCCTGCGGAGCGGGTCGGCTGGCAGGATCGAGCACGTGAAGACACTGGAGTTGCCACAGACCGACCTCACCGCGTCCGACGTCGTCGTCGGGCTCATGCGGATCAACGACATGAGCGACGAGGACATCCGGTCGCTGTACGCCGCCTCGCGGGACGGGGGCGTCACGATGTTCGACCACGCCGCGATCTACGGCGGCTGGCACGGGTGCGAGGCCCGCTTCGGCGAGGCCGTCACGCTGTCGTCCTCGGAGCGCGAGGCGATCCAGCTGCAGACCAAGGTCGGCATCCGGCAGGGGTACTTCGACTTCTCGTACGAGCACGTCATCGAGTCGGTGCACGAGTCGCTCGAGGCCCTGCGGACGGACTACGTCGACGTCCTGCTGCTGCACCGGCCCGACGCCCTGGTCGAGCCGGAGGAGGTCGCCCGCGCCTTCGACGAGCTGCACGCCGCCGGCAAGGTGCACCACTTCGGCGTCTCGAACCACACGCCCGGTCAGGTCGACCTGCTCCGCCAGCACGTCCGGCAGCCGCTGGCGTTCAACCAGGTGCAGCTGAGCATCACGCACGCGAACGTCATCGCGCAGGGGGTCGCGGCCAACATGGGCGGCCTCGACCAGTCCATCGACCGGGACAACGACATCCTGAACCACGCACGGATGACCGGCGTGACCCTGCAGGCCTGGTCGCCGTTCCAGAAGGGGTTCTTCGACGGCGTGTTCCTGGGCGACCGGGAGCAGTACGCCGAGCTGAACGACGTGCTCGACGAGGTCGCGGCCGCACACGGGGTGACCCCGACGGGCATCGCCGTGGCCTGGATCACCCGACATCCCGCGCACTTCCAGGTGGTGCTCGGCACGACGAACCCGCAGCGCGTCCGGGAGGCCGCTGCCGGGTCGGACGTCGTGCTCTCCCGCGAGGAGTGGTACCGGATCTTCACCGCCGCGGGCCACACCATCCCCTGAGCGCGCCCGGGCGTCGGCGGCGCTCGGCACAACCGGGAGCACGCCGAACCGCGGAATCCCGTGGCGCGGCGTGCTCCCGGTTGTGCGGGAGCACGCCGAACCACCCGGCGGCCGGGGCCCCCGCGCCCGGCTCAGTCCGCGTCGCGGGGCGCGCTCGGCACGGCGACGTCCACGGGTGACACCCGGGTCGGGTCGGCGGACGCACCACCGACCACGTCGAACGAGATCCCGAGCGCGGCCGCCGTCTCGGCGTCGAGCTCCAGCCCGTCCTCGTCCACCTGATCCTCGGGGATCGCGCGACCCTGCGACGGGTCGAACGAGTTCGCAATCGACATGCCGGAGAGCATGCCCGCCGCGCTTGGCAATCCGCGGGGAGCACGCGGTGGGGACTCAGAGGTCGTCGGGGTGCAGCCGCTCACCCGCCTGCGGGCATCGGAACACCGGGCCGCCGCCGGCCTCGTCCTCCTCGTGGTGGTCGACCGGCCCGCGGGTGGGATCGGCCGCGTCCGGACCGACGTCGGCCCCGCGGTCCTCCTCCACCTCGAGTTCGGTCGCGTCCGAACCGTCCACGGGGAGGTCGGCGCCTGGCTGTTCCGGATCGAACGGTGCACTCATCGACATGGTCGCAGCATGCTCCGGGCGGGTGGACGGCGCGTCAACGCTGTCCGTCCGCCGCGACGAGCTCGAGCTGCGTCAGGCGCAGGTCGGTCACCGCGGTGAACCGGAACGACGTGCCGACGCCCTGCAACCGGAACACCCGGGTCTGCCCCGGCCACGCGAACGCGGCGTCCCGCACCGACGCCCGGGCCTCGCCGAGCGACACGTCCCACGAGTACGACCCCGGCTCCGCCACCGTGACGGTGTACAGCGACGCGGGCACCTCCGGCACCGCGAACGCGACCCCGGACCCTGCGGCGAGCGCCGTCACGGTCCGCCCGGTGTCGTCCGCCAACGCGGCAGCAGCCCCGGTCACGCCGCCGGGCAGCAGGTCCCACGGCACGTCCCGGTACCCGTGCACCTCGGACGCGGACAGGGGCCGGGTGTCCGCCGCCCACCCGGCGGGCTCGTCGGACAGCGTGAACACGATCCGCGACGCCCCGACCACGACCGCGTGCGGGATGCTCACGGACGTCCACGGTTCGCCGTCGACCGTCACCGACGCGACGTACGGACCCGACGAGTCACCCGTGACCTCGATCACCGTCGGCGATCCACCCGACGCCCCACCGGCGGGCCGCAGCACCGTCCGCCGGACCGACGGCGGCACGAGCACGTACGCCCCGGTCGACGGCGTGAGCGGGTACAGCCCGATCGTCGCGAGGACGTACCAGGCGCTCATCTCGCCGTTGTCCTCGTCGCCCGGGTACCCCTGCCCGAGGTCCGACCCGACGAACAGCCGCTCCAGGCACTCCCGGACGACGCGGTGCGCCAGGTCGTGGCGCCCGGTGGCCATCGGGAAGAACGGGATGTGGTGCGCCGGCTGGTTCGACAGCCCGAGCATGCCCATCCGGACGTCGCGCGCCTCGGTCATCTCGTGGATCGCGAAGCCGTAGGACCCCGAGTGCACGGTCGCGCCGGTCTCCGGGGTCGCGAAGAACCGGTCGATCGCCGCGTCGAAGCGCTCGGGGCCGCCGTGCAGGTCGACGACGCCCGCCGGGTCGTGGGGTGCGGTGAACGCCGTTCCGTAGGCGTTGGTCTCGGTGTGGTCGTCGCCCCAGTCGCGCGGGTCGAACCCCGTCCCCACCCGCCACGAGCCGTCGGGGTCGCGGCCGACGAAGAACCCGCGCTCGGCGTCGAACACGTTCCGGTACTGCAGCGAGCGGCGCGCGAACCACTCCGCCTCGGCCTCGTACCGGGCCAGGTCGTCCGCGGTCGTCGCCCGCGATGCGAGCAGGCCCGCCATCACCGCGAGACCCCAGTCGTTGATCGCCGCGTCGAGGGTCCAGCTCATGCCCTCGTGCGTCGCCGTGTCGACGTGGCCGCGGAACACGGCCGGGAGGATCCCCTTCCGCCCGACGCGCTCGTCCCGTGCCGGGACGGTCGCGTTCCGCAGCGCGCTCCGGTAGGCGGTCGCCAGGTCGAAGCCGGTGACGCCCTTCACGGCGAGGTCCGCGAAGACCGTGTCGCTCGTGGTGCCGGTCATGCAGTCCTCGGCGCCGGGGGCACTCCACCGCGGCGTCCACCCGCCGTCCCGGAAGTGGCCGACGACCCCCTCGGCGAGCGCACCCGCCCGGTCCGGGGTGAGGAGCGCGAGGAGCGGCCAGGCGGTCCGGTAGGTGTCCCAGAACCCGTTCGTGGTGCTGAGGGTGCCCTCGACGACCTCGGGGCCCGGGGCGTCGCGGATCGGCTCGGCGAGGACGTCGCCGTACGGGGAGCGGTACCGCGGGACGCCGTCTCGTGCGGTCTCCCCCGCGGTGAGCGGGAACAGGAAGAGCCGGTACAGGCCGGAGTACAGCGAGACGAGCTGGTCCGGTGTCGCTCCCTCGACCTCGAGCGTGCCGAGGGCGGCGGTCCAGGCGTCCTCGGCCCGCGCGCACATCGTGTCGACGTCCCCGGCGGCACGGGCGTTCGCGCGGGCGTCCTCGATCGAGACCGTCGAGATGCCGAGCGCCACGTCGGTGTGCCCCGCGGCGGCGCCGTCGACCTGCACCCAGCCGCGGAGCATGCCGTCCCGGACGACCGTGCGGTCCGCGGTGGCTCCGGCGATCCGGACGTGCAGGTGGTGCGGCGGGGTGCCGGGTCGGTCGTCGAGCAGGCACTCCACCACTGCCGTGCCGTCGTCGATCGTCACGGAGACGTCGTCGACGCGGCCGTGGTGGTCGAGGACGACGGCCCGGGTGCCGGTGAACCGGAACCCCAGGGCGAACTCCCCCGCGGTCATCGTCGCGGTGACGCCCTGGTCGAGGGCGACGCGGTAGCGGTGCGGCCCGTCCTGCTCGTCGTCGTGGTCGAAGCCCAGCGCCCGGGCGGTCCGGTCGACGTCCGGCTCGTCGAGCGGGGACGGCATGAGCTGGAACACCCCGCGGTCGGCCATCCACGGCGACGGCAGGTGGCTCGTGGCGAAGCCCTGCAGCGCGGACCGGACGCGGCCGTCCGGCTCCGTCCGGGCGTGCTCCTGGTACGCGTACGGCCAGTGGCTGCTCGACGCGTCGGTCATCGGCAGGCCGAGCACCCCGCCGTGCGGCACCCCGACGACCGGTGCGGTGTTGCCGCGCGAGGACCGCGACGACGACTGGCTGCCGCGGGTCGTGCGGACGTGGTCGATCGGCCGTGCCGGCTCCGGGCGCGCCGGTCCGATCCGGACCGCGTCGAACCAGCCGCGCAGCGCCGGGCGCTCCCCGTCGTCGTCCGCAGCCGGTCCGGCGGCGCCGAGCCGTGCCTCCAGGCGGTCCACGACGGCACCCGCGAACGGCGTGAGGTCGACCGCGCGACGGTTCCACTGGTCGACCCACTGCGTCTTCGCCGCTGCCTGGGCCGCGGGCGTCAGGCCGGCGCCGTACTGGTCGTGGGCGGTGTCGCTCAGCCGTCGGCCGTCGGTCAGGACGACGTCGAGGCCGGCGGCCGTCGCGTCCCAGAAGTGCGCGAGGTCCGCCTCGTCGGGTTCGTCGTGACCGGCCGGCAGGGTGCGCTCGGGGAACCAGACCCACGACAGCTCGTCTCCGGGTGCGATCGTCCGTCCGGCGAAGCCGGGCAGGACCCCCTCGACCGTCGTCTCCCCCGCCGGGCGTTCGAGCAGCCAGGCCTCGGCCGAGTCCCAACCGACCCCGTCCCGGGCCGCCACCGCCGTCGTCGGGCCACCGCTCCGTCGCAGTTCACGCACCCGACGACCCTATTTCCTCCAGGGTGTCGACGAAACCCCTGCGCAGCCGCCGTCAGCCGACGGTCGGCGTGGTCGGCAGGGTCTCGCCGACCGTCGTGTCGGCCGGGTCCTTCTTGTCCTTGCCCTTGCCGTTGTCGTTCCCCGGCCCGCTGTTGCTGCCGGGGCCGGCGTTGCCCTGATCGGTACCGCCCTGCGGGGACTGGACCGGGTTCGAGGCGGGCCCGCCCGGCTGGGGTCCGACGGTCGGGTCGTCCGCCGGCGAGCTCGGCTGCTGCTCGGGCTCGCTCGGCTGCTCCTGGGGCTGGCTCGGCTGCTCTTCCGGCTCGCTGGACTGCTCCTGCGACGGCTCGCTGCTCGGTTCCTCGGCCGGTTCGCTCGACTGCTGGGTCGGCTGGCCGGACTCCGTCGGCGCCGGCGTGCTCGCGCCGCCGCCCAGGGCGACGGCCGCGACGACGATGCCGGCGAGCACCAGGATGCCGATGACCACCGCCGCGATGACCGGCCCGCGACGGCGTCGCCCGTCGTCGTCCGTCCGTCGAGCGGCCCCGCCTGCCGCAGCACCGCCTGCCGCTCCGGCCGCGGCACCGGCCGCACCGGCACCCGCACCGCCCCGCTGCGCACCGAGCATGGTCGTCGCGACGTCGTCCTGCCCCGCTGCGCGACCGGGCTGCCCGAGCACGGCCGTCCGGTCGTACGCCTGCGTGGGCGCGTCCGCACCGGCCGTCGGCATCGCCTGCGTCGCCTGGTCGCCGTGCGCTGCGTCCGGGGCCCCGGCGCCGAGGAAGGCACCGGCGGCACCCGCGGCCGCCCCCGCTGCGCCACCGGCCGCACGGGTCATCGTCCCGGGTCCGGCGGGCAGCAGCTGCGTGGCGGGCGCGGCGTCGTCCCGGCCCAGGGCGCGGAGTCGCTGCGCGGCCTCGGCGGCGCTCGGACGGTCGGCGGGGTCCTGCGCCGTCATCACGTGCAGCAGGGTCCGCCAGGCGGTCGGCAGGTGCTGGTCGATCTCCGGGCCACGGGCGAGCCGCGCGGTCGCCGACTCCACCGCGCTGCCGGGGAACGGCCGCTTCCCGGTCAAGCACTCGAGCAGCACGAGGCCGAGCGCGTAGACGTCCGCCTTGCCGGTGACCTCGTGCCCCGTGACCTGCTCCGGCGAGATGTACGCGGCGGTGCCCATCACGGTGCCGGTGCCGGTCACCCGGGCGGCGTCACGGAGCAGGGCGATCCCGAAGTCGGCGAGCTTCACGTGCTCGCCGTCGCTCTCGAGCAGGACGTTCGCGGGCTTCACGTCGCGGTGCACGATGCCCTGCGCGTGGACCGCCGCGAGCCCGTCGGCGACCTGCGCACCGAGGCGCGCGGTGGTCGCCGGGTCGAGCACGCCCTCGTGCAGACGGGTGGCGAGGTCGCTCCCGGGGACGAGCTCCATCACCAGGTAGGAGTCGCCCTCGTCGTCGTCGAGCGCCGCGTCGTAGAGCGTGACGAGCGCGGGGCTGCGGAGCGCCGCGAGCGTGTGGATCTCGGCCTCGGCGCGGGCGCGCTCCCCGTGGTCGACGGCACCGATGCGGAAGACCTTGACCGCCACCTCGCGGCCGAGCTGCTCGTCCACCGCCCGGTAGACGGAGGCCATGCCACCGTGTCCGAGCGTCCCGGTGACGCGGTACCGACCGCCGAAGACCCGTTCTGCCATGCCCCGGAACCTACCGTGACGACCTGACCGGGGACGACCCGCGGACCGGGTCGGCACCGCGGCGCAGGGCCGTCAGGTACAGCCGGTGGGCGGTGATCACGATCGCCAGCCAGGCCGCTCCGAGGGCCCACGCCGCCAGGACGTCGGTGGTCCAGTGGTGGCCGAGGAAGACCCGCGAGACGCCGATCGACAGCACGAAGAGGGTGCCGACGACGATCGTCCACACCCGGGTCACGGTGCGGGTCTGGCGCAGGATGAGCAGGTACACGATCGTGCCGACGACCACGGTGGCGTTGAGCGTGTGACCGGACGGGAACGAGGGCGAGTGCTCGTACGGCGGCACCGCGTCGGCGAGCGGCGGACGGGCCCGGCCGATCAGGTCCTTGCCCGCGATGGTCATGAGGAGCGATCCGCCGCTCGCCGCGACGAGCAGCACGAGCGGCGTCCAGGCGCGCCGCTGGACCGTGAAGCCGACCAGGAACAGCACGGCGACGATCGGCATCCCGACCGTGCCGGCGATGTCGGTCCACCACGTGACGAGCCGGTCGGCCGTCGGGGAGCGCATCGTGAGCATCCAGTCGAGCACCGGACGGTCGAGCACGGCGACGTCGTCGTGCTCGCGGACGGCGTCGTAGACCTCGGACGCCGCCCAGGTCGCCGTGACCGCGATCCCGATGCCGACCAGGAGCGTCAGGACCAGGAGCGGCAGCGCCCCGTACCGTCGGCCGAGCGCCGCCCAGGCCTCGGCGACGGCGTGCCCGGCGCGGGACCGCCACGAGGTCAGGTCGACGTCACCGACGTGCCGGTCCCGCGGGGCGGCGGCGCGCTCGGCGTCGACGACACGACGCGCGACGGCGTCGGCGGTGCCCTCCGGCTCCTCGTGGTCTCGCTGCTGCTGCATCGACCCACCCTGCCCGCCCGCACCTGCGAGCGCACGGCCGCGGGTGGCGCCGGCCGCGCGCGGCCGTCCCGGGCGCGGCCGTCAGTCCTTCGCTGCCCCGTAGTCGCGGACGGTCGACACCGTGAGCGGGAACACCACGGGGAAGTCCCGGAACAGCAGGCGTCCGGCGTCCACCGCGGCGGCTCGGACCTGCTCGGCCACCCACTCGGCGTGCTCGACCGGGGTGTGCACGACGAGCTCGTCGTGCACGAAGAACACCAGGTGCGGCCCGTCGGTGACCGGCCCCGGGAACCGCGTCAGGAGCCGGGTGCGCAGGGACCCCATCCACGCGAGCGCCCACTCCGCCGCCGTGCCCTGCACGACGAAGTTCCGGGTGAACCGCCCCCAGCTCCGCGCCCGCGACTCGACGGCCCGCTGCTGCGCCGGGGTGCCGTCCACCGACCACGCCCGCGCCCGCGCCGCCGCGGACGCCGCGTCCGGCACCGGCGAGGTCCGTCCGAGCAGGGTCGTCACCGGCTCCCCGCGCTCCCCCGCCCGGGCCGCCCGGTCGACCAGTCCGAGCGCCGCCGGGAACGCCCGCGCCAGCCGGGGCACGAGCCGGCCGCCGTCGCCCTGCGTGGCGCCGTACATCGCACCGAGCATCGCGCCCTTCGCCTGCTGCCGGGTCTCGACCGCACCCGAGGCCACCACGCCGTCGTACAGGTCGCGGCCGTCCCCCGCCGCCGCCATCGCCCGGTCACCGGACATCGCCGCGAGGACCCGCGGCTCGAGCTGCGCCGCGTCGGCGACCACGAACGTCCAGCCCTCGTCCGCGACGACCGCGGACCGGACCGTCCTCGGGAGCTGCATGGCGCCGCCGCCGTCCGCCGCCCAGCGCCCGGTCACCACGCCGCCGACCAGGTACTTCGGGTGGAACCGCCCGTCCTGCACCCACTCGTCGAGCCACGTCCACCCGTTCGCCGTCATCAGCCGCGACAGCTTCTTGTACTCGAGCAGCGGCGCGATGACCGGGTGCTCGAGCTCCTGCAGCTCCCACTTGCGCGTGCTCGCGACCATCAGGCCCGCCGCTCGGAGGGACCGCAGCACGTCGGTCGGCGAGTCCGGGTTGAGCGTCGGGTCCGCCAGGTGCCCGCGGATCACGACGGCCAGCTCCTCGAGCCGACGGGGTCGGACGCCCGGCGGGACCCGCGGGCCGAGCGCGTCCTCGAGCAGCCGGGCGTGCACGTCCGCCCGCCACGGCAGCCCGGCGTGCAGGATCTCGGCGGCGACCAGCGCACCGGCCGACTCCGCGGTGGTCAGCAGGCGCATGGCGCCCGGCGCGGTGGAGGTCGCGACCGCGTCGAGCTGCGCGCGCAGCTCGGCCACCGGGTCGGCCGCGTCGTCGGCCGGTGCGACCGTGAACAGTGCGTCGTCGAAGAGCGACGCCTGCGTCGGTCGGGTGACCCGTGCCTCCTGGCCGGGGTCGTCCCACGTGTCGGGCGGAGCCGCCGCGAGCGCGGTGCCCCGTGTCGCGAGCGCGCCGCGCAGGATGCGGCGCACGAGGCGCAGGTCGGTGCAGCGGCCGACGCGGCCGCCGGCCCGTAGGACGGCCGGGTACCAGCGTGCGGTGTCGTCCCAGACCCACCGGACGTCCGGTCCGTCGTGTGCCGCGACGAAGGCCGGGAGGCGCGGCTCGTCCAGGCGGGTCGGCTCGCCCGCCGACGCCCCCGCGTCGGTCAGGGGCGTCGCGGTGACGCCGCCGTCGACGCGGTGGAGGACCAGGTGCACCCCACGATCATGCCGCGCGCCACCGTCCTCCCCCGCCGGGCCGCTCGCTGCCGCTGCCGCCGCTGCTGTTCCGCGAAACGCAAGGTCGGCGGTTCCTCGCAGCGGTACTGCGCTGCGAGGAACCGCTGTCGTTGCGTCCTGCGAGTCCGGATCGGGTCAGTCGGTTCGTGGGTCCGACGCGTCGGCGTCGCCGGGACGCACCGCGGCGGTGTCGGCGACGTCGATCCGGACGTCTCCGTCCTCGGCCCGTGAGACGGCGACCCGCGGATCGGCGTCGTGCGCGTCGGAGCCCGACATCCGGCGGAGGGTGTCCTGGCGCCGCTCCTCGAAGCTCATGTCGACGCCGTCGTCCAGGTGGTCACGGTCGGGCTCGCTCATGGCGCGGACGCTACCCGCCAGCCGCCGACCGCCCTCCGATCCCAGGGCGACCGGGCGCGGGGCAGCCGCGTGCAGGTGAGCCGCGCTCGTCGATTGGGTGCGTGAAGTGGACAGCCGCCATGATGTCCGGATGGCAACGAACACCGCGCGACCGCTCGGCTGGCGGCCGGTGGACCCGGACGAAGTGCCGATCCACGCCGTGGTCCGCTACCGGGACCGCGGGCGGACGGTCGCGGGCACCGCGGTGGACGTCCTCGACGCCGGTGACCGCCCGTCGCTCATCGTCCGCACCGACGACGGGCAGCACCACGTCGCTCCGGGGTCCACCCGCCTGGAGATGCTCGAGGACTGACTCCGGGCAACCACACGGGAATGATCCAGGAAACGCACACCAGCACGCGCTGGGAACCCGTGGAGCAGGCCGGGAGTACAAGTAGTTAGTCAAACTACTGAAACGACCGGAGGACAGCGCGATGCGTACGGAACACCTCCCCACCGAGCCGATCGACATGGCTGCGCTCCTGCGTGCCCAGACGTCGTCGGCTCCGGGCAACGAACCGCTCGTCCCCGCGGTCGACCTCGCGTCCTGACGCACCCCGGGCCGGCTCCCCCGGCCCATCACGCTCCACCCCCTCGTCTGAAAGGACATCACCATGAGCTTCCTCGGCTTCATCCTCCTCGGCCTCATCGCCGGTGCCATCGCCAAGCTGATCCTCCCGGGTCGTCAGGGCGGCGGCTGGCTGGCCACCCTCGTGCTCGGCGTGATCGGTGCCCTCATCGGCGGCTGGATCGGCGGCGCGGTCTTCGGCGTCGGGTACAACGGCTTCTTCAGCATCCAGTCGTGGATCATCGCGATCCTGGGCGCGCTCGTCGTGCTCGTCATCTGGGGTCTCATCACGGGCCGTCGCGGTAGCCGCGCCTGACCGCAGCAGGACCGTCGAACGCCCCCACCGGGAACGGTGGGGGCGTTCGTGCGTCCGGTCCCAGCAGGGCGGAGGCGCAGCAGTGCGGCAGCGCAGCAGCGGCAGCGCGGCACTGCGGCAGCGCGTCAGCAGAGCGGGACGTTCACCGCGAGCCCGCCCATCGCGGTCTCCTTGTACTTCGTCGACATGTCCGCGCCGGTCTGCCGCATGGTCTCGACGACCTGGTCGAGCGAGACGTGGTGCACCCCGTCGCCCCGCAGCGCCATCCGCGCCGCGTTGATCGCCTTGTTCGCCGCGATGGCGTTCCGCTCGATGCACGGGATCTGCACGAGCCCGCCGATCGGGTCGCAGGTCAGCCCGAGGTTGTGCTCCATGGCGATCTCGGCCGCGTTCTCGACCTGCTCGGGCGTCCCACCGAGCACCTCGGCGAGCCCGGCGGCCGCCATCGACGCCGCGGAACCGACCTCGCCCTGGCACCCGACCTCGGCGCCGGAGATCGACGCCCGCTCCTTGTAGATCGAGCCGATCGCCCCGGCGGTCAGCAGGAAGCGGACCACGGCGTCGTCGCGCTCGTCCGGGGCGACCTCGGACACGTACGTGAGCGCGTAGTACAGCACCGCGGGGATGATCCCGGCGGCACCGTTCGTCGGCGCCGTGACGACCCGGCCGCCGGTGGCGTTCTCCTCGTTGACCGCCATCGCCGTCAGGTTGACCCACTCCATCGCGAACAGCGGGTCGTGGTGCGGGTCGTCGCGGGTGAGCTGCTCGTACCAGTTCGCGGCGCGCCGACGGACGTTCAGCCCGCCCGGCAGGGTCCCGGCGCGGCGGATGCTCCGGTCGACGCTGGCGCGCATCACGTCGTGCACGTGCAGGAGTCCCGCCCGGACCTGCTCCTCGGTGCGCGAGGCGGTCTCGTTCGCCATCGCGATGCCGCTGACGGGCAGGCCGGTCGCGGCGCAGGCGGCGAGCAGCTCGGCGCCGCTCGAGAACGCGTGGGGCACGGCGTCGTCGACGGGGATGGCGGCCTCGGCCACGGCGCCCTCGGTGTCGCTCGTGACGAACCCGCCGCCGATCGAGTAGTACGTCTCCTCGCAGAGCACGGTGCCCGCGGCGTCGCAGGCACCCAGGCGCATCGCGTTGGGGTGTCGCGGCAGCATGGTGAGCGGGTGCAGCACGATGTCGGCCTGCCGGAAGGGCACGGTCGGTCCCCCGGCCAGCGGCAGCTCCCCCGTCCGCTCGAGTTCGGCCAGCGCAGCCGCCATGGCGTCCGGGTCGACCGTCTGCGGGTCGGAGCCCATCAGGCCGGCGAGGACCGCACCGAGCGTGCCGTGTCCCTGCCCCGTGGACGCGAGCGAGCCGTACAGGTGGACGTCGAGCGTCGCCACGGGTGCCCCGGCCAGCCGGGCCGCGAAGGCCGCTCCGGCACGCATCGGCCCGACGGTGTGGGAACTCGACGGGCCGATCCCGACGCTGAACAGATCGAAGACGGAGACCGGCACCCCGCCACACTAACCCGTCCGGACGGGCAGGCGGTCAGCGCACAGAGTGGACCGCTCCATCGGCATGTCCGTGGGACACTCGACCCATGCCCATCCTCAACAAGGACATGCAGGTCTGCATCTCGCTGGCCGCACGACCGAGCAACATCGGCACCCGCTTCCACAACTTCCTCTACGACGAGCTCGGGCTGAACTACGCCTACAAGGCCTTCACGACGACGGACCTGCCCGGCGCCGTGACCGGCATCCGTGCGCTCGGCATCCGCGGCTGCTCGGTGTCGATGCCCTTCAAGGAGGCGGTCATCCCCCTCGTCGACGTCGTCGAGCCGTCCGCCGAGGCGATCCGGTCCGTCAACACCGTGGTGAACGACGACGGTGTGCTCACCGCGTCGAACACCGACTACGAGGCCGTCGCGTCCCTGCTCGACACCCACGGCGTCGACCGCGCGTCCCGTGTGGTGCTCCGCGGCTCCGGGGGCATGGCGAAGGCCGTCACGGCGGCGTTCCGCGGCGCGGGCTTCGAGCGCCTGACGGTCGTCGCGCGCAACACCGAGGCCGGTCCCGCCCTGGCCGAGCAGTACGGCTTCGACTGGGTCGCCTCCGAGCAGCAGGCGCCGGACGCCGACGTCCTGGTGAACGTCACGCCGCTCGGCATGCAGGGCGACGAGCAGGACGTGCTCGCCTTCGAGCAGGACCGGATCGACGCCGCGACGACCGTCTTCGACGTCGTCGCCTTCCCCTCCGAGACGCCGCTGGTGCGCGCCGGACGCGCGGCCGGCAAGCAGGTCGTCACCGGGGCCGAGGTCATCGCCCTCCAGGCGGCCCGCCAGTTCGAGCGGTACACCGGGGTCGCCCTGACGGACGACCAGGTGCGGCGCGCGAGCGCCTTCAGTCGCGAAGGGTGACCCGATGACGGCCGGGAGGATCGGGGCGGGCCCCGCCACGGTCCTCCAGGCCGTCACGTCACCCGTTCCGCGACCGGCCCTCCGCGACCCAGCGGAGCCGCCGGATGCTCTCGTTGTTCCGGATCCAGATGCCCGGCTGCGCGATGAACCCCGGGACGAGCGCCCCGGGACCGCGGACCGGGTTCTCCCGCAGGGTGACCCGGCAGCCGCGCGGGTGCTCCTCGACCGTGACCTCGACGCGGGCCTCGCCCACGGGCCAGCCCTTCGCCTGGATCACCAGGCGGCGGGGCTCGTCGACCTCGAGGACGGTCGTCGTGTCGTTGATCAGGAACGGCCAGATGCCGAACGAGTGGTGCAGCTCGGTGCCCACCGCGGGCCAGCCCGGGTCCTGGCCGCGCATGCGCGAGGCGCCGACCACCCAGGTCGGGTAGAGCCAGCCGTCGCGGAGCACGTCGAAGACGTCCTCCGGGCTGCAGCGCAGGTTCCTGACGTTCTTGGCCATGGTCACTCCTCCGGTGCGAGGTCGACGTGCTCGGACAGCCCGAACGTGTGCCGCAGCACGCTCCGGGCTGCGTGCCACCCCGCCATGCCGTGCACGCCGGGCCCGGGGGCGGCCGCCTCCGAGCACAGGTACATGCCGCCGCCCATCCGCCACGGGTCGCTCGACAGGACGGGGCGCTGCACGAGCTGCCAGAAGCTCGCGGCGCCGGCGGCGATGTCCCCGCCGACGTAGTTCGGGTTGTACTCGGCCATCTGCACGGCGGTCCGGCTGGCCGACTGCAGGATCGTGTCGCGGAACCCCGGTGCGAACCGCTCGACCTGCCGCACCACGGCCTCGGTCGGGTCGACGTCCGAGCCCGCCGGCACGTGCGCGTACGCCCAGAAGACGTGCTTGCCGCGCGGGGCCCGACCGGGGTCGACCACCGTCGGCTCACTCCCGAGGACGTACGGTCGGTCCGCGTGCCGGCCGTGCGCCACGGCGTGCTCGGCGGCCGCGATCTCCGACCGGGTCCCACCGATGTGGACCGTTCCGGCCTTCCGGAGCTCCGCGTTCGTCCACGGCACCGGGTCCGACAGGGCGAAGTCGACCTTGGCCGCCGCGTTCCCGAACCGGAAGCGCCGCAGTGCCCCGCGCTTCGGCGTCGGGATCTGCTTCCCGGCGATCCGCAGCATGCCCGGCACGCTCGTGTCGAAGAGCACCGCCTTGGCCGGGGTGAGGTCGCCGAGGGACCGGATCTCCCGTCCGGTCTCGATCCGCCCGCCGTGTGCGACGAGGTCCGCGGCGAGCGCGTCGACGATCGCCTGGCTGCCGCCGATCGGCACCGGCCAGCCCCGGGCGTGCGCGTACGAGCCGAGCGACAGGGCCGCGGCCGCGGTGGACAGCGACGGCATGTGCTGGATCGAGTGCGCGGCGACGCCGGACACCATCGCGGGGGCGACCTGCTCGCGGAAGCGCACGTTCCAGGCCGCGGAGCCCTGCTCGAGGGCCCGGAGTCCGAAGCGCAGCACGGTGAGGGGGTGCCGCGGGACGTGGAGCAGGGCGTCGGTGGCGAAGTCCGCGACCCGGTCGGCGCTGCGTGCGAGCGGCGCCATGAGGTTCCGGAACGCCGGGCCGTCGAGCCCGAGGGCCGCCGCCGTCCGGTCGATGTCCTGGTACGCGATGCCGGCGTCGCCGCGGTCGAGCGGGTGCCCGTACTGCACCTCGGGCAGCCGGAGCTCGATGCGGTCCTCCATGCGGAACAGCCGGAAGAACTCGGACTGCAGCGCCATCGGGTGCACGGCGGAGCAGACGTCGTGGTGGAAGCCCGGCAGCGTGAGCTCGGCCGTCCGGGCGCCGCCGCCGATCGTGTCGTTCCGCTCGACGACCTCGACCGACAGGCCCGCGCGTGCGAGCGTCACCGCCGCCGCGAGTCCGTTCGGTCCGGCTCCGACGACCACCGCATCCACCATGGGTCGAGCCTAGGGACCGGTGGCCTCGGGTGCGGTCAGGGGCGAGCGGCGTCCGCGTCGGCCGGGTCGGTGCCCTCGTCGGGGGCGTCGAGGTCGTCCGGCTCGTCGGCGTCCGCCGGGGTCGTCGCGGGCGACTCCCCCACCGGGTGCTCGGCGAGCAGCGCCGCGAAGTCCTCGTCGAGCATCTGCTGCACGCGCTCGTCTCGGCCGACCTCGTAGCCCTCGGTCGGACGCTGCGCCCACCCGAGCCGCCCGACGACGGTCGTGCCGATGTCGTCCCACGCCCGTGCTCGCGCCTGCAGGACGATCCCGTCGACGAAGCCCTGGTCGTCCCGGCGGCGGTCGAGCATCGTCGCGAGCTGCTCGTACGTGGCCTCACGGGTGCGGAGCTTCAGGTCGTCGCCGCGCTTGTAGTCGTGCTGGTGCCGCGACCGGCCCTTCTGCTTGCTCGAGGTCGCGCGGATCTCCCGCATCCGGGCGGCGTCCCCGCGTTCTTCCTCGGCCATGCGGTGGAGTTCCTCGCGCGTGGCCTCGGCGATCACGGCGTGGTCGAAGTACCCCTGGTCACGCAGGGAGTTCGTGATGATCCGGTTCGCCACGGCGACCACGATCGCGGCCTTCGCGATGAGGAACCCCTCGTCCACGGCACGCTTCAACTCCACCTGGCTCACGGGGCGGTCGCGCACGTCGTGCTTGTTGCGTCGTCCGAACAGGGCCATGCTCCGACGATACCGGCGCTCGGCCGTCCGTCCGCAGGGGGACCCGGGGATCACACCGCGGAGGGACGCACGACCGTCGGCGGTTCCCTACCGTCGAGGACATGGACACCACGCCGCACTCCCCCCGCACCGGTCTCGGAACCGCGAGCCTCGTCCTCGGCATCTGCTCGCTCCTGGCCGGCTGGACGTTCCTCGCCCCGGTCGTCGGGCTCTGCCTGGGCATCGCGTCGCGGAGTCGGGAACCCCTGGCCCGCGGACGCGCCGGGTGGGGCATCCTGCTCAACCTCGTCGCGCTCGCGGTCTGGGTCCTGCTCCTCGTGCTCCTGGTGGTCGGCGGCGCCTTCGCGGTGTGGACCGGGGCGACCCAGGGCCGCTGATCCGGCACGCGCGCAGGCCCCTCCGCTCGAGCCCGCGCAGCCACGCAGCCACGCAGCCACGCAGCGTCAGAACACCAGGCCGTACACCGCGACGTCGATCCGCCGAGGACCGAGCGGCAACGCGCTCCGCAGGGTCCCCTCGTGCACGAAGCCGAGGCGTTCCGCGAGCGCTCGGCTCCGGACGTTGTCGACGCCGGTCCGGATCTCCACCCGCGCCGCCCGGCGTTCGCGGGCGACCCCCACGAGCACGGACGCAGCACGCCGCACGATCCCCCGGCCCTCGAAGTCGGCGTCGATCCAGTAGCCGAGCGACGCCTGCCCGAGGTACGGGTCGACCGCCAGGGACGCCACCCCGACGACGCGCTCCGCCGACCGGACGACGCACGGCACCGCCCGGTCCATGGCGTACTGCCCGAGCAGCTGCTCGGTGTACCGCAGCATGTCGTCGCGGCTCGTCGGCGCCCACGCCCACGGCTCGGCGGTCCGGAGCCGGTCGAGGTTCGCCTGCACCAGCTCGTGCACGGCGTCGACCGTGGTCAGGTCGCGGAGCGTGAGCGTGTACCCGTCCCCGAGGTCCCGTCCGGATGCCGCCACGCGTCCGACACTATGCACGCGTCGCCCCGCCGTCCGGTCCGGATCGCGACGGACGGGCCGCGCTCCGGAGAACACCCTGCGTCCCTGCAAGTTTGCACACACTGTACTTCTGCAGCCCGCCGACGGTTACAGTCGAGCCATGTCCGACACCGCGCCCGTGCCCACGATGGGCCTGCGCGACCGCAAGCGCCTCGAGACCCGCCGCCGCATCGCCGGGGCGGCCCGGTCCCTCGCCCTCGAGCACGACCTCGACCGCACCACGATCGAGCAGATCGCCGCGCGCGCGGACGTCTCGCCGCGCACCTTCTTCAACTACTTCGAGAGCAAGGAGGACGCCGTCCTCGGGCACACCGAGCTCGACCTGTCCCCGGAGACCCTCGACGCGCACCTGCAGGCCGTGGCCGGGCGTCCGGTGGTCGAGGCGGTCGTGGACCTGGCGTTCCTGGTGTTCGGCGACTCGTTCGGCGACGAGTCCGAGCGCGTCGACCGCAAGGAGGTCGTCGTCCGCTTCCCCCAGCTCATGCGCCGGCAGGTCGCCCGGATGACCCTGGTGGCCGAGGCGATGACCGGGGCCGTCCGCACGATCCTCGCGCGCGACCCGGCCTGGGGTCCGGACGCGGCGACGCCCGAGGCCGCCGAGATGCTCCTCGGCATGTGCATGACCGGGCTCCGCAGTGCCGCGAAGGGTGACGGGTCGGACCCCGCCGACGTGCGCGCGCGCCTGGTGGCGACCATCCGCGACACCGCGACCCGCCTGGCCTGACCGGCCCCGTGCCTCCAGTCCGTCCGTCGGCACCCGACGCATCCCGTGGGTGAGCAGAAGACGTCGGGTCTCCTTCGAGGACCCGACGTCTTCTGCTCACCCAGGCGAACCCGCGCACCCGCTCACCCACGCGAACCCGCGAACCCGCGCACCCGCCCACCCGGCGCCCGCGCAGCCCGCTACGGCTTCGTGATGAAGCCCTCCCGCACCATCCAGTCGAACGCAACGTCCGCGGGCTCCCGCCCCTCGACGTCGACCTGCCGGTTCAGCTCCTGCAGCACGGCGTCCGTCAGCTTCGGCGAGATCTGGTCGTACACGTCGCGGAGCTGCGGGTACTCGCGCAGCGTCGCCGAGTCGATCACCGGGGCCACGTTGTACGCCGGGAAGAACCCGCGGTCGTCCTCGAGCACCGTCAGCCCGAGCGACTTGATGCGCCCGTCCGTCGTGAACACCTCGCCGAAGTTGCACTTGCCCCGGTCGGTCGCCGTGTAGACGGTCCCGGTGTCGAGGATGCTGACGTTCGAGGTCGGCACGCCGTTCTCCCCCGAGCCGCCGAGTTCGAGCCCGTACTTCTCGAGCATCGGCTTGAAGCCGTCCGCACGCGAGTTGAACTCCGACTCCACGCAGAACGTGCGCTGGTCGAGCGGCAGCTTCGTGATGTCCGACAGGGTCTGCACGTCGCCGAGCTCGGACACGGCCTCGTCCCGGACCGCGAACGCGTACGTGTTGTTCATCGGCGCCGGCTCGAGCCAGGTCAGCCCGTTGCCGGCGTCCTCCTGCTTCACCGCCTGCCACTGCTCGGTCTTGTCCGGGATCCCCTGCTCGTGGCCCATGAAGGTCAGCCAGGCGGTGCCCGTGTACTCGTACGTGAAGTCCGCACCGTGCGAGGTCATCAGCTCGCGCACCGCGACCGATCCCGGCACGTTCGTCTCGTCCGTGACGTCGAACCCGGCGGCCTTCGCGGCGAGCACCGCGATCTTGCCGAGCACGAGCTGCTCGGTGAAGTTCTTCGACGTCACCGTCAGGTGTGCGTCGTCGGGCAGGTCGTCGATCCGCTGGATCGAGCCGGGTGCCGCTCCGGGGACGAAGGACGCGGCGGGCTGCAGGCCGCAGCCGGTCAGGGCGAGGGCGCTCGCCCCCGCCACGGCGGCGGCGGTCAGGACGCGGCGACGGACCGACGGACGGGAGGCACGGGGTGCGCCCGCAGCGTCGGCTCCGGTCGGGCCGTGGGTCGGGCTGTCGGGGGTCATCGGAGTCCCTTCGGTCGCGCGACCGTCTCGACGACACGGCCGATCCAGTCGATGGTGAGGGCGAGGAGCGCCACGAGGAGCGCCCCGGAGACGAGCACCTTCGGCAGGAACAGGTTCACGCCCGTCGTGATGAGCAGGCCGAGACCACCGGCGCCGACGAAGGTCGCCAGGCTCGCGGTGCCGACGAGCAGCACGAGCGCCGTGCGGATGCCGGAGAGCATCACCGGTACGGCCAGCGGCAGCTCGACCTTGAGCAGGACGGCGAAGGCGCTCATGCCCATGCCCCGCCCGGCCTCGACGAGCCGCTCGTCGACGCTCTGCACGCCGAGCATCGTGTTCCTGAGCACCGGCAGGATCGCGTAGAGCACGAGGGCGACGACCGCGGACCAGCTGTTCAGTCCCAGCCACGCCGCGAGCAGCACGATGAGCCCGACCGCGGGGGCCGCCTGGCCGAAGTTCGCGACGGCGATCACGGCCGTGCTCGCCCGGCGGAACGGCCCGCGGGTGAGCAGCACGCCGAGCGGGATGCCGATCACGAGCACGAGCACCGTCGCCTGCAGGGTCAGCACCAGGTGCTGCCCGGTCAGGTCGAGGATGCCGCTCGGGTTGAGCGTCGAACGCTCGGTCGCCGTCAGGTCCGCCGTGGCGAGCCAGACGACGAACCCGGCGAGGACGACCAGGATCGCGATCGGCTGGACGAGCAGGCCCTTCCACGGGGTGCGCTCGGCGGTGCCGGCTCCGGCGGTCGGGCCGGCGGCGACCGCGGTCACAGCTCCTCCCCGGAGGCGGCGATCGTCGGCGCTGCCGGCGAGGACGGCAGGGTCTCGATCGGGTTCGTGTTCGTGCCGACCGGGGCGTACGCCTGGTCGGACGCGGCGGCCGCACGGGACCGGGTGATGGCGTCCATCACGGTCTCGACGGTGATGACGCCGCGGAAGGACTCGCCGCGACCGGTGACGAGCGCCGCACCGGCACTCGACACGAGCATGGTGTCGAGTGCGTCGTTGAGCGTCGCGGCCTCGCCCACGACGGGCAGGTCGGGCTCGATCCCCTCGGGCACCCGGGTCAGGCGCTCGAGCTGGCGGCGGGTCGGCCACCCCACCGGACGCTGGCGCCGGTCGACGACGACGGCGTGCTGGTGCCCGCCGGCCTCGTCCATCCGCTGCAGCACGGCCTTCGTCTCCTCGCCGGCCGAGCAGGTCACCGCGGGGGCGAGCTCGACGTCGCGGACGCGGTTCAGCGTCAGCTGCTTGAGCCCGGCGCCCGAGCCGATGAAGTTCTCGACGAACTCGTTGGCCGGTTCCGCGAGGATCCGCTCCGGGGTGTCGTACTGCACGATGTGCGCGCCCTCGGTGAAGATCACGATCCAGTCACCGAGCTTCACGGCCTCGTCGAAGTCGTGCGTGACGATGACGATCGTCTTGTGCAGCTCCTCCTGGATGCGCAGGAGCTCGTCCTGCAGGCGCTGCCGGGTGATCGGGTCGACGGCACCGAAGGGCTCGTCCATGAGCAGGACGGGCGGGTCCGCGGCGAGCGCTCGGGCGACGCCCACGCGCTGCTGCTGCCCGCCGGAGAGCTCGCGGGGGAAGCGGTCGCGGTAGGTGTCCGGGTCGAGCGAGACGAGGTCGAGCAGCTCGTCGACGCGCGCCGCGATCTTCTCCTTCGACCAGCCGAGCATCTTCGGCACGATCGCGATGTTCGCGGCGACCGTCATGTGCGGGAAGAGTCCCCCGGCCTGGATGACGTAGCCCATGCGGCGGCGGAGCTCGTCGCCGTCGATGCTCGTGACGTCCTCGTCGCCGACGACGATGCGGCCCTCGGTCGGCTCGATGAGCCGGTTGATCATCTTGAGGGTCGTGGTCTTGCCGCAGCCGGACGGGCCGACGAGCATGACGACCTTGCCGGCCGGGATCTCGAGCGTGATGCCGTCGACGGCGGGCTTCTGCTGGCCCGGGTAGCGCTTGGTGACCTCGTCGAGCAGGATGCTCCGGCCGGTCACGTCCCCCTCGGGCGCGGTGCCGGATGCGTGGTCGGTGGTGGCGTGGTCAGTGCTGGACACGGATACCTCTCGAGGTGGTCAGGCGGCCGAGGCCGATGAGGAGCAGGTCGAGGACGAGGGCGAGCAGGACGACCCCGATGACCCCGACGACGACCGAGTTCAGGGCGTTCGCCCCGCCGAGGCGGGAGAGGCCCGAGAAGATGAAGCCGCCGAGTCCGGGGCCGAGTGCGTAGGCGGCGATCGCGGCGATGCCCATCACCATCTGCGCGGAGACCCGCACGCCGCTGAGGATGATCGGCCACGCCATCGGGAGCTCGACCTGCACGAGCGTGCGGATCCGGCTCATCCCGATGCCGCGGGCGGACTCCACCACGGTCGGCGGGATCTCGGCGAGCCCGACGACGGCGTTCCGCAGGATCGGCAGCGTGGCGAAGAAGACGACCGTGACGACGGAGGGCACGACGCCGAACCCGAGCGGCACGATGAGCAGGCCGATGACGGCGAAGGACGGCAGCGTGAGGCCGATCGCCGAGATCGCGTTGGCGGCCGAGCTGAGCCGTGGACTGCGGTACACGAGCGTGGCGAGCACCACGGCGATGAGCGTCGCGAGCACCGTGCACTGGACCACCAGCGAGAAGTGCTGCCACGACGAGAACCAGATCTGGTCCCATCGCTCCGAGACGTACTGGAACACGGGTGGGCACCCCTCCCTGTCGGCCGAACGCCCCACTCGACGGGGCACGAACCCGTCCGACCGTACGCAGGACACCCCGTACTTGTACAACGGCAAAGGTTCGGAACAGGACGTTCCTGGGCGTTCGCCCAGACGAGAACCCCTGGTCAGGACGTACCCCTCGGTGTCAACCTGGGAGAGTGGTAACGATACCGAACGACCCTCGGCTATCGGTCGGACCGCGGCAGCCCGGACCGCTGGGCGATGTCGACCAGGTGCGCCCGCCACGTCGCCCACTCGTCGGGCGTCTTCGCGGCGAGGTTGCCGTCCCCGTCGCCTGCAAGACCGTCGAGCATCTCGCGGACGATGTCGGCGTGCCCCGCGTGCCGGGCGGTCTCGTAGGCCATGTGCACGAGGATCCGGTGGAGCGTGACCTCGCGGCGGTCCTCCGGCCACCACGGGACGACCCCGCGGGCGTCGAGGTCGAGCGCCGCGATCGTCGCGTCGGCGTGCGCGGCGCTCCGGTGGTGGAACGCGACGACGTCGGCCATCGACTCGTCGAGCGACGCGTACATGTCGGCGCCGTCCCACGAGTCGAGCCAGGCCGGGGCGTCCGGCAGCGGCCGGTCGAACACGAGCCCGAGGTACCCGGCCTGCACGCCCGCGACGTGCTTGACCAGGCCGAGCACGTTCGTCCCGGTCGGGGTCAGCGGCCACCGGGCCTGCCGCTCCGCGAGCCCGTCGAGCTTCGCGAGCAGCGCGGCGCGGTGCTTCTGCAGGTACCGGTGCAGCGTCTCCTTGACCATCGCCGCGTCCGTCGTGGGCGTGGTGCCCTCGGCGGACAGCGACGACAGGCCGGTCGCGGCGATCGACGCCGTCGGCTGGGCGGGGGTGACCTCGGGGACCGGATCGGCACTCGTCATGTCGCCGATGCTGCCACCCGTCGGGCCTGCACGCGCTCCGACTCGTGCACCGCGACGCGTTCCGCGGTCAGGAGCAGCGACGCGACCTCGGCGGCCGTGCGCGTCGGGGCGTCGTTCCAGCTCGTCAGGTCGCGGACCCGGGCCATCCGCAGGTCCGGTGCGGGACACCAGGCGACCGGCTGTCCCTCGTCACGGGCCAGTGCGTGCCAGACCAGGTCGAGCGCCCGCTGCACCGGCTGCGAGTGCACCGCCTGCGGACCACCGGCGGCGGAGACGACCGCGCCGACCAGGCACGCGGCGACGAGCGGCCGGCCCTGGACGTCCATCGCCGCGGCACTCGAGGCCTTGCGGACCCGTCCGTGCTCGTCGAGGTACGCGAACCACGCGTGCTGGGTCCAGCCGCGCTCGACGACCTCGCGCGCGGTGGTGAGCAGGCGCTGCAGGTCGTCGAGCTCCCGGAGGTGCTCGACGATCCGTCGGTCGCGCGCCGCGGCTCGGCGGACCGCCCAGCGGTCGAGGAGTGCACGGAGTCCGTGCCGCGGACGATCTGCGGCGGGGGCGGACGGGGCGGGGGAGGCGTCGGTGTCGACGTCGTGCGGGACGCGGAACTCGAGGGTCATCAGGCCCCTCCGATCTCCAGTGCACGGACAGGTGAGGGAACGATAAGCCCGTGCGACCTCAGTCGTCCAGCACCGCGTCGATGGCCCGTGCCGCGACCGTCCGCAAGGCGTGTTCGTCGCTCGTGGCGAGCGCCGAGGCGATGGCGACCGCCCACCCCCGGGCGCGCGTCCAGGTGGCGTCGTCGGCCGCGACGGCCGTCGTGAAGGTGCGCCGCGCCTCCCGGTCGAGCGTCAGCCAGCGGGTCGCGAGGTCCACGGCGGGGTCGCCCGCGGTCACGTCGCCGAAGTCGACGACCGCCGCCAGGCGGCGTGCGCCGTCGGCGTCGTCGGTCACGAGCAGGTTGCAGGGGTGCAGGTCGCCGTGCACCCAGACGGGAGGCCCGTGGTGCGCGGGTGCGGCCACCGCGGTCCGCCAGGCCTCGCCCAAGGCCAAGGCCCGCGGCACGCCGGGTCCGTCCAGGCGCGCGCGGACCGCCGCGTCGCGGGTCGCGAGGGGCACCGCACGGACCGGGTTCACGGGCGCGTCCGCCGGTGCGGGGACGTGCAGCAGCTGGACGAACGCGGCGAGCGCCCGGGCGACCCGCTCGCCCTGCGCGACCGGTCCGGCCGGGGTGCCCGCGAACCAGGGGACGACGCTCCACGACCACGGGTAGCCGAGCGCGGGGCGGCCGGTGCGCACGGGCGCCGGGACCGGGACGACGTCCGCGACGAGCGCCGCGAGATCCGGCAGCCAGCGCTGCTCGTGCTCGACGAGGACGGCTGCGGCGGCGCGGCGGGGGAGTCGCACCGCCAGGTCGTCCCCGGCACGCACGAGCACGTTGTCCCAGCCGTTCGCGGCGACCCGCAGCGGCAGGTCCGCGAGGTCGGGGTGCTGGTCCCGGAGCAGGGCCGCCACGAGTGCGACGTCGACGTCGTGTTCGGCGGGCGGAGTGGGCATCCGGTCACGGTAGTGGAACGATCCTCGATTCCCCGTGAACGGGGGATCGAGCGGAAACGTACTCCTTGGTATCCTCACACCCAGACGACGTGGGTGTCCCTGGGGGGACCCGCGTCGCTCAGTCGGCCGGGGCGGGGTCCGGCGCGATGATCGCGACGAGGCGGGGGATCGCCGGGCGGGTCTGCTCCGTGACGATCCCGGAGAGCAGGACCGACCAGAGTTCGCGGAGCCGCTCGTACAGGTCCGCGCGGTCGTGCAGCAGGTCCGACACCATCTGCACCCCGGTGTACGCGGGGCTGATCACGCGCCCGACGAGCTCCGGGTCCCACGACGGGTCGACCTCGCCAGCGTCGATCGCCCGGCGGACGACGGTCGCGGTGTGGTGCATCCAGTCCGTGTAGGGGTCGCGCCGGGGGACGTCGACCGCGTGCTCGTCGGTCGACAGTCGGATGCCGGCGGACACGACGACCTCGCGGACCATCTGCGTCGCGACGCTCTGCGACATCCACATGAGCGACTCGAGCGGTGTGGTGCCGCGGAGCGCCGCCTGCTCGGCGTACCGACGCGAGACCTCGTGCTGCTCGGCGATCACGGCGCCGGCGATGTCGGCCTTCGAGCGGAAGTGGAAGTACAGCGCGCCCTTGGTCAGCCCGGCGCGCTCGGCCACCCCGTCCATCGACGCCCCGCGGTACCCGCGCTCGTCGAACTCGCCGGCGGCCGCCCGGATGAGGGCCGCCCGGGTCGCCACCGCACGCTGCTGCCGAACCCTGCCGTCCTGCGCCATGCAGTCGATCGTAGCGACGCGGGGCGTGTGCTCCGGGGTCCTCAGGGGACCCCCCGGCGCACTGTCGTACGGTGACCGGCATGGAGCGATGGCGGAGCCCACGGACCTGGGCACGAGCGGGTCGGTGGCTGCTGCTGCCGATCGCCGTGCTCGACTGGGTCGCGCTGGCCCCCCAGCCCGTCGTCGTGATCGCGTTCCTGATCGCCGTCGTCGGCTTCGCCGGGATGGCCGCCGCGCTCATCGTCCGGATGCTGCACCGGTCCCGGGCCGCGATGGCGGGCCTCGGGGTCGTGCTGCTGCTCGGTGGGCTCGTGGTCCTGGGGCTCGACCCGTTCCCGGGCACCGTGCCGACGCTCGACCAGTGGTGGCCGGACGCGATCACGCAGCCGCAGGTCGTCGGCAGCGCGTACTGGAAGACCGCGGGACTCGGCGTCGAGCTCGCCGGGTTCGCGCTGCTCGGCACGCTCCTGGTCGTCACGCTCACGGGCGGCCCGGACCGCGCCCGGCGCAGCACCGTCCGCTGACGGACCCGGCGCGCGTCAGGTCCGCCCGACCTGCACGACCGCGAGGTCCCGCCCGGCACCGTCCGCCGGCAGCAGGCCGCGCAGGTGTCCGAGCAGGTCGTCCGGGTGCGCGGCCACCACGTCGGCGAAGCCGTCGACGTCCGCCACCCCGGCGAGCGCGAGCGCCCCGGCAGTCAGCAGCACGACGCGGTCCCCGTGCCCGAGGTCGGCCGACCCCGTGGTGCGCCGGTGCCCGGTGTGCTGCAGGCCGAAGGGTCGGTCCGTCGAGCGGATCGGCGTCACCGACCCGTCCGCACGGGCGAGCAGGGCGAGCCCGTGGCCCGCGTCCGCCCACGTGACGCGGCCGTCCGTCGGGTCGAGCCGCACGTGCAGCAGTGACCCGACGGCCCCCGCGGCCGACAGGTCGGGGGTGAGCTGTGCCTCCAGGCCGGTGATCGCCGCGTCCACCGCGACGTCCGTGCGGGCGACGACCGCGGCGCGTGCCGAGGCTGCGAGGAGCGCCGCGGCGCGACCGGCGGCGGCCACCGAGCCGACCGTCGCGTGCAGCGCACCGTCGGACGCGACCCGCCAGTCGACGAGGTCCCCGCCGCGTTCGTGCGGGACGACCAGTCCGTCCACGGTCCCGCCGGGCAGCACGAGCGGCTCCGGCAGCAGCCCCGTGAGCACCCGCTGGACCCGCGCGCGTTCGATCGAGTGGACGAGCTCGCGCTCCGCCCAGCGCGCGAGGTCACGGAGCAGGGCGACGTCCGCGGCGGAGAACTCACGCGGCTGCGCGTCCATCACGCACAGGGTGCCGACCCGGGTGCCGTCGAGCGTGCTGAGCGGCGCGCCCGCGTAGAAGCGGATGCCGTGCTCGGCGACCGCGGCGGTGTGGGCGAAGCGCGGGTCGAGCGCCGTGTCGGGGATCACCATCGGCTCGGGCGTGAGCACCGTCGTCGCGCAGAACTGCTCGCTCGCCGGGACGCTCGTCCCCTGGTGCCACCCGAAGGTCGACTGCGTCGTGACGACGTCGTGGTGGACGAGGTTGAGGAACGTCAGGGGCACGCCGAACGCCTCGTGCGTCATCCGGGTGATGCGGTCGAACCGCTCCTCCGGACCCGCGCCGAGGACGTCGAGCGCCTCGATGACGGCGGTGCGCCTGTCCGCACCGTCGAGCTGGTCGGTCACCCCTCCGTTGTACCCGCTCCACCGGCGAGGAACCAGTCCCGCGGGTGGGGGTCCGCGCTGAGCGTCCGGCGCGCCGAGGTCGGGGTGGCCCAGGCAGCGGCGTTCCCGAGCACCCGCTGGACGTCCGGGTGGTGGTAGACGGGGTACTCCTGGTCGCCGGGCGAGAAGTAGAAGACCCGGCCGAGGCCACGACGGTAGGCGACGCCGGACCGGAACACCTCTCCGCCGGCGAAGGTCGACAGGAAGACCTCCTCGTCGGGGCGCGGGATGTCGAAGTACTCGCCGTACATCTCCTGGCGGTCGATGACGATCGGGTGCGGGACGCCGGCGGCGATCGGGTGCTCCGGCGCGATCGTCCAGACGAGCTCGCGCTCCCCGTCGTTCCGCCACTTGAGCGAGCAGGTCGTGCCCATCAGGCGCGTGAACGGCTTCGAGTAGTGCCCGGAGTGCAGCACCACGAGCCCCATGCCCGCGTGCACCGCCTTCACCACGCGGTCGACGACCTCGTCCGCGACCTGGTCGTGGGCGACGTGGCCCCACCAGAACAGGACGTCGGTGGACGCCAGGCGCTCCGCGGTCAGGCCGTGCTCGGGTTCCTGCAGCGTCGCGGTCGTGATCTCGGCGGTCGGGTGCTGCTCGCGCAGGGCGGCGGCGATCACGGTGTGCATGCCGTCCGGGTAGTGCCCGAGCACGGTCTCGTCACCGCGGCTCTCGTGCACGTTCTCGTTCCAGACGACGATGTTCAGGGGACGGTTCTCGGTCGGCGCTGACATGTCCCCGACGCTACCGTGCCCGTGTCGGCGGTCTCCCCGGTTCGTGCACCAGCATGTCGGCATGACTCCCCGATCCCTGTTCCGTGCCGCCGCGGTGGCCGAACTCGTGACCTGGACGCTGCTCATCGCCGGGATGGTCCTGAAGTACGGGCTGGACGCCGGCGACTGGGGAGTGCGGATCGGCGGGAGCGTGCACGGCTTCGTGTTCCTGGCGTACCTGGTCGTGACGACGGTCGTCGCGGTGAACCAGCGTTGGTCGGCGGGGGCGCTCGTGCTCGGGTGGGCGAGTGCGGTCGTGCCCTACGCCACGGTGCCGTTCGAGGTCGCGGTCGCCCGGCGAGGGATGCTCGAGGGCCCCTGGCGCCGCTCACCGGACGGACGCTCGGGCGTGTGGGACCGCCTGCTGTTCTTCGTGGTGCGCCGGCCCGCGGTGGCGGCGGGCATCGGGGTCGTCGCGGTGGCGCTCGTGTTCTCGGGGCTGCTGGTGGTCGGGCCGCCGGTGCCGTCCCGGGGCTGAGGCGCGGGCACCCGGGCGCGGCGCGCGCAGGCACGCACGCCCGAGCGGGCACGACATGCCGCTCACGTCCGCGAGGTGAGCCATTTCGGTCACGCTCGGCCCCGAGCGTGACAGAGATGGCCCGCTCGGCGGGCCAGCGGGGCGACGCGGGCGGGCGGGCGCGGCGCTGCGGGCGCACGCACAGACGGACGGGAGGCACGGTGCCAGCTGGCACCGTGCCTCCCGTCCTTACCGGCGCGCGTCTACAGCGCGGCCAGCGCCTCGTTCAGCGTCGCCGACGGGCGCATCACGGCGCTCGTCTTGGCGTCGTCCGGCCGGTAGTACCCGCCGATGTCGGCGGGCTTGCCCTGGACGGCCACGAGTTCGTCGACGATGGTCTGCTCGTGCTCGTCGAGCGTCGCCGCGAGGCCCTGGAACGCCGCTGCGAGTTCGGCGTCCTCGGTCTGGCGGGCGAGCTCGTCAGCCCAGTACTTCGCCAGGTAGAAGTGGCTGCCGCGGTTGTCGATCGTGCCGATCTTGCGGCCCGGAGACTTGTTCTCGTCGAGGAACGTGCCCGTGGCGCGGTCGAGCGTGTCCGCGAGGACCTTCGCCCGCGCGTTGCCCGTCACACCCGCGAGGTGCTCGAACGACACCGCGAGCGCGAGGAACTCACCGAGGGAGTCCCAGCGCAGGTAGTCCTGCTCGACGAGCTGCTGCACGTGCTTCGGGGCCGAGCCGCCGGCACCGGTCTCGAACAGCCCGCCGCCACCGAGCAGCGGGACGACCGAGAGCATCTTCGCCGAGGTGCCGAGCTCCATGATCGGGAACAGGTCGGTGAGGTAGTCGCGGAGGACGTTGCCCGTGACCGAGATGGTGTCCTCGCCGCGACGGATGCGCTCGAGCGAGAAGCGCATCGCGTCCTCGGGCGACATGACCTCGATCTGCAGGCCGTCGGTGTCGTGGTCGCCGAGGTACGTGCGGACGAGCCCGATCAGGTTGGCGTCGTGCGCACGGGTCTCGTCGAGCCAGAACACGGCGGGCGAACCCGTGGCGCGGGCACGCGTGACCGCGAGCTTCACCCAGTCGCGGATCGCCACGTCCTTGGTCTGGCACGCGCGCCAGATGTCGCCCTGCTCGACCTCGTGCTCGATGACGGTCTCGCCGCCGCTCGTGACCACGCGGACGCGACCGGCACCCGGGACCTCGAAGGTCTTGTCGTGCGAGCCGTACTCCTCGGCCTTCTGCGCCATGAGGCCGACGTTCGGCACCGAGCCCATGGTCGACGGGTCGAAGGCGCCGTTCACGCGGCAGTCCTCGATGACGGCCTGGTAGATGCCGGCGTAGCTCGAGTCGGGGATGACCGCGAGGGTGTCGTGCTCCTCGCCGTCCGGGCCCCACATGTGGCCGGAGGTGCGGATCATCGCCGGCATCGAGGCGTCGACGATGACGTCGCTCGGGACGTGCAGGTTCGTGATGCCCTTGTCCGAGTCGACCATCGCGAGCTCGGGGCCGGCGTCGATGCCGTCCGCGAACGCCTGCTTGATCGCTGCGCCGTTCGGCACGCTGTCCAGCCCGGCGAGGATCGAGCCGAGGCCGTCGTTCGGGTTCAGCCCGGCGGCGGCGAGGTCGGCCCCGAACCGCTCGAACACGGACGGGAAGAACGCCCGGATGACGTGGCCGAAGATGATCGGGTCGGAGACCTTCATCATCGTGGCCTTGAGGTGCACGGAGAACAGGACGCCCTGCTCCTGCGCGGCGGCGATCTGGTCACGGAGGAACGCCTCGAGCGCCCGGACGTGCAGCACGGTGCCGTCGACGACCTCACCCGCGAGGACGGGGATCGACTGCTTCAGGACGGTGGTCTCGCCGTCCTGCCCGACGAACTCGATGGTCAGAGTGTCGTCGGCGGGGGCGATCCACGACTGCTCGTTCGAGCGGAAGTCGTCCACGCCCATCGTCACGACGTTCGTCTTCGAGTCGGCGCTCCACGCACCCATGCGGTGCGGGTGCTTCCGGGCGTAGTTCTTCACCGACAGCGGCGCGCGACGGTCCGAGTTGCCCTCGCGGAGCACCGGGTTGACGGCACTGCCCTTGACGCGGTCGTAGCGGGCGCGGACGTCGCGCTCCTCGTCCGTGGTGGGCTCGTCCGGGTAGGCGGGTAGGTCGTAGCCCTGCGCCTGGAGTTCCTTGATCGCTGCCTTGAGCTGCGGGATCGACGCCGAGATGTTCGGCAGCTTGATGATGTTCGCCTCGGGCGTCTTCGCGAGTTCGCCGAGCTCGGCCAGGGCGTCGTCCAGGCGCTGCTCGTCACTGAGGCGCTCGGGGAACTGGGCGATGATCCGGCCGGACAGCGAGATGTCCCGCGTCTCGACGTCGACGCCGGCCGTGCGGGCGAACGCCTCGACGACCGGGAGGAACGAGTGGGTCGCGAGGAACGGTGCCTCGTCGGTGAGGGTGTAGATGATCTTGGCCATGCTGGCGGGTACTCCCTTGTTCAACCGTCGGTACGTCCACGCTACTCGGGGTGCGGGATGTCTCGACATCAAGATACCTGGTCCGGCGCGCCCCCGACAGGCGTTCGGCTCGCCTCCGGCAGACGCCCAGCGGATGTCCGGGAGGAACATCGGATGCTCTTGGGTTCGTCGCCTTCCATGGTCTCCCGCAGGACCGACAGGAGCGCGACATGGGCAGGGCACGACGGACACCGAACGACTTCGGGTGGACCGCTGACGACCTGCGGTCAGCCTACGCGGCGGACGGCAGCGGTCCGCACCGGTACGCCCCGGACGGCGCGGGGCCGTTCTCCTACGACCCCGACGGATCCGGACCGTGGCTCGTCGGACCGGAGCCGCGTGGCGGGGCAGCCCGCTTCGCCCCGCGCTCTCGCCGATCCGGGTCGCGCCTCCGTCGACTCGGGACGACCGTGACGGCCGGCGGGCTCGCGCTCGTCGTGGCCGTGGGGAGCGTCGCCCTCGTGGCGCACCACGCTCCTCCACACCCGGGGGTGCAGGCGTCAGCCGTCCACAGCTCGGCGGACGACGCCTCCTGAGCCGGACTGGCGCGCCAGCCTGGACGCATGACCGAGCGAGTGGCTGATCAGGCGGTGATCCGGAAGACCCGGACGCCCGAGGCACGCAGCCCCGCGACGCCCAGGCGGTCCCGCAGGTTCCGGAAGGGGCGCTTGAAGCCGGACGACGCCGATGCAGCGCCGATCTGGTGCAGGACCTCGGACGTCAGGGTCCGTTCGACCTTCGGCGCCAGCCGGGTCACCCCGGAGACGGTGATCACGACGCGGACCGCGTTCGGTGCGAGCAGCGGCGCGATGAGCTCGGCGGCCTCGTGCGCACGGTGGAACGCCGGGTCCTCGCCCGGTCGGCGGATCGCGATGACGGCGAGCTCGGCCTCGGCGGAGCAGTGCGGATCGGGCAGGTCGTCCACGCCGACGACGCGCATCCGGGTGGCGTCCACCCCGGCCCGCACGGCCGCGGCGCGGAGCACCGGGAGCAGCTCCTGGGAACCCGCGAGCACGACCTCGGCGGTCGCGAGGTCGATCGGTTCGTGTCGCTCCCGCGGCGTTCGGGCCATGGCGCAGGTCCTTCCGGTCGCTGGACTCGGACACTACCGATCCCGCACCCAGCCGGCACGCAGCGCACGGATCGGATCAGGAGCCTCCCAGCCGTTCGGTAACGGGAAGATCACGACGAGGCCTGTACAAAGCGACAGACTCGTGCAGAATGGTGGGCGGCCATGACGACGACACACGACCACGACCAGCAGCAGCCGGGGACCCCGGTCGTGCACCTGTCCCGTCGCGCTGCCCTCGAGGCCGAGCGCGCCGCGGCCCGGAAGCCCGCACGCCGCCCCCGCTCCGCCCGCCCCCGCATCACGCACACCGACGCTCCCGGCGCCCCCGTTGCCTCCGCTCGGGCTGTCACGACCGCCGCTCCCGCAGCTGCGACACCCGCCTCGACCGCTGCGGCCCCCGCCCCGACGGCTGCGACCCCCGCACCGACCACGAAGCGCGCGGGGGAGCGCGTCGCCGCCGCCCGCGTCGCCACCGAGCACGTGGACGCCCGGATCACCAAGGTCGTCCGCCGCCGGAACGTGACGCCCGTGACGGCCGTCCCCCGTGCCTCCCGCCCGACCCGCAGCCACCGCGCCAGCCGCATCACGCTCACCAGTGCGGCAGCGGCCCTCGCGATGTTCGCCGCGTCGGCGATGCCGGCGCACGCGAGCGTCGGGTCCTCGACCGCGACGTCGACCATCGCGCCGATCATCCGCACGCAGGACTACGCGGTGACCCAGGCCGTCGCTGCGAACGGTCTCGACCGTGACGGGTTCACCGTCGGCGGCGGCACGGCCGGTTCACCCGGCACGTCGGTGTCCTACGGCGGCGAGGTCCGGTCGCCGTTCCCCGGTCCGGTGCGGATGAGCTCGGGCTTCGGGTACCGCTCCGCCCCGTGCGGCGCCTGCTCGTCCCTGCACCAGGGGCTCGACTTCAACCCGGGCATGGGGGCGCCGATCGGAGCCGTCGCCGCGGGCAAGGTCCGGGTCTCCGGTACGTACTTCTCGTACGGCACGGCGGTCATCATCGACCACGTCATCGACGGCCGGAAGGTCGCGACGCTGTACGGGCACATGATCCCGGGCTCGTCGCCGCTCAAGGCAGGCGACACGGTCGAGGCGGGGGAGTTCATCGGCAAGGTCGGGTCCTCCGGGGTCTCGACCGGGGCGCATCTGCACCTCGAGGTCCTGATGGACGGCGTCACCCCGATCGACCCCGAGGCGTGGCTCGAAGCCCGGATCGGCCGCTCCCTCACGACCTGACGGCGGGCCGCATCCCGCGTGCACAGCACTCGTGCAGCACCGGTGCGGTGACGTCCCAGTGATCCTGTGCAGGATCACAGCCATGGACGATCACCACAGACCGCCCGCCCGTCGTCGACCCACCGAGGTGTCCCGCTGATGGGCACCGACACCTGGGTCGCCTTCGGGCTCGTCATCCTCTTCGTGCTCGTCGGCGGCGTGTTCGCCGCTGCTGAGATCGCCCTCGTCTCGCTCCGTGAGTCCCAGCTGCAGCAACTCGAACGCCGTGGCTCCCGCGGGGCCCGGGTCGCCGCGCTCGGCCGGGACCCGAACCGGTTCCTGTCCGCCGTGCAGATCGGCGTCACGGTGGCGGGGTTCTTCTCGGCCGCCTACGGTGCGTCGTCGATCGCCCCGGACGTGGCCCCGCTGCTGATGGGCATGGGTCTCGACCGCGGCGCCGCCGAGGCGATCGCCCTCGTGCTGATGACCCTCGTCATCGCGTACCTGTCGCTCGTGTTCGGCGAGCTCGTCCCGAAGCGGCTCGCCCTGCAGCGCGCCGAGGGCTTCTCGATGGCCGTCGCGCCGACGCTCGACCGCTTCGCGACCGCCATGCGCCCGGTCATCTGGGTGCTGTCGAAGACCACGAACGCCGTCGTCCGGCTGCTCGGCGGCGACCCGGACGCCCGCAGCGAGTCGATGAGCACCGAGGAGCTCCGCGGCCTGGTCGAGGACCACGACGCCATCGACGCACAGGGACGCCGGATCGCCCGGAGCGCCCTCGACGCCGGTGACCGCATCCTCCGCGAGTCGATGCGCCCCTGGTACGACGTCTCGACGATCGACGCCGCGATGACGATCGCCGACGCCACGGACCACGCCATCGAGGTCGGCCACACCCGGTACCTCGTGACCGAGGGCTCCCGCGACGACGTCGCCGGCTTCGTGCACCTCCGCGACCTCCTGCGCCCCGCCGACCCGACGGCTTCGGTCGCCACGCTCGTGCGGCCGGTGCTCGCCCTGCCGGAGACGAAGTCGCTCTCCGGCGCGATCGCCGACATGCGGACCGACGGACACCAGATCGCCCTCGTCGTGGACGAGTACGGCGGCAGCTCCGGCATGGTCACGCTCGAGGCGTTGCTCGAGGACCTCGTCGGTCGCATCCGCGACGAGTACGACGAGCCCGCGGCCGAGACCGACGGCATCGACGGCGCGACGGTGCTCGAGGACCTCGCCGCCGACGGTGGCCCGGAGCTGCCCGACGGCGACTACGAGACCGTCGGCGGGCTCGTGCAGGTCCGCCTCGACCGGGTGCCCCGCGTCGGTGACGTCGTCGAGGCCGGGGACCACCGGCTCGAGGTCACCGCCATGGACGGTCACCGTGTCGCGCGGGTGCGGATCACCCCCCGCGTGCCCGCGCCGGCAGAGCCGCCCGCCCCGGTCGCCCAGGTCTGACCCACCGGACGGGAGGCGCGGTGACAGCCCGCACCGTGCCTCCAGTCCGTCAGCCGGTCACCCGCCACGGACGGGAGGCGCGGTGCCAGCCCGCACCGTGCCTCCAGTCCGCCTGTCGGTCACCCCGCGACGGTCGCGAGCCGTCCCGACGGGCGTCACCGGCACTGGCGGTACCTGTCTCGGGGCCGGTCCCGCGACGTAGGCTCGATGCATGGGCATCGACGTGCGCAACGAGATCCGTGACTTCCTGTCCTCACGGCGAGCGCGACTCACTCCGGACCTGGTCGGCATGCCGTCGTTCGGCGGTGGGGTCCGACGCGTGCCGGGACTGCGGCGGCACGAGGTCGCCATGCTCGCGGGGGTGAGCGTCGACTACTACACGCGGCTCGAACGCGGCTCGTTGAAGGGCGTCTCGGACAGCGTGCTCGAGGGCCTCGCCGGAGCGCTGCAGCTCGACGAGGACGAGCGCGTGCATCTGTTCGACCTCGCGCGACTGGCGAACGCCGGCGTGAAGGTCATGCACCGGAACGTCCCGACCCGGGTGCGTCCGGGTGTGCAGCGGCTGCTCGACGCGATCACCGGTGCGCCCGCGTGGGTGCGGAACGAGCGCGGGGACGTCGTCGCCACGAACGAGCTGGGCCGGGCGCTGTACGCCCCGATGTTCGCCGGACCCGGGCGTCCGGTGAACACCGCGCGCTTCACGTTCCTCGACCCGGCGGCTCGCGAGTTCTTCCCGGACTGGGCGGCGACGGCACGCGACGCCGTGGCAGTGCTCCGTGCGGCTGCCGTCGCGAACCCGTGCGAGCCCGGCCTGGTGACCCTGGTCGGCGAGCTGTCCACGCGGAGCGAGGAGTTCCGCACGTGGTGGGCGGCGCACGACGTACGCCTGCACCGACGCGGGAAGAAGCGGATCGCGCACCCGATCGTCGGGGAGCTCGAACTCGACTTCGAGGCGCTCGAGCTCGTCGCGGACCCCGGTCTGACGATGTTCTCGTACTCGGCCGAGCCCGGGAGCGAGTCCGAGCGGTCGCTGGCGCTGCTCGGGACCTGGGCCGCGACGGAGCGGGCGGAGCAGTACGCCGCGGTGCGTGCCGGTGACGCCGAGGGTGACCGGGGCGACCGCTAGTCGGTGGAGTCGTCCGTGTCGGTGCCGCGCGCAGGACCGTCGAAGGCCCGCTTGCTCGCCTTGTACCGGAGCCGCTCGATGCGCAGGTCGCGCTCGATCGCGGACAGGCGGAGCACCTTGATCGCGGCGAACACGAGCACGATGAGTGCGATCGTCAGCACGGCGAGTGCCACGACCACGAGCAGGTAGACGATGCTGACGACGGCGAATCCCCCGGAGATCATGCAGCGACGGTAGCAGCGCCCCACGTAGGGTGGCGTCGTGATCGGCGCAGCCTCCGACCGGGACCGCCGTCCCGAGCCCGTGTTCGCCCGGGCCGTGCGCGCCGCCGTCGGCCCCGCACGCACGGTGCTCGCGCTCGACGGGACGCCGTACGCCCCGGCCGACCGCGAGGTCGTCAGCGTGGGCCTCGACGGTCCGCTGCCGTCGGCGGACGCGGCGGTGGTCGCGCTGTCCCCGGGTGTGTGGCCCGCGGTGCAGGCACGACTCGCAGAGATCCGCCGTGCCGTCACGGGCCCGGTCGTCGTGCTGACGGTCGACCCCGAGCGCGTGCAGGACCACTGGCTGATCGAGTACGCCCCCGCCGTGAGCGCCGCGTGGGCCGAGGGGTACCCGGGACTCGACCGCCTGGCCGCAGCGCTCGGCGGAACGGTCGAGAGCACGCGGCTGCCGGTCCCGTTCACGTGCGTCGCAGTATTCCCGGAGACGTTCTACGCCCGACCGGAGCGGCTGCTGGACTCCGCCACCCGGGCGGCGGACCCGGCGTGGGACGCGGTCGACGACCTCACCGCCCGTCGCTCGGTGGCCGCGCTGCGCACCGCGCTCGAGACGGGCGAGTGGGACCGACGGCACGGACACCTGCGGCGCCGGCCGACGTACGACGGGTCCGTCGTGCTCGTGCGCTCGGCTTGACACCGCGTCGTAGGGTGGAACCGTGAGTCAGCAGGAGGTGGTCGGCGCGCTGAGCGCCGGCATCAGGGCGTGACGCCCCCGGCTGTGCCCCTCGGCACGGCCGCCGTCGTCGATCCCTGACCATCCCTCCGCCCGTGCGGCGCTTCCCCTGCGCCCGGGCACTTCCGAAAGCGACCACACCGTGCTGCCCATCAGCGAGAAGACCCTGCGTTCCTCCTTCGTCAACGCCTCCCGCAAGGAGGTCGGGGACGTCACCCTGCCCACCGACTTCGAGACGCTGGAGTGGGAGTCGCTCGACTTCCTCGGCTGGCGCGACCCGAAGACCTCCCGGCGCGCGTACGCCGTCGTGCCCACGCTCGAGGGCGACCTCGTCGGGATCCTGTTCCGGCAGGCCGAGGCGTCGCCGCGCTCCCGGGCGCAGTGCTCGTGGTGCCAGGACGTCAAGCTGCCGAACGACGTCGTGTTCTACGCCGCCAAGCGATCCGGGAAGGCCGGTCGGAACGGGAACACCGTCGGGACCCTGGTGTGCCAGGACTTCCAGTGCTCGCGGAACGTCCGGCGACCGCTGCCCCCGGCGTACGAGGGCTTCGACGTCGAGGGCGCCCGGCTCCGGCGCATCGAGGACCTCCAGCTCCGCGTCGCGTCCTTTGCCGCCGAGCTGTGAGCTCGGGCCCGGGCCCCGGCCTGCTGGGTCGCGCTGGCTTCCGCAAAACGCAACGGGAGCGGCTTCTCGCAGCGGTATGTCGCTGCGAGGAACCGCCGACCTTGCGTTTTGCGGAAGGAAGGTGGGGGCGGCGCCGAAACGCGGCGGTAACGGGCGGTCCCTAGGGTGACCGGATGGACCTTCGTGACTTCGACACCGCCCCGGCCGCCGACGCCCGGGACGTCGCCCTGCACTGGGCTGCCGTTCCTGCGTGGGCCGACGCCCTGGTCGCCGGGCGGCCGTACCGCTCCGTCGCCGCCCTGGCCTCGGCCGCGGCGACGGCCGCCGAGCAGTGGGGCGCGGACGAGCTCGACGCGGCTCTCGCACACCACCCCCGCATCGGCGAGCGCACCACCGAGGCGTCCTCGGCACGCGAGCAGGGGGCGATGGCGACCGCGGCGGACGACGTCACGGCAGCGATCGCGCGGGGGAACGCCGACTACGAGGAGCGGTTCGGACGGGTGTTCCTGGTCCGAGCTGCCGGTCGGACCCCGGAGGAGCTGCTGGCCGAGCTCGAGCGCCGGCTCGGCAACGACCCCGGGGTCGAGGTCTGCGAGGCAGCTGCCGCCCTGGCCGACATCGCGCAGCACCGGATCCGTGCGACCTTCGGCGTGCCCCACCTGACCACGCACGTCCTCGACGCAGGATCCGGTCGCCCGGCGGCGGGGGTCGGCGTGACCCTGCGGACCGCGGCGGGCGAGGTGCTCGCGACGGGGGAGACCGACGCCGACGGTCGGACCGGGCTCGGGCCGGACGTGCTGCCCCGCGGCGACCTGGAGCTCCGCTTCGACACCGGGGCGTACCACCGCGCGTCGGGGACGCCCACGTTCCACCCGTACGTCGTCGTGGCGTTCAGCGTCACCGGGACGGGACACCTGCACGTGCCGCTCCTGCTCAGCCCCTTCGCGTACAGCACGTACCGCGGCAGCTGACCCGCGGGCGCGGCCCGGCCAGAGCGGCCCGAGACTCAGCAGCGCGGGCGCACCGCCGCGGGCGCGGCGCCCGCCCCGCCTACCCCCGCGGCGGCACCGCGATCGGCGCCGTCGACCGCATCGCGTCGTACGACCCCACCGCCGGGTCGTCGCCGTACCGCTCCCGGACGCTCCGCGACGCGAGCAGCAGGTTGAGCAGGATCGCCGCGACCGCACCGGCCGAGATGCCCGAGTCGAACACGAGAGTGAACCGCGTCGGGAACGCCGCGTAGATCGACGGCGCGACGGTCGGCAGCAGCGCGATCCCGAGCGGGAGCGCCACGACGAGCACGTTCCGGTTGTCGAACCGCACCTTCGACAGCGTCCTGATGCCCGAAGCCGCGACCATGCCGAACAGCGCCACCCCGGCACCGCCGAGGACCGCGTGCGGGATCGCCTCGACGACCGCCGCGACCTTCGGCACCAGGCCGAGCACGACGAGGATCCCGCCCGCGGCGGTGGCGACGTACCGGGAGCGCACGCCGGTCAGCGCGACCAGGCCGACGTTCTGCGCGAACGCCGTGTACGGGAACGTGTTGAACACCCCGCCGACGACCGTGCCGAGCCCGTCCGCCCGCAGTCCGTCCGCGAGGGTGCGCTTCGACACCGGTCGCCCGACGACCTCGCCGACGGCCACCATGTCGCCCGTGGTCTCGGTCATGATCACGAGCCCGACGACGAGCATCGACACGATCGACGCGAGGTCGAACGTCGGCAGGCCGAAGTGGAACGGCGTGACGACCGCGAACCAGGCGGCCTCGCCGATCCCGGACCCGTCCACCATGCCCGGGACGAACAGCGCCACCACCGTGCCGAGGAGCAGGCCGGCGAGCACCGAGACGCGCGCCAGTCCGCGCGGCGCGAAGCGCTCGACGAGGACGATCGCCAGGAGCACCCCGGCGGCGAAGGCGACGTCGAGCGGACGGGCGGCGCCGTCCTTCCCGCCCTCGGTGACCCAGCCGGCGGCGACGCTCATCAGGGACAGGCCGATGATCAGGATGACGGTGCCGGTGACGATCGGCGGGAACAACCGGACGAGCTGCGAGAACCACGGGGCGACGACGACCATGAACACGCCGCACGCGATGGTCGCGCCGTAGACCGCCGTGATGCCGTGCTCGGTCCCGATCGCGATCATCGGGCCGACCGCGGCGAAGGTGACGCCCTGCACGAGGGGCAGCCGGACCCCGAAGCGCCAGAAGCCGACGGACTGCACGATCGTCGCGAGGCCGGCCACGAACAGGTCTGCGCTGATCAGGAACGCCAGGTCGGCCCGGTCGAAGCCGAGTGCACCGCCGACGATGAGCGGCACGGCGATCGCCCCCGCGTACATCGCGAGGACGTGCTGCAGCCCGAGCGGCAGCAGCCGGGCGAGCGGCGGGACGGTGTCGACGCCGTCCTCGCGACGGGCGTCGGTCGTCTGGTTCGTGTCGGTCACGGGTGCCCCCTCGGCGTCGTCGGACTCGTCTCCTCGGACGCTACGGAGCGGGTGTTTCCGTGCCGTGTCGGCGGTGGGTCGCCCGGATCACGCGACCGCGCGCCGGAACGCGCGTTCCACAGATGGGGACGGAACGGACGGGAGGCCCGTGGCGGATCCGCCACGGGCCTCCCGTCCGTCCTGTGGTCGCGTCAGCGACCGATGCTCGACATGTCGGGGTAGCGGTCGCCGGTCGGGACCGGCAGCGAGGACAGGCGCTGCAGCTGGGACTCCGAGAGGGTCAGGTCGGCGGCGCCGACGTTCTCCTCGAGGCGGGAGACCCGCTTCGTTCCGGGGATCGGGACGACGTCGGTGCCCTGGGCGAGGAGCCACGCGAGCGCGACCTGCGCCGGGGTGCCACCGACCTCGGACGCGACGGCCTTGACCTCGTCGACGATGCGGACGTTCTGCTCGAACGCTTCCTGCTGGAAGCGGGGGTTGTCGCGGCGGAAGTCGTCGGCGTCCAGGTCCGACGGCTTCGTGATCGCACCGGTCAGGAAGCCGCGGCCGAGGGGCGAGTACGCGACCAGGCCGATGCCGAGCTCGCGGAGCGTGCCGAGCACGTCGTCCTCGGGGTCGCGGGTCCACAGCGAGTACTCGCTCTGGACAGCCGTCACCGGGTGCACGGCGTGGGCCTTGCGGATGGTCTCGGACCCTGCCTCGGACAGGCCGTAGTGGCGGATCTTGCCCTCCTGCACGAAGCCGGCGAGCTGGCCGACGACGTCCTCGATCGGGACCACCGGATCGACGCGGTGCTGGTACCAGAGGTCGATGTGGTCGGTACCCAGGCGGCGGAGCGAGCCCTCGAGCGCCTCGCGGACGGACTCCGGTGCGCTCGTGAGCTTGCGGTCGGTGCTCGGCTGGGTCTCGCCGGGGACGTGCTCGACGAGACCGAACTTCGTGGCGAGGACGACGTCGTCGCGGCGACCCTGCAGGGCCTTCCCGACGAGGACCTCGTTCGTGTACGGGCCGTACATCTCGGCGGTGTCGATCAGGGTGACGCCGAGGTCGATCGCGCGGTGGATGGTGCGGATCGACTCGTCGTCGTCGGTGCCGGCGCCCGTGTAGAAGGCGCTCATGCCCATGGTGCCGAGGCCGACGGCGCCGACCTCCAGGTCTGCGAGCGTGTGTGTCTGCATGGGTGCAGGTCTACTCCTGCCGACCCCCTGTGCGGGAGGCACCGACGGGGCTAGGCTGCGGGGACGGACAGGGTCCGTGCGACCGGAGGGGGACACCGTGGTGGTCATCGGGATCGTCATCGGGGTGGCCGTGGCCATCGCCGCGCTGCTCGTCGTGCTCGAGCTGCAGAACGTGCGCCGTCGACGGACGCTCGCGCACCTGGAGCCGGTCGACCCGCGCATCGGGGAGCGGGCCATGTCCCAGGCCTCGGCGGCGCACGCGATCGTCGAGGGGCAGGCCAAGTCCGCGCACCCGGGCATCAGCGGTGCCGGGGGCGGCCCGCTCGGCTGAGCCAGCTCGTCCCACGCGTCCTGGCCGGTCTGTCGTGTCGGCGCCGGGCTGTGGTTCGATCGTGCCCGTGAACCTGTACCTGCGACTGTTCCTCCTGACCGTGCGCATCCGTCTCGCGGGACTCCGCTCGGGCCGACGGCCTTCGCTCTGGGACGAGGGACGGACGCCGTTCCGGGTCGCGCTCACCGACCTCGACCCCTTGCGGCACGTGAACAACGGCAAGTACCTGTCGATGCTCGACCTCGGTCGGTACGACCTGCTCACGCGGTCCGGCTTCTGGCACGAGGCCTCGAGGCGCGGCTGGTACGCCGTGGTCGCGGCGCAGACGATCACCTACAAGCGGTCGCTGACGCTGGGGCAGCGCTTCACCCTCGTCACCCGGGTGCTCGGCGTCGACGACCGCGCCGTGTACATCGAGCAGACCTTCGAGCGGCGGGGATCGGTCGTCGCGCGGGCGGTCGTGCAGGCCCGGTTCCTCCGTCGGACCGGCGGCACGGTCACGCCCGAGGACCTCGTCGCCGCGGCCGGCGGGGCGCCGCGGGACCTCACCCTGCCCGACTGGGTGCACGCGTGGGCGGACGCGGTGCGGATCAGCAGCGCGGCGCCGACCCGCACGGCCCGGGGCGCCTCGGCGTAGGAAGGTCGGGTGCAGGAGCGACGGGGGAGCGGGACGCCGGGTCGACGTACGGTGCTGGCCGGCGGGGTCGGACTCGGTCTGGTCGGGGTGCTCGCCGCGTGCTCGCGGCCGGGGCCGGCACCGAGCCCGTCCGCATCCGGGTCCGCGTCGTCCTCGGGCGCACCGTCCACGCCGACCCCGCCGACCCCGACCGCCGCCGGAGGGCCGGACTCGTGGGACGCCCTGGCCGCGGCCGTCACCGGGACGCTCCTGCGCTCCGGGTCGTCCGGGTGGGACGCCGCACGGAAGCTGCAGAACCCCCGCTACGACGACGCCGATCCGCAGGCGGTGCTCCGCGTCGCCGGCGTCACGGACGTGCAGGCCGCGCTCGCCTTCGGCCGGAACACCCGCACGCCGGTCGCGCTCCGGGCCGGCGGGCACTCGTACACGGGCTGGTCCGCCGGCGGTGCGCCCGGGACCGACGTCCCGCGCTCGCTCGTGGTCAGCACGCAGGACCTGGACGCCGTCCGCGTCGACGGGGACACCGCGACGATCGGTCCGGGAGCCCGGCTCGCCGACGTGTACGCGGCACTGGCCCGGGCCGGGCGGGCGATCGGCGCCGGGTCGTGCCCGACCGTCGGCATCGGCGGACTGACGCTCGGCGGCGGGGTGGGCGTCCTGGTCCGGTCGTTCGGCCTGACGTGCGACCAGCTCACGGGGGTGACGCTCGTGACGCCCGACGGCGCCGTGCACCAGGTCTCCGCGACCGCCGAGCCGGACCTGTTCTGGGCATGCCGGGGCGGTGGTGGCGGGACGGTCGGGGTCGTCACGTCGATGACCTTCCGGACGCAGCCTGCCCCCGACGTGCTGCTGTTCAGCATCGTGTTCCCCTGGTCCGCCGCGGCCGCGGTGGTGCGGGCGTGGCAGGACTGGGCGCCGGTCGCCGACCCGCAGCTCTGGTCGACCCTGAAGCTCCTGAACGGCACGAGGCACACCACCCCGACGGTCACCGTCACCGGCGTGTGGACCGGTGCGAAGACCGGGGCGGACGCCTCCGTCGACGGGTTCATCGCCGCCACCGGGGCCTCGCCGACGTCGCACACCGCCGACGAGCTGTCCTACGGCGACGCAATGGTGCGACTCGCCGGGGCGCCGCAGCGCGTGTCCGAGGCCGCGACGTCGTCGATCGGCGGCCGGAAGCTCACCGACGACCAGGTCGACGTGCTCGTCCGACGGGCCGCGGCGGCCGGGGACGTCGCCGGGAACCGGGAGGGCGGGGTCTCGCTCGACGCGCTCGGCGGCGTCGTGGCCGACGTCGGGCGGACGGACTCGGCGTTCCCGTGGCGGGACGCCCTGATGACCGTGCAGTACACGGCGGTGTTCGCCGACGGGGCGGACCCGGCGCCGTTCGACGCGTACGTCCGTGAATTCCGGCAGGCGATGACCCCGGCGTGGGGTGACGGCGCGTACGCGAACTACTGCGACGCGGCGATCACCGACCCCACGGCGTACTTCGACGTGAACACCTCGCGGCTGCACCGGATCGCGGAGCAGGCGGACCCGGGCGGGGTGTTCGACCAGCCGCACTGGGTCTGACCCTCGGCATGCCGCCCGCAGGTTTCGCCGCCCCGAGTCTCGCCGTCGGCGACACGACTCGGGTCCCGGCACCCGGAACTCGTCGCCCAGCCCGAGACTCGGGCCAGGCCGGGCGCGGGGGACACCGGCTCAGGGACGGGACACGGTCACGGCGTAGACCGGGGACATGACCACCGGTACCGACACCACGAACCGTCCTGCCGCCGCCTCGGGCACGTTCCGCATCGGCGGCGACCTCGAGGTCCACCGCCTCGGCTACGGCACCATGCAGCTCACCGGACCCGGCGTCTGGGGCCCGCCGAAGGACCACGACGAGGCGATCCGCGTCCTCAAGCGCGCCGTCGAGCTCGGCGTCGACTTCTTCGACACCGCCGACTCCTACGGCCCCTACGTCGCCGAGGACCTGCTCCGCGAGGCGCTGCACCCGTACGGCGACGACGTCGTCATCGCGACGAAGGCCGGCCTCACCCGCACCGGCCCGAACGAGTGGCCGCCGGTCGGCCGCCCGGAGTACCTGCGTCAGGAGGCCGAGATGAGCCTCCGCCGCCTGGGCCTCGAGCGCATCGACCTGTTCCAGCTGCACCGCATCGACCCGAAGGTCCCGCTCGAGGACCAGGTCGGCGAGCTCAAGAAGCTCCAGGACGAGGGCAAGATCCGGCACATCGGCCTGTCCGAGGTGTCGGTCGACGAGGTCAAGGCCGCCCAGGAGGTCGCGACGATCGTCTCCGTCCAGAACCTGTACAACCTGCAGAAGCGCGACGCCGAGGAGCTCCTCGACTGGTCCGAGCAGCAGGGCATCGGCTTCATCCCGTGGTTCCCGCTCGCGACCGGCGGCCTGACGGGCGAGGACTCCCCGCTGACCGAGATCGCCGAGCGCAAGGGCGCGACCCCGGCGCAGCTCGCACTGGCGTGGCTGCTCAAGCGCTCGCCGGTCATGCTGCCGATCCCCGGGACGTCGAGCGTCGACCACCTCGAGGACAACCTGCAGGGCGCGACGATCGAGCTCACCGACGACGAGTTCGCGGAGCTGTCGAAGCTGCACGGCTGAGCGGGCGGGTCGCGGACGCGACCACCCACCGGACGGGAGGCGCGGTGCCAGCTGGCACCGTGCCTCCCGTCCGTTGCATCACGACTCGGCAACGGCGCTCGCGTGCGGACGCGGGGCCGGTGCACACTGGTCGCGTCCGTTGGACGGAACCGGGGGGACGACGTGGGGGCACAGGGTGCGGCGACGAAGCATGCCGGCAGCGGCATGTTCGTCGGGACGGGGCGGCGGCAGACCGCGACGATCGTCGCGGTGACCACCCATGGTGGTTCTGTCCTGCGAGTCGACGCGGGTGAGGTGGTCGCCATCACGGGGGACGGCGCTTCCGCGGTGATGACGTCGGTCCGGAACGCGCCGCGCATCGGCGACCGCACGCTCGACGGTCTGGCCGTCGCCGAGGCGACGGCGCTCCGACGACGGCTGGTCGGGACGGTGTGCACCGACCACCGCCTCGTCCCGTCGCTGACGGTGCTCGAGAACACCGCGCTGCCCCTCGAGCTCGACGGGTGGGACACCCACGAAGCGATCGCCGCTGCGACGACCGCCCTCGCCCGGGTCGGGGTGACCGCTCCCTCGGACACGCTCCCCGACGACCTGACCGCGGCCGAGCAGCGGCTCGTCACCGTCGCGCGGAACATCGCCGGGTCGCCGGTGCTCGTGCTCGCCGACGAACCGCGGGACGCGACCGTCGTACGATTGCTCCGTCGCCTGGCCGGGGACGGCGCCGGTGTGCTCGTCAGCACCACCGTGGCCGCGCGACCGACCTGGGCCGACCGCCTCGTCGAGACGCCGGCCGCAATCCTGTGAACGGCAGCGAGGACCCTCAGCCAGAACGCGCGTTCCCCAGCTCGGGGGACTGGCCCGCACCCCGATCACCGGAGAAGCTCGTACCCGTGTCCCGCACCCGCCGGCTCGTCCTCGTGGCGAGCATCGTCTCCGCAGCCTGCCTCGTCACCGCAGGCGTCCTCGTCACCACCACGCCGCGCACCGCGAGCGCCGAGGACCGCCCCGTGGCGGCCGTCGCCGAACACCGCGCCGGTACCGCGCTGCCGGACCCGCGGACGCCCGACCAGTTCGTGACCGGTGCGCTCGACACCCCCGCACTGCCGGGAGCGGTGCCGTTCGCCTACGCGGGCGACTCGATCACGGCACGGCCGGACTCCTGGCTGCACCAGCTCGAGACCGACGACGAGCTGCACGCCGTCGGCGGCTACGCGCACAGCGGGTACCGCGCCGACCAGGTGCTGCAGCAGATCGGTCCCGTGCCGAGCGCCCGGGTCCTGGTCGTCGAGGTCGGCACGAACGACGTCAACCAGGCCGTCCCGACCGCGACGACGATCGCGAACGTCGGGGCGATCGTCCGGAAGGTCGGGGCGCAGCGCGTCCTGGTCGTCGCCGGGCCGCCGTCGGACTGGACCCACAGCCGGTGGGGCGCCGACCGTCGGACCGGTCAGATCGTGCTCACCGACGCCCTGCGCACCGACGCGGCGGAGCACGGGTGGGCGTTCGTCGACCCGTTCACGGCGCTGCGTGCCGCCGACGGCGCGTACAAGCCGGGCACGTCGCCGGACGGCATCCACCCGACGGCCGAGGCGAACCAGGGCGTCGCGCGGGCGATGGCCGCCGCCATATCCCGCACCGCCGCCTGACCCGGACCGGACTGTCGGCCCGGCCCGGGGTCACTCGGGCAGGGGTTCCGCGTACGTCCGGAAGTCGCCGCGCTCGGAGTGGATCGTCCAGAGCTGCTCGGCGACGGCCGCCGACGAGTGCGCGTCCTGCCCGTCGTCGATGCCGAACGGGATGATGAGCTGGCCGACGTGCACGTGCTCCTCGGCCACGGCGTCGTGCAGGAGCTGCGCGTAGGCGCTCTCGCCCGCGAAGGCGACGGACGTGCCGGTCACGCGGGCGCCCGGACGGACCGCGCTGCCCCCGTTGACGAACAGGATCGTGCCGGTGCCGAGCGCACGCATGCCGGGGAGCACCTGACGGACGGCGTTCACCGAGCCGTAGACCGAGAACTCGACCGGGCCGACCAGGTCCTCGGCGGTCGTCTCGAGGACCGGTCGCATAAACTCCTTCGCCGGCAGCGGGCTGTACTGCAGGACCTCGATCGGGCCGAGCTGCTCGGTGGCCGCCTCGAGCGCGGCACGGAGCGAGTCGCCGTCCCGGACGTTCGCAGCGAAGCCCTTCGCGGTCACGCCGGACTCGCCGAGCTGTGCCGCGAGGGAGTCGAGACGGTCCTGGTTGCGCGAGATCAGGGCGACGGCGAAGCCCTCGCGTCCGAAGCGCTCGGCGACCGCGGCGCCGAGGCCCTTGCCGGCGCCGACGATGGCGATGGTGGTCATGGGTGGTCCTTCCGGAGGTGGTGTGCGCCCGACGGTAGGCCGACGTCCCGCGTCCTGGGAGGCACGGCCAGGAACCCTCAGGGCTTTCCCGCCTGCGTCGTGTGGACTCGGGGGACGAACCGGGAGGATCACCGTGGACACCACCCGCAGCACCCGCACGACCCGCAGCGCTCGCTCCGCCGGAGGCCGCGCCGGACGTCGGTCCGTCGGCCGTGCCCGTCGGTCGTGGTCCGCGGTCGGGCTGGTGGCGGCTGCGGCCCTGGCGCTCGTCGCCTGCTCGGACGGCGACCCCGACGGCACCGGTGGGACCGGCACGTCCGGCTCGAGCAGCGCCCCGTCCCGGACCAGCCCGGCGACCGCGGCGGCGACGACCGAGGTCGTGACCGGACTCGACGCTCCGTGGTCGGTCGTCCCCGTCGGCGACTCCGGCGACGCGCTCATCAGCGAGCGCGACTCCGCCCGGGTGCTCGAACTGCGGGCGGACGGCTCCACCCGCGAGGTCGGCACCGTCCCCGGCGTCCGGCACGGCGGCGAAGGGGGACTGCTCGGGCTCGCCCTGCACGACGGCGACCTGTTCGTCTACTCGACCGCCGACGACGGCAACCGCGTGCAGCGCTTCTCGCTGACCGGCGACACCGGCTCGTACCGGCTCGGCGACGCCACCACCGTGCTCGACGGCCTGCCCCGGAACACGTTCCACGACGGTGGCCGGATCGCGTTCGGCCCGGACGGCATGCTCTACGTGAGCGTCGGGGACGCCGGGGACCGGCCGGCTGCGCAGGACCGGGACTCCCTCGCCGGCAAGATCCTCCGCGTGACGCCGGACGGGGCGGTGCCGGACGACAACCCGTTCCCGGGCTCACCTGTGTGGTCGCTCGGCCACCGCAACGTGCAGGGCATGGGCTGGGCGGCCGACGGCACGATGTTCGCCGCGGAGTTCGGGCAGGACGCCTGGGACGAGCTCAACGTCATCGTCGCGGGGGAGAACCACGGCTGGCCCGAGGTCGAGGGCGTCGGCGGCGAGGACCGCGGCTTCGTCGACCCCGTGCAGCAGTGGGCGACCGACGACGCTTCGCCGAGCGACCTCGCCGTGATCGGTGACACCGTGTACGTCGCGAACCTGCGCGGCGAGTCCGTCCGGGCCGTGCCGGTCGCCGAACCCACGACGTCGACGGTGTCCTTCGCCGGCGAGTTCGGACGGATCCGCACGGTGCTCGCCGGTCCCGACGACACGCTCTGGTTCGTCACGAACAACACCGACGGCCGCGGCGACCCGCGGGACGGCGACGACCGCATCCTCTCGGTGCCGCTCCGCGAGCTCGACTGACGCAATCCGGCCAGCCCGACCGCCGTCGGGTGCGCAACTTCGCCGACGATGGAGCAGACGACGTCGGGCGCGCCCGGGCGACCCGACGTCTTCTGCTCCACCACGGGAGAAGTACCCGACGTCTTCTGCTCCGCCACGGCAGGAGCCGACGTCAGACCGTGGTGCCCGCTCCGACCTCGAGCCCACCGTGCTCGACCTGCCACCGCAGCGCGTCCCGCACCGTCTCCGAGGCCGTCCACGCCGGCGCGTAGCCGAGCACCCGCTCCGCCTCGGCGGTGCTGAACACCTGGCTGCGCGACAGGTGCTGCCAGCTCGCGTCGGCGTGCTCGGGAGTCGTGGTCTCGCGGAACCGGTCCCACGAGACGGACTCGAGCCGTGCCTCCCGGCCTCCCCACGACGCGACCAGCTGGGCGTACCCGCGCACGGTGAGCGCGGTCGGAGCCGTCGCGAAGAAGGCGCCGCCGGACGCGGCGTCACGCTGCTCGACCGCCAGCTGGAACAGCTGGGCGACGTCGTCGGCGTGCACGTGGGCCATCGCCTCCGCACCGAGGCCGGGCACCTCGACGGTCTCGCCCCGGGTCAGTCTCGTGACGACGGACGGGTCGAGGTTGCCGAGCGGGCCGATCGGCATCCACCCCGGTCCGCTGATGTGCCCTGGGTGGACGGACGTCGTGACGACACCACCAGAGGCGGTTTCTTCCTGCAGGAGCCGTGCGATCGCGTCCTTCTGGACGCCGTACTCGCCGAACGGCGGGGTCATCGTCGCCTCGGTGATCGGCAGGACGTGCGAGACGCCGGCCCGCCAGATCGAGCCGCAGTGCACCAGGTGCGTGCTGCTGCCGCGCAGCGCGCGGACGAGCTGTTCGGCGCTCTCGACGGTGAAGCAGACGAGGTCGACGACGGCGTCCGCGGCGAGCGCCGCGACCCGGTCGCCGAAGGTGCCGTCGCGGTCCTCCTGCTCCCGGTCCGCGACGACGCGCTCGACGCGCGTCCACTCCGGGGCGTCGGCGTACGGGGTGCTGGTGCCCCGCGACACGGCCACGACGTCGTGGCCGGCGCGGACGAGACGGGGGACGAGGAACGTGCCGATGTGGCCGGTGGCCCCGATGACGACGATGCGCATGGTGCTCACGCTAGGCGCGTCGCGTCGGCCCCGACAGGCCCTGTCCGTGCCCCACGGGACGGACGGGAGGCGCGGGGCGGGGTCCGCCACGCGCCTCCCGACCGACGGGCGAGCAGCGTTCAGGCGCTGCGGACGGCCCGGACCGAGCCGGCGATGACGGCGGCGTCCTCGGCGAGCGCGCCGACGGCGTCCGGCAGACCGGCGCCGCTGAGCGACTTCCGGGCGGCCCATCCGACGAAGCTGCCGACGACCGCGCCGATGCCGCCGAGGACCGCACCCTCGAGGCGCAGGTCGCGACGGCCGGTGGTGCCGAGCGCGGCACCGGCGAACGCGCCGGCGGCGATGCGGCCGACCAGCCCCATCGGGGAGATGCGGGCGGGAGCCTTCGGGGACTTGTCGCCGATGAGCTCACCGATCGCGGACGCGACGAGGAGACCGCGGCCGAGGGGCGTGCTGAACGCCTTCCACTGCTGCCAGTCACCCTTGACGGCCCTGTTGTCGTGGTTCAGGGCGAGGACGGCCAGCGGGGTGCTGCTCCGTCCGCCGCTCAGGACCCCGAGGGCGAGGCTCCGGACGAGGGTGTGCTGCTCGTGCTGCTGCTTGCTCATGACGCTCCTGTCGTGTCCCGTCGGACGGTACTCGCGCGTCGCCGCGCGTTCGTTCCCTGTGCATCCAGACAGGGAGCAGGCCGGGCGTGCACGATGGGCCGATGGCAACGACGAGACCACCCGCCGCTGACCCCGCGACCACCACGCCGCCGCCGACCGGGGTCGCCCGGTGGGTGTTCTGGCCCGCCGCCGTGCTCGTGCTCGGGTTCGTGGGATGGACGCTCGTCGCTCCCGCATCGGCCGAGGCGGTGTTCGCCACCCTGCAGCGCGGCATCGTCCGGAACTTCAGCTGGTACTACGTCCTCGCCGCGGCGTTCTTCGTCGCGTTCGCGCTCTTCGTCGGCTTCAGCCGGTTCGGGGACATCAAGCTCGGCAAGGACCGGGACGAACCGGAGTTCTCGACCCGGTCGTGGTTCTCGCTGCTCTTCGCGGCGGGGATGGGCATCGGACTCGTGTTCTACGGCGTCTCGGAGCCGCTCAGCCACTTCGCCTCGCCGCGCCCCGGGGTCTCCGGGTCGGAACAGCACCTGGCACAGGAGGCCATGACGCAGACCTTCCTGCACTGGGGGCTGCACGCCTGGGCGATCTACGTCGTGCTCGGGATGGCCCTGGCCTACGCGATCCACCGCCGCGGCCGTCCGGTGTCGATCCGGTGGGCGCTCGAGCCGCTCCTCGGTCGACGGGTACGCGGCGGCTGGGGCAACGTCATCGACGTCGTCGCACTCATCGGCACGCTGTTCGGCGTCGCGACGTCGCTCGGCCTCGGCGTGCTGCAGATCGGAGCCGGGCTCGAGAGCGCGGGCATCGCGGAGAGCACCACCGTCAGCCAGATCGCGATCATCGCCGTGATCACCGCCCTGACGATCGTGTCGCTCGTCACCGGCGTGGCGAAGGGCATGAAGATCCTGTCGAACCTCAACCTGCTGCTCGCCGCCGCGCTCCTGGTCTTCGTGCTCGTCGTCGGACCGACGCAGTACCTGCTCCGCGACTTCGTGCAGTCCATCGGCGCGTACCTGCAGAACGTCGTCGGGCTGTCCTTCAACGTCACCGCCCAGCAGGGCTCCGCGGGCGAGGAGTGGCAGGGCGCCTGGACGACGTTCTACTGGGGCTGGTGGATGTCGTGGGCGCCGTTCGTCGGCATCTTCATCGCCCGGGTGTCGAAGGGCCGGACGGTCCGTGAGTTCGTGTTCGGCGTCCTGCTCGTCCCGACGCTCCTGACCTTCCTGTGGTTCGCGGTGATGGGCGGCGCGGCCATCCACCGCGAGGTCTCCGGTGGCGGGGGACTCGTCGGCGCCGACGGCTCGGTCGACGTCGAGGGGTCGCTCTTCACGCTGCTCCGCGACCTGCCGGCCGGTGTCGTCCTGACGTTCGGGGCGATCATCCTGATCGGGATCTTCTTCGTGACCTCGTCGGACTCCGGGTCGCTCGTGATGGCGATGATCGCGTCGGGCGGGCAGCTCGAGCCACGGAACCGGCTGCGCGTGTTCTTCGCGCTCGTGACGGCGTTGCTCGCGGTGGCGCTGCTCCTGACCGGTGGGCTCGACGCGCTCAAGACGGCGGCGATCACGACCGCGCTGCCCTTCAGCGTCGTGCTCCTGCTGACGTGCTGGTCGCTCGTGATCGCGTTCCGGCGGGAGCGACGCGTGTACGACCGGGCGGAGCGCGAGGTCCTGCTCGAACGCATCGGCGAGCACTACGGGCTCGAGGTCGAGGCGCCGAGCGAACGGACCCCGGCGGCCGGGCCGTGGTCGTCGGTCCGTCGGCGCCTGCGGCGGCGCACCTCCACCGACTGACGACGGGGCGCGCGGCCTGCGGGGGACCACGCGGTGCGGGTCGCTCGGAGCCGGTCCGCGTACCGTCCGCGGCATGAGCGACATCATCCTGTTCGGCGGCCACGGCAAGGTCGCCCTCCTCGCGACCCGCATCCTCACCGACCGGGGCCACCGCGTCACCTCCGTCATCCGCAACCCGGAGCAGGAGGACGACGTCCGTGCCCACGGCGGGGAACCCCGCGTCGCCGACGTGCAGCAGCAGTCCCTCACCGACCTCGAGGACCTGGTCCGCGGGCACGACGCCGTCCTCTGGTCGGCCGGAGCCGGTGGCGGTTCGGTCGACCGGACGTGGGCGATCGACCGGGACGCCGCGGTGCTCTCGGTGCAGGCCGCGGCACGCGCCGGGGTCGACCGGTACGTGATGGTCTCGTGGTCCGGGTCGCAGCTCGACCACGGGGTCCCGCAGGACCAGGACTTCTTCGCGTACGCCCAGTCGAAGATGATCGCCGACGCCGTGCTGCGCGACTCCGACCTGCAGTGGACCGTGGTGGCGCCGAGCACGCTGACCGACGACGAGTCCACGGGCCGGGTCGACTGGGACGGTTCGTCGTCGCAGGTGGCACGCGCGGACGTCGCGCACGTGGTGGCGGACGTGCTCGAGGACCCCTCGACGGCCGGTCGGACGATCCGCTTCAACGGCGGCGCGACCCCGATCGCGGACTTCCTGCGCGGCTGACGGGGTCGACGGGGTCGACCCCCGCTCGGTCGCTGTCAGCGAACGGACCGGACGACGGCCGAGGCGGGTGCCTACCTTCGGCACCATGACCTCGACCGTCGTCTTCGTCCACGGTGCCCTCGTCCGCGACGGTGCGTGGTGGTGGCAGCTGACCGCCGACCTGCTCCTCGAGCGGACGGGGAGCCCGAGCGTCGCCGTCGCCCTGCCGTCCTGCGGCGAGGTGCCCGGCACCCCCGGCTCCGGCAGAACCGACGCCGACCTGGCCGCCGACGCCGCCGCCCTCCGCGCCGTGCTCGACGCCCACCGGGACGTCGTCCTCGTGGGGCACTCGTACGGCGGGACGGTCATCGCCGAGGCCGGCACCCACCCGGCCGTCCGGCACGTGGTCCTGGTGTCGAGCTACACGCCGCCGGTCGGGGCGACGCAGGGCTCGATCATGGGCGCGGAGCCCGATCCGGTGGCGATCCGTGTCGAGGACGGCCGCATCGCCCTCGACGGGTACGACGTCGACACGTTCGGCGCGCGCTTCCTGCAGGACGGGGACGCGGCGACCCAGCGCGACGCGTTCGCCCGGACCACGACGCAGGCGGCCGCCGCCTTCGGGACGCCGACCACCCGGGCCGGTTGGGCGGACGTCCCGTCGACGGCGCTCGTGTGCACCGAGGACCGCAGCACCACCCCCGGCCTGCAGCGCGAGCACGCCGCCCGCGCCTCGGACGCGGTGGAGCTCCCGACCGGGCACCACCCGTTCGTCACCCGCCCGGACCTGGTCGTCGACGTGCTCGCACCGCTGGTGGCCTGACCACGCGGTCCCGGGGGCGGCGCAGGCTGACGGGGCCGGCCGGCTCGTGCTCAGGCGAACTGCTGGTAGAACGCCTCCGGCTCGTGCTGCAGCGACGCCTTGACCCCGCGGCTCCACTCGTCGACCAGGACCTCGGCGACGCCGCGCTCGACGCCGTCCAGGGACGCCCGTGCGACCTCGGCCGGGTCGATCATCGGTCCCTCGTACCCGGCCATGATGTCGGTGTCCGCCGCCCCGAGGTGCAGCCCCTGCACGGTGACGCCCGAGCCGACGAGCTCGAGCCGGACCGCGTTGGTGAGGTTCCACTCCGCGGCCTTCGCGGCCGCGTACGCCCCGGACCCGGGGTACACGAACCACGACAGGGCGGACAGCACGTTGACGATCGCCCCGCCGCCGTTCCGCTCGACCACCGGCGCGAACGCCCGCAGCACCGAGAGCGTGCCCCAGTAGTGGGTGTCCATCTCGCGGCGGGCGTCGGCGAGGTCCCCGCGCAGCAGCGACCCGGTCGTGGAGATGCCCGCGTTGTTCACGAGCAGGGTGACGTCCGGTGCCGCAGCGGCCGCGGCGGCGACCGATGCCTCGTCGGTGATGTCGAGCGGCAGCACCTCGACGCCCGGGACGTCGACCAGCTCGGGACGGCGGGCGGTCGCGTAGACCTTGGCCGCGCCGCGCTCGAGCAGCTGTTCGGCGAAGCGGCGGCCGATGCCCCGGTTCGAGCCCGTGACGAGTGCGACGGATCCGGCGATGTCCATGGTGTCCTCCTGCCGGGCGGGCACTTCCCGCGGCGGCTCGGCTACGCTAAGACCTCACATCAGTGTCAGGTGCAAGCCCGGATCGGAGAAGACGTGCGCATCGGTGACCTCGCGGCGGCGACCGGGGTGAGCGTCCGTTCCCTGCGGTACTACGAGGAGCAGGGCCTGCTGACCGCGGTCCGCACGGCGGGCGGTCAGCGCACCTACACGGAGTCGTCGATCGACCGGGTGCGCCTGGTCCAGCAGCTGTTCGCCGCCGGCCTGCCCAGTCGGACCGTGGTGCAGCTACTGCCCTGCGTCGACGCGGGGCGGGCGACGCCGGAGACCTTCGCCCTGCTCGTCGCCGAGCGGGACCGGATCACGGCGCAGCTCGCCGAGCTCGAGGCCGCGCGCGCCCGGTTGGACGAGGTCATCGCGATCACCGAGCACCCCACCCAGGAGCACTGCCCGGCACTCCGGACCCCGCAGACCACCGCCGCCTGAGACCCGCCGCCGTCTCGGTGGAGCAGAAGACGTCGGGCGCCGGTCGAGCACCCGACGTCTTCTGCTCCATCACGGGCAGGACGAACCGACCCACCGCACGCGGTCCCGGTGTCGGCGGCCGGGACTACCGTCGCCGCATGCCCGAGGGTGACTCCGTCCACCGACTCGCGGCACGCCTCCGCGCGGTCGACGGCGCCCGTGTCCGCTCGGGCGAGCTCCGCGGGGGCGACGCGACCGGCACCCCGCTGACCGGCCGCCGGATCACCGGGCACGCGACCCACGGCAAGCACCTGCTCACCCGGTTCGACGACGGCACCACGCTGCACACCCACATGCGGATGACCGGTTCGTGGACCGTGACCGCCGCAGGGCGCCGGCTCCCCGTGCACGCCGCGCAGCAGGCCCGGGTGCGGATGGCCCTCGAGGACGGCCGGACCGTCTGGGGCCTCGACCTGCCCGTGGTCGAGCTGCTGCCGACCCGCGACGAGCACCGCGCCGTCGGGCACCTCGGGCCGGACCTGCTGCACGACGACCTCGACCGCGTCGAGGCCGTCCGCCGCCTGACCGCCGATCCGGGCCTGCCGGTGCGCCGTGCCCTGCTCGACCAACGTCGGGTCGCCGGACTCGGGAACCTCTGGGCGAACGAGCTCGGCTTCGTCCGGGGCCTGCACCCGGACCGCCCGATCGGCACCGTCGACGTCCCGACGCTGGTGGACACGGCGCAGCGGATGCTCCGGCACTCGGCGACGGTCCCGGACGCGTACCAGGTGACGACCGGTGTCCTCCGCCGCGGCGAGCGGCACTGGGTGGTCGGCCGGGCGGGACGACCGTGCCTCCGCTGCGGGACGAGCGTCCGGGCACGGGACGACGTCGAGGTGGTCGGCTCCCCACCGCGGCGGGTGTGGTGGTGCCCACGCTGCCAGCCGGCCGTGTCCACCTGACCGGCTCCGATCCTCCAGGCCGACGGCCGGACCGACGGCCGGATCGACGGACCGACGGACCGACGGGTCAGCCGCCGGATCAGCCCACCGGCTCAGCCCGCCGCGACGCTGCGCGCGATCTCGCGCGCGACCTCCTCCGGTGCGCGCCCCACCGTCGACACGACCTGGGCCGCGTCGTGCAGCCAGGTGCGCGCCGCCTCGGCGTACGGCGCGAGCCGGCTCATCCGGAAGAGCGAGTAGCCCACGACGGTGTCGCCCTCGATCCGCGCCCGCAGCGTGTCCTGGTCGGCGTCGAGGACCACGTGCCGGACCGGCACCCGACGCGCCGCGAACCCGTCCGCGATCTCTCGCCAGTACGCCTCGACCAGGACCGTCTGCGGCAGCACGAGCGTGCCCCCGACGTGGTCCAGCAGCCGGGTCGCGGTCTCGACGACGAGCGGTCGCCACGGGGCCCAGTGCTGGAAGTCACCGTGGTCGGGCAGCGGCGGCCGCACGTCCATCAGGACCTCGCCGATCTTCTCCGGGTCGAGCACGCGCGCGTCCGGCAGGAGCGGCTGCAGCAGCCGCGCCGTCGTGGTCTTGCCCGCCCCGTGGGTGCCGTTGATCCAGACGATCACGTCGCGGACGCTACCGCACCCCCCTGCCTGGAGGCGCGGTGCACCCCCGCCCCGCCGCTTCCGCGGCAGGATGGTCACGTGACCGACACCAAGCCCGCCGTCCTGTTCGTCTGCGTCCACAACGCCGGCCGCTCCCAGATGGCCGCGGGGTGGTTGCGGCACCTGGCGGGCGACCGGGTGGACGTGTTCTCGGCCGGGTCGGAGCCCGCGGACCGGCTGAACCCCGTCGCGGTGCAGGCGATGGCGGAGCAGGGCATCGACATCGCCGGCGCCGAGCCGGCGGTCCTGACCACCGACGCCGTGCGGCAGGCGGACGTCGTCGTGACGATGGGGTGCGGGGACGCGTGCCCGGTGTTCCCCGGGAAGCGCTACGAGGACTGGGCGCTCACCGACCCCGCCGGGCTGCCGCTCGAGCAGGTGCGCCCGGTACGGGACGAGATCCGGGGCCGGGTCGAGGCGCTGCTCGCGTCGCTGGACTGAGCGGGGGCGCCCGGGCTGCGCTCGTGCTCCTGGCTGCGCTCGTTCAGACGAGTGCGGCGACGCCGAGCGACAGCAGCGCGAGGAGCGGGAAGGCCCCCTGGGTGCTCGCCGCTCGGCGCTTCGAGGCGTCGCTCGCGAACAGCACGACGGCGGCCCCGAGCATGCTCGCCGTGCCCGCGACCACGAGCGTGAGACCGACCGCGGTGCCGCCGGCGGCGACCACGACGACGCCGACGATCACGAGCACCGCGAGGAACAGGTTGTAGAAGCCCTGGTTGTACGCGAGCTGCCGGGTGGCCTGGGCTTCCTCGGCGGTCGTGCCGAAGGTGTTCCGGGCGCGGGGCGTGGTCCAGAGGACGGACTCGAGCGCGAAGATGTACACGTGCAGGAGCGCTGCGAGGGCGGCGAACACGAGCGCGACGACGGTCATGCCACGACCCTACGACCACGGGCGCACCGGCGGCGGACCACGGTCAGAGCGGCGAACGCGAGGAGGCCGCCGACCACGGCACCGATGGTGTTCGTGACCCAGTCGCCGGTGTCGCACGCCCGGCCGATGCCGAGCACGACGGCCTGCAGCGCCTCGATGCCAGCGGACAGTCCGCTCGCCGCCGCCACGGCCACCAGCGGGTGCCGCCAGCGGATCCCGGCCAGGAACGCCGGCGGCACGAACAGCAGCACGTTCGCGACGGACTCCGCGGCGGTTGGCGACAGGTACGGCAGCCCCACCGAGCACGTCGCCGCCGGCGAGGGGTCACCGTCCGGGTACAGCGTCAGCCCGAGCACCGCCAGCGTCGCGAGCACGAGCAGCACCGTCGTTGTCCGCGGCGTCCGCGCGAGCAGCACTCCGACGAACGGTGCGACGACCACCACCGCGACCAGGACGACGAAGGCCGCCCACGGCACGCCGGCGAGCACGGTCGACAGCACGGGTCAGCGCTCCGTCGGCAGCGGCAGCTCGCGTGACCGGTCCCACGGCTCGGTCCAGCCGAGGCGGTCGAACAGCCCGTCGAGCAGCATCGCCGTGAAGCCCCACAGCGTGTGGACGCCCTGCTCCGAGTGCACCGCGAACGCCGGCCCGCGCCACTCCCGGCCGTCGCGGCGCAGGACCGTCACCCCGCGGACCGCCGGGTCGAGCAGGTCCGCGACGGGTGTCCGGAAGACCGCTGCGGACTCCCGTTCGTCGACGACCCGCACCGGCGACGGTGCGCGCCACCAGCCGAGCACCGGCCGCACCAGGTGGTTCGAGTGCGCGAGCGGGACGGCGGGCAGGGTCCCGAGGACCTCGACGCCCGCTGGGTCGAGCCCGGTCTCCTCGCGGGCTTCGCGCAGTGCCGCTGCAGGGGCGTCCGCGTCGCCGGGGTCGAGCCGTCCGCCGGGGAAGGCGACCTCGCCGGGGTGCGATCGGAGCGTCGAAGCACGGGCGAGCAGCAGGACGTCGAGGTCCCGGTGCACGGCCTCGGCCCGCGCCGGACGGGTGCTCGGGACGTGGTCGAGTTCGCCGAAGAGCATGAGCACGGCCGCTGCGCGCGGGTCGGCCGTCGTCGGCATGACCGGGGCGATCGGGGCCGGGTCCGCAGCGAGGGCGGCGAGCGCGGCGCGGGCGGCGGCTGCCGTCACCGGTCGTCCTCGGCGGTGGGCGCCGGGCCGCGCCGGCGCTGCACCAGGCGGGTGACGAGCACGGCGAGCAGGGCGACGACGACGAGTCCGGCGAGCAGCCAGATCGTCGTGGCGGCGCCGTGCTGGTGCGCCGCGGGGGCCTGCGCCTCCGCGACCTCCGTGGCGGTGGCCGACGGTGACGGGCCGACGGCGGGAGTACCGGCCGTGGCCGACGAAGACGGCGCCGACGCGGACGGCGCCGGCGCCGTCGCCGTCGCCCCGGTCGACGTGAAGGCGTACTCGCCCGAGATCGGGTGCCCGTCGACGGACACGCTCCGCCAGCGCACCTGGTACACCCCGGCGTCCGTCAGGTCCACCGCGGTGCCGATGGTGTTCCCGTCGGTGCTGACGTCCCCCCGCGCGTGCTCGCTGCCGCCGGCGTCGGTCACGCTGATCACGATCCCGCTCTGCAGGCCGGACAGCGGCGGCTCCGACAGGGTCAGGGTCACCCGGTCCAGGTCGCCGGACACGGACGCGTCCGCCGCGGGGTCCGAGGACACCAGGACGTCGTGCGCCGACGCGGGTCCCGCGCCGAGCACCACCGGCAGGGTCGCAGCGACGAGGACGGAGGCGAGGAGGACCCGGAGACGCACGAGCGCGAGCGTACCCGAGTGCTCGTCAGTCCTTGCTGACGAACTGCACGTCGGACGCTCCGAGCTGCAGCTGCTCCTCGATGCCCTGCTGATCCGTCGAGCCCCACCGCTCCGCGATGCGACCGTCGACGAACTTCGACACCTGGATGCCGCGGACCTCGAAGGAGCGGCCGGTCGGCTCGTGCCCCTGGAACGGTCCGGTGTGGGTCCCGCGGATCGTGAAGACCGCGGTCACGAAGTCGTCGGTCACGACGAGCGGGTCGGCCTCGAGCGTGACGTCGGGGAAGGCGGCCGTGAACTCCTGCCAGAAGTCGACGATCCCCTGCAGGCCCGGCGCCTGACCCGGCGCGGGATCGTGGTCGACGACGTCCTCGTGCCACGCCTCGGCCATGCGGCCCCAGTCACGTGCCTCGAGGATGCCCCCGAGCGTCTCCTGCGTGGCGGTGTTCGCTTCCTTGCTCATGGGTGGTTCCTCCGTGTGGATCGGTGAGGTTCCTTGGTACGCGCGCCGCCCCGGAGGACACGGAGCGTCCGCGGGACGGCTGTCCGGTCGGCGCACCGGCCCACGGTGGTGCGCGACGGACGGACGGGAGGCGCGTGGCGGGCCGGCCACGCGCCTCCCGTCCGGTCGCGGCCCGGTCGGCGAACGCCGCGGTGTCAGCGTCCGGCTGCCGCGTGCGCGGCGACCTGCGCCGCGGTCAGCTCCGTGCCGTAGACGGCGGCGAAGCGCATCGAACCGGTGAAGGAGTAGTTGGACGGCGAACCGGGCCAGTACGCGATCGTGTCGTACCCGATCTTGAAGTACCCGGTGGCGTTCTCGGGCTGGGTGTAGGCGGCGTTCGACGCGACGAGCGATCCGTCCAGGTACAGCCGCATCCCGTTCCCGGGCGACATCGTCGACACGACGTGGTGCCACGCGCCGTCGGTGACGGTCTGCGGCGACGTGATCGTCTGCGTCGTCCCGTTGTAGGCGCCGAAGACCAGCTGCCCTGACGGGTTGATCCAGGTCTGGCGGTCGTGCTGGCCGGAGGTCCCGGTCTGGCTGCTGCCGAAGCCGATGAGCAGGCCGCCGGCGACCGTGGTGCGGAACCAGACCTCCTCGCTGAAGGTCGTCGGGTTGGTGTACGCGCGGGGCGTCGACACGAAGCTCGTCGAGCCGTTGAGCACGTACGCGGTCCCGGTGTCCCGGACGCACCCGTTCGGGTTCGGCGTCGCCGCGACCATGCTGCCCTGGTAGGTGCCGTTCGCGGCCTTGCCGGACGCGTCGGCCGCGGTCCGGGACCCGGAGACCTCACCGAGCCGGTAGGCGAAGAGCGCACCGGAGGCGTCCGCGCTGACCGCACCGGCGCAGGTGAAGTACGGCGCCGTGCCCGCGGTGTTCGTGGAGTCCGTGACGACCGCGCTGTACGCCGAGCGGGTCGGCGCGAACTGGTTGAGGAGCACCACGGCTGCGAGCGCCACCACGAGCAGCACCGCGACGAGTCGGCCGTCGCGCAGGCGCCGGAGCGCGGGCTGGCGCAGCCGCAGGAGCGCGAGCGGGCGACGGCGGACGCGCGGGAGGGCGTGCAGGCCCGTCATGATGCACGCACCGTCTCGACGCGGCCGACGGCCAGGCAGAGGACGAGCGGGACCAGGCACACGGCGATGAGCGCGGCCCAGCCGACCGGGTCGAGGTCGATGTTCGACGTCATCTGGTAGTGCCCGTTCTCTGTGAGCTCGTGGATGACCACGCGGCCGACCTGCCCGTCGACGAGGTGCAGGGTGTTGCCGCCGTGCGCCTCGACCCGGACGGGGAAGACACCGGAGGAGACGATGGTCGCCTCGACCCCGGCGGGGCTGGACGTGTTCGTGATCGTCGTCACGTTGACGAAGGGCTTGAGGACGAACGCCGCGTACGACGCGGTGAGCGCGCCGCCGGCGATGCGCAGGCTGCTCCGGGTGACCCGGTCGGTGAAGACGCTCGTGACGGTCCACACGAGCAGGGTGCCGATGAGCAGGATCGGCGCGGCGCGGAAGAGCCAACCGAGGTGCGGGACGAGGAGCGCCGGCGAGCCGATCACGTCGGCCTGGCCGAGCGTCCACGGGTCGGTCGCGCCGTTGATGTCGCCGCGGGTGTGGAGCCCGCCGTGGGCGTCGATCGCGATGATGCGGTGCGTGTAGACGACGCCCCGGTTCGCCGCGGTCTCGAAGGACACGACGTCCCCGACGTGCAGGGTCGAGACGTCCACCGGCAGGTCGAGCACGAGGGTGCCGACCGGGGCGGCCTCGCCCATCGAGGGGGTCTCGACGACGAACCAGCGACCGCCGGCGGCGAGGAACAGGACCGCGGCGCCGAGCAGCAGGGCCGCGACGACCGCGACCGTCCAGGCGGCGACCGTCTCCGAGCGGCTGGTCTGCCGACCGCGCAGGAACGGGCGGTCGAGCGTTCCGCTGAGCGGGAGGGCTGCGGTCTGGCTCATGCGCTGCTCCGATCGGACGAGACGTGGCGTGACGTGGTGCGAGGTGGCGTGGGGTCACGCGGCGGTGGTGGACGGGGGAGGCGGTGCCCGACCGGATGGGGGGATCGGTCGGACACCGCCGGGGGTGGGTCCCGGTGGGGGACCGGGAGGCCGGTCGCGGCGCCGGGTGTCGTGCGCCGCTCCCGGGGTCGGGATGCTGGTCGGGTCGGAGCTGCGACCTGGTCGGGCCGGGGACCAGGCCCGGGCCCGGGCCCGGGATCAGGGCGGGACCGGACCGGAGCCGGATCAGGCCGTGAACGTCCAGGTCATCGGGACGGACGCCGCGAGGCCCTGGTAGGTGTTGCCGGCGCTGCTGTCGAGCGTGACGGCGAAGTTGAACGGCACCGCGGCACCGGCGGCGGGGGCCGGCGGCATCGTGAAGGCGGAGGCGGCCGCGCCCTTGAAGCTGGCGAGGGTGCCGCTGAAGACGGTGGTCGAGCCCGAGGTGATGACGAGGTTCATCTTGGCGCAGAGGTCGGTCGCGGTGCCGTTCTGCGCGCCGTTGTTCGACTGCGTGCAGGTCGCGCCCGGGGTGAGCGTGAAGGTTGCCGCGTTCGCGGTGCCGGTGTTCTTGATCGAGATCGCGGTGTTGACGGTGTTGCCCGGCGTCATCGTCGTGCTGCCGCCGAACTTGTTGATCGTCGAGCAGGTCGCGGCGTTGGTGGACACCGAGCCGCCGTCGGTGCTGAGACACGTGACGGTGGCTCCGGCGTTCTGCTCCTGCATGACGAGCGTGCCGGACGCGGCGGAGTTGCCGCTGTTCGTGATGCTCGCGGCGAACCCGGAGAGGGTGCCGGTGAGCGAGAGGGAGAGCAGGACGGCGGCGAAGAGGCCAGCGACGAGGGCCACGGGGGCGAAACGGACCCGCTTCATCGCGGAGGTGCGGAGCTTGGACACGGTGTACCTCATCGGTTCGGTTGGTGTTCGGAAGAAGGTGAAGCACGTGGTTCGGGCCGACTTGCTTCACTCATCAAGATAATCAACCATTAACCAACTTGGCCAGTCGTACACTTACCCCAGAGCGGGGGACGCCGTCCCCCTCCGACGAGACGAGACCCGAGTGGCACCCTCCACGGACGCCGACCTGATGGCCGCCTTCGCCGCCGTCGTCCGCGCGAACACGAGCCTGGTCGGCGAGCTGAGCGCACGCGCGGGGATCCACGAGAACGCCCTGCGGGCGCTCGTGCTCGTCAGCGACACGGGGTACTCGACCCCGACCGAGGTCGCGGGCTACCTCGGGCTCACGTCCGGTGCGGTGACGAACATGATCGACCGGATGAGCGCGGCCGGTCTGGTCGAGCGCGCACCGAACCCCTCGGACCGGCGCGGGTCGCTCCTGCGGCTGCTCCCCGACGGTGAGGCCGTCGTCGACGACTACCGCGCGCGCTACGGCGCGATGCTGCGCACCGTCGACGGATCGCACGGCGGCGAACTCCACCAGGTCCTCAACGACCTGGCGACCGGCCTGTACGACCAGGCGGCACACGCGATGGGTGACCGCGGGTAGGCGGTCCGGTCCAGGTCCGGACGGGAGGCGCATGGCGGCATCGCCACGCGCCTCCCGTCCGTTCCGCTGTCATCTGTTGCTTCGAACTCGAAGCAGGTGTACCGTCACTGTCAGATGCTTCGAACTCGAAGCACATGACGGAAGGCGCCACCATGAAGGCAGTCCGGTTCCACGAGGTCGGCGGACCCGAGGTCCTGCGGGTCGAGGACGTCCCCGTCCCGCAGCCCGCCGCGGGCGAGGTCCGCGTGCAGGTCGCAGCATCGGCGTACAACGCCGCGGACAACGGCATGCGGGGCGGGTTCCTCCCGATCCCCGTCGTCCTGCCGCACGTCCCCGGCTACGACGTCTCGGGCACGGTCGACGCGCTCGGCGACGGCGTCACCGGGCTCACCGTCGGCGACGCGGTCGTCGGGTTCCTCCCGATGGAGCGCGACGGCGGTGCCGCGGAGTACGTCGTCGCCCCGGCCGAGGCCCTGGTCCCCGCCCCGACCAGCATCCCGCTCGTCGACGCCGCGGCCCTGCCGTCCGTTGCTCTCACCGCGTGGCAGGCCCTCGTCGACGACGGGCACGTCACGGCCGGACAGCGCCTGCTCGTCGTCGGTGCCGGCGGGGTCGTCGGCAAGTACGCGGTCCGGCTCGCGAAGCGCCTCGGGGCGCACGTCGTCGCGACCGCGAGCCCGCGGAGCGGAGCGGCCGTCCGCGCCGCCGGCGCCGACCAGGTCGTCGACCACACCACCACCGACCTGCACGACGCGGTCGACCGACCGGTGGACGTGCTCCTCAACCTCGCGCCGATCGACCCGCAGGACTTCGCGGCGCTCGTCGCGCTCGTCCGCGACGGCGGCACCGTCGTCAGCACCACGGCGTTCATGGCCACCCCGGGCGACGACGACCGCGACGTCCGCGCGGCGACGGTGTTCGTCCGGCCGGACCGCGGTCGCCTGACCGAGCTGGTGTCCCTCGTCGACGCCGGGGAGCTCGACGTCGAGGTCACGCGGCGCATCCCGCTCGACGAACTCCCGGCCCTGCACGCCGAGGGCGCCGCGGGTCGGATCGCGGGCAAGGTCGTCGTGCTGTCATGATGCCGTCATGTCCACGATGCCGGAGCAGGGGGAGCCCCGGTCCTTCCGTCGCTTCCACGTCGAGGCGATCAGCGAGGACCGCGGGGACGAGCTCGACGGCATCTACGGGATCAGCGGCGGGGTCGACAGTGCGCTCGAGACCTTCCGCTACGTCGGGGCGGGCGACGCCGACGTGTCCATGCGGGGCGCCGAGGTCGAGGGGACCCGGGCCGGACGCATGGACGCTCGCGCCGAGCACATCGTGTTCTGGATCGGCGACGGCAGCGCCGTGGTCGAGGACCTGGGCGACGGGTCCCGGCTCCACCCCGTCCCCGGACACCCCTACGTGCTCTCCGCCTCGTCGTCGTACGCGTTCGAGACCGACACCCGCAAGATCACGATCCTCCACCTGTCCGACCGGGTGCTCCGGGCGGCGCTCGCCCGCCGCGGCCGGTTCGTCCGGGGCCCGCTCGTGTTCGGCCAGCAGCCGGACATCGAGGTCGCCCTCGGACCGCTCCGGGCGATCATCCGGACCCGGGCGCCCCAGGTCATGGACGGCCGCATCGACGAGGACCAGCGCCTCGCCCTGAACGCCGAGATCGCCGACGCGGTCATCGACGCCTTCCCCCTCGTCGACGCCGAGGAGCCCGAGCCCACCACGAGTGCCGCGCGGGCCGCCGCCTGGCTGCGCGACCACGCACAGCAGGCGGTGACGCTGCGGGACGTCGCGGACGCCGTCGGCCTCAGCGAACGCGGGGTGCAGAGCGCGATGCGTCGGGCCTACGGGGAGTCCCCGATGGAACGGCTCCGGGCCGAGCGCCTCGAGGGAGCCCACCGCGACCTCGTGGCGGGGGGCGAGGGCGTCCGGGTCGCGGAGACCGCCCGGCGGTGGCACCTGACGCACCTCGGTCGGTTCGCGGCCTCGTACGCCGAGCGCTACGGCGAGCAGCCGAGCGAGACCCTGCGCCGGGCCCGACAGCGCAGCGCCGACTGAGACTGTCGACAGCCACCGACTGACCCGGCCCCGGCGGTGCCAGGCTGAGCGACGTGCGGCATCCGACGCACGACGGCCTCCCGGGGGTGGTGCGCATGGCGACCTGGTCCGACGGTCTCCCACCGGCCGCGCACGCCCGCGCCGCCCGCCAGCGGGAGAGCGGTGTCGCCGGCTCGCTGCTGTCCGCTCCCGGTGCCGCGGCGATCGGTTCCGTCGCCCTGCAGCCCGTCGGCGAGGTCTTCGGTTCCCTGGTCGTGCAGCTCGGCTGGGCCGGCGGCGGCTGCGGCATCTGGGCGACGGCGTCCCCGTTCGGCCCCGGTAGCGGGAGCGGGATGGGCGCCCTCGGCCGCGGGATGCTCGGCGGCTGGACGTCGCCGGTGCTCACCACGGGTGGCCGCGGTGGGCGGAACGCGGGCTTCGGCGCGTACGTGCAGGCCTTCGCGCGGGCGTGGCACGGCGCCCACGACCGGATGGTCGCCGAGGCCGGGTTGCTCGCCGCCGACGGCGTGGTCGGCGTGCAGGTCCGGCGCCGCCGGCTCGACGGGCAGATCTGGGAGTTCACCGCCGTCGGCACCGCCGTCCGGACGCTCGACACGTCCGTCAGCCCACGAGCGGGAGGACGCGGCGCGCGGACCGGAGCACCCGGTCCGTGGACAGCCGGCTTCTCGGCCGAGCACACCACGGCCCTGCTGCAGTCCGGGTACGTCCCGCGCGGCATGGCCCTGGGGCTCTCGGTGTCGACGAAGCACGAGGACGCGCTCCTGCAGCAGCAGCGCTCGACGTGGGCCGGCAACACCGAGGTCGACGGCCTGACCCACCTGCTCGAGGCCGCCCGGGACGACGCCCGGCAGCAGCTCACCCGTCGCGCGGGCACCCTCCGCGCCTCGGACCTGGTCGTCACCGGCAGCTCGGTCGGCGAGTTCGAGACCTCGTGCGGGGACGAGGTCGACCTGCACGCCGAGGCGCTGTTCATCGGCACGGCGATCGCTCCCGGACCGATGCACGCGTTCCGTGACCGCTCCGCGCAGGCCGTCACCCGGCGCGACGTCACGTCCGTCATCCCGCTGACCGACCCTGGCGTCCGCTCCGCATCCCGACACCGCTGAACCCGACCCACGAGAGGCCCGACCATGAGCACCCCAGACCTCGGCAGCGTGCCGCTCCCCGCGGACGCCACCGCCCGGCTCGCCGACGGCGCGGGACGGCTCTTCACCTCGGACCTGTCCGTGAACGAGTTCCTGCTCGTCCGCCAGGCCGGCTTCCGCCCGGTCGGCCTCGTCCTGGGCTCGAGCGTGTACCACGTGGGCATCCAGACCGGGCGCTGGACCAAGAACATGGAGCTCGACAAGCTCAGCCAGGCGATGTACCACGCCCGCGAGCTCGCGATGACCCGGATGGAGGCCGAGGCCGACCGGCTCGGCGCGGACGGCATCGTCGGGGTCCGGCTCGAGATCGAGTTCAAGGAGTACGGCAACGACCTCGCCGAGTTCATCGCCGTCGGCACCGCCGTCGTCGCGGACGCCCCGCCGCCCACGGGCACGTGGCGGAACGCGAAGCGCCTGCCGTTCACGTCCGACCTGTCCGGGCAGGACTTCTGGACGCTGATCCAGGCCGGCTACGCCCCGCTCGGCCTGACGATGGGCACCTGCGTCTACCACATCGCCCACCGCGGGATGATGGCGTCGATGACGACCTTCGGGATGAACACCGAGATCCCGCAGTACACCGAGGCGCTCTACGACGCGCGGGAGCTCGCGATGGGCCGGATGCAGAGCGAGGCCGAGCACCTGGCCGCCGAGGGCATCGTCGGCGTGCAGCTCCTGTCGCTCCCGCACCGCTGGGGTGGCCACACGACAGAGTTCTTCGCGATCGGCACCGCGGTGCGCTCGCTCCGTCCCGACCACGTCATCGAGACCCCCACGCTCGTGCTGCCCCTCACCGATCGATGACCGACGGACCGATCGCACCCCTCGATGCCGGTGACGACCCGCAGGCGCTGCTCGACGGACTCGCCACCGCAGCCGTCCGTGCCCTGCCGCCGGCGGTCGTCGACCAGGTCCTGGCGGTCGACCGCAGCCGATCGCTCGGCGACCGCCTGGCCGGCCGACCCGGCGCCGTCCGCTCGCTCCGCCTGACGGGCGCGAGCGAGACGCTCACCCTGCAGCTCGACGGCCGACGACTCGTCACCGAGGCCGCCCAGGTCTCCAGCGGGGTCACCATCGCCCGGCGGCAGCCGCCCCTCGGGGCCTGGCTCGGCCTGTTCGCGGGTGAGGTCGCGGCGGTCGCCGCGGACGCGGCCGGCGACACGGCGGCGGTCGCCGCATCACTCGGGAGGCTCGGCATCCGGACCGTCGACGCGTTCCGTGTCGCGGATGCGGACGTCCCACGCGGACTGGCCGCGCTGTCGGCGGCGGCCGCCACGCGCCTCCCGGCCGATGCCGCGACCACCGTGGGCCGCATCGTGGAGCTGCTCTCCGACGCGCTGGCGCGCGTCGCCGGTGACCTGGCGAGCGACGCGGAGGTCGTCGTCACGCGCACCGCGACCGTCTACCTGCCGGACACGCTCCGGGCGTACGCGGCGCTGCCCGCGGACTGGGCGGCGACCCACCGGCTGTCCGACGGGTCCACCCCGCTCGAGGCGCTTCGGCGGCAGCTCGACGCGCTCGAGGCCGCTGCCCGGGGGATGCGCGATGCGGCCGTCGGGCGGGACGCGGCGGCGGTCGTGGTGAACGGGCGGTTCCTGGCGGACCGGTTCCGGGCTGCGGACCAGGGGTTGGAGCTGCGGTGAGCGGGGACGACCTGCGACGGGTCGGGGAGCGGACCTGGACCGTGCGCTACCGGATCCCGCTCGCCGTCGTGACCGGGCTCCTGGCGGCGTGCTGCTTCGTCGCCCTGATCGCCGGGGGATCGGTCGGGCCGTGGGTCGGCGGGAGCGGGCTCGTCCTGCTGGTCGCGTGGGTCGTCGTGTTCCGGGTGCTGTACCGACGCGGGTACTGACGTGACCGCTGCGATGACGGGCGATGTGCCGTGGGCTCTCGGACCCGCAGTCCGGGGGACGTTCCACCGCGCGGTCGACCCGCGGTTCCACGACTCCGTGCTCGCCGGGTCCCGTCTGCCCGGCCGGTACTCGCGTGCGGACGAACCGACCCTCTACCTGAGTTCCTCGGTCGACGGGGTCGAGGCGGCGATGATCGCGCACCGGGACGCACGGGCGCGAGAGCCCGCGATCGTCGCGGTCGATGTCGAGGCGACCCGGATCGTCGACCTGCGGGACCCGCTGGTCCTCGCGCAGCTGGGGATCGACCTCGCCGACGCGACCGCGCCGTGGCAGGAGGTCGTCGCCGCAGGGGGAGTGCCCTCGTCGTGGTCGGTCCGCGACCGCCTGGTCGAGGCCGGGGCCCACGGCCTGATCGACCCGTCCCGGAAGCGACCAGGGCTCTGGCACCTGGTGTTGTTCCGCTGGAACGAGCCCGGGGCGCCGACCGTGCGATTGCTGACCGAGGACGGCTGAAGCAGCCGAACGGCGTGAAGTGGTGGAGCGCTCCGGAAATCGAACCAGACGAGGTCCCCCGATAGGGACGCGCCCCTCGTACGTCATGAACAGTACCGGAACGATCGGGGCGGAGCTGGTGACCGCCCGTGTGACGGTGCCGGGAGCTGATGCCTCTCGAAGGAAGGGACTGGGATCGGAGCCAGAACCGGGGGCGTCGACCGGTCCCGCTTCACTGTGTCGTCATGCACGTCTGCAGCACCCACGCCAGGAACGCCCGGTACTCGGCGTCGCTCGCGGCGGCCCGCATCGCGTCGGACTGCAGGAACCGCGGATCGGTCCCGACGTCGGACACCTTGCTCTCGGGCGGGAAGGTCCGGAGGATCGCGACCGTCTCGTCGGCCGCAGCGGCGAACTTCTCGGCTCCGGCGGAGACATCGGAATCGGCATCGGGGACCGGGAGGAGCGCCCGGGTCGCCTCGGCCTGCCGCTGTCGAGCCGTGATGTCCCCGGCGACGTCGCCCTGCACGGCTTCCGCTGCCGCGGCGTTCGCGGCGCAGAAGGACGCGACGCGCTCGTCGTCCGAGGCAGCGGTGGCCGAGGAACCAGCGGCAGACGGTGTGGACGACGCACTCGTCGAGGCGCGGTGCGTGGTGCCGGTCGGCCCGTCGTCCGCACCAGTCCCGGCGCATCCCGAGAGCCCGACGACCAGACCGACCGCGACGACGAGCAGGCTCCCGGTCCGCAGAGCCATCGTCAGGCAGCCGTCCCGCACTCTGCGCAGAACCGCGCGTTCGGCGCCAGGTCCGTGCCGCAGCCGGAGCAGGCGCGGGTGGTCACCAGGGATACGCCGCACTCGACACAGAACTTCCCGCCGCGGGACTGCGCACCGCACGACGGGCACCTCGGCTGCGCCTGCTGGGACAGCGGGGTGCTCCCGACCAGGTCGACGGACTCGAGCCGCTGCTGCATCTGGCTCCGTCGGGCCTCCGCCTGCAGCCGGGCGAGCTCCTCGACGACGACCGGCGAGCACCGGACGCACTGCCCGACGTCGGTGTTCCAGCAGCCGTCGCCGCAGACCCAGTCACCGCAGCCGCGGCACTGGTGGAAGCGGGGCGCGATCTCGGCGGTCGCCGTGCGGAGCGCCGCGTCCTTCGCCGGTGAGTTCGTCCCGCGGTCGAGCAGCCGGTCCGCCATGTAGCCCGCCTGGGCGAGTGGGCCGCCCAGGAACCCGCTGAGTCCGCGGGCGAGCTTCTGTCCGGTCGAGCGAAGGTCACGCTGGAAGGCGGACCGGAAGCCGTTGCCGCAGCGCTCGCAGCGGAACTCGAACTGGAAGCCGTCCTCGTTGGAGAGGTCGGTGACGTTGTCGGTGAACGGGACGTGTTCGGTCATCTCGGTCCTGCTTCAGTCGGTGGACGGGTGGGGACGGTCGGTGCGGTCGGTGCGGTCGGTGCCGTCGGTGCTGTCGGTGCCGTCGGTGCGGTCGGTGCGGTCGGTGCGGTCGGGCCGAGGATCGCCGCGACGACGGCCAGGACGTCGGCGTCCTCGGATGAGCCGGCGGCGTCCATCAGGAGCAGGTTGTTGATGAGCATCCCGCGGCTGAGGAACGCAGCGGTCTCCGGCACCGTCGCACCGGAGGCCCGTACGGCCGCGGTGATCTCCCGGAACAGGCGCCGCGCCTCCTCGGCGATCGCGGGTTCCGCCGGTGCCGCGGAGAACGCGTGGGCGTGCACGAGCACGGCCGACAGGTCCGTGCGGACGAGCCGCATGTACGCCGCGCCCAGCCGTGCCGGGTCGAATCCGTCACGACCGGCGGCGCGGAACGCGGCCACGATGCGCGCACCGGCGTGCGCGTGTGCACGGAGGAACAGCTCCCGCTTCGAGCCGAAGGCCTGGATGACGTACGGCTGCGAGACGCCCATCTCCGCAGCGACTTGTGCGGTGGTCGTGCCGAAGTACCCACGAGCGGCGAACGCCGACACCGCGGCGGCGAGCAGTTCGTCGTTCCGAGCAGGGAGACGCCGCGCGTTCATGCTGGGGCGGCCCTCCCGTCGGGTTATCGGTCGATAACACGATGGCAGAACGGACGCGCGCTGTCGAGGGGTCCGACCGACCGGCTACCGTCCTGCGCCCCGGAGGCCCGAGCCGGGCCGCAGCACCAGGACCGTCCCGACACCGGCGAGGACGACGGTGAACCCGACGATCACGACGGTCTGCGGCACGACGCCGAGGAGCGACCCCACCGCGACGACGGGCACCGCGAGCCCGAGGTACGCGCAGGTGAACGTGTCGGATGCGGCGGCACCACGCCGGTCCGGGCTCGCGTTCCGCAGCGCGGACCCGAGCGCGCGGCTGAACACGATCCCCGCGCCGGCACCGGCGATCGCGGCCCCGACGGCGAACGTGGCGGTACCGGCGACCGTCCCCGGGACCGTCGCGGTCGACACCGCGACCAGGACGAAACCGGTCACCACGAGCGGGAACGCCCACCGGCCGCGTTCGGACAGCACGGTGGCCCCGACCGCACCGGCGAGGAACGGCAGGGCGGCGACCACACCGACCTCCGTCACGCTCGGCTGACGGTCGCCGCCGGCGAGCAGGTGCGGCGTCAACGCGCCGAAGCAACCGGTGACGGCGAAGGCCGCGCACGCGCCGAGACGATCAGGCCACCGCGGGACGCGTGACCGCGTGCCAGCACCCGACGTCGGCTGCGGTCCGCCGTGTGCCGCCTCCGGCACGACCGGACGGGAGGCACGGGGTGCGAGCAGGGCGGCGCTCGTCGTCAGGACGGTCGCCACCACGACGTACAGCGCCCACCGCGGGAGCGCGCCGGTCCCGACCAGGAGCGCCGCTGCCGCGGGGCCGAGGGCCAGACCGGCCATCGCGAGCCCCGGCGTCACGGTCGCCCAGAACCGGACGTGCCGCCCGGCTCCGCGGGCTCGGTCGGTGACGAAGGTGACCGCGCTCGCGGCGGCGATGCCCACACCGAGGCCGCTCAGCAGCCGACCGACGACGAAGGCGGGCAGACCGGGGACGACCGCGAGCACGACGGCTGCCGCGGCCCCGAGCAGCGCGGCGACGACGATGCGACCGCGGACCGGCCAGCGTGCGCAGCGCCGCGTGCGGACGATCGACAGCCCGACCACGGCGCCCAGGGCGAAGACCGCGAAGAGCACCGTGGTGCCGGTCTCGTCGATGTCGAACGCGCGTGCGTACGCCGGGTAGAGCGGCGTGGGCACGGTCGCCAGTGCCATCGTGCCGACCGTGACGACCGCGGCGGGCACGGGGGACGCCCCGCGGACGGTCCGACCGGTCGTCGGGAGGGCTGTCTGCTCCTCGGTCGTCGTCACGCGGTCAGGTGCCCGGGGCTGCCCACCGTCGCGGACGTCCACGCAGCGAGGAGCTCGGCTGACTCGGTCACCACACCCAGGTGCAGCGACACCATCGACAGCGCCGCGCGCTCGAGCCCCTCGTCGGTCCCGCGCACCAGGTCCGACGGCACGGACACGCGGTACCCCAGGTTCGACGCGTCGAACGCGCTGTTGAGCACGCAGCAGTCGGCCATGATCCCGTCGAGGACCACCGCTCGGACGCCCATCTGACGGAGCAGGAAGTCGAGGTCGGTCGGGTAGAACGCGGAGAGGCGCTTCTTGCCGGTCACGACCTCGTCCTGCGGCTCGACCTCGGTGACGAACCGGGTCCACCGGCTCCCGGCGAGTGCGTGGTCCGCCGCGCCTGGGATCGGACCGACGTGCTGCGGGAAGGTCGTCCGCCACGCGCTGTCCGACGTCCCACCGACGTCGTCGATGCCGGAGGCGCGGAGCTCGGACCGGACGTGCACGACCGGGATGCCGAGCGCGCGGGCCGCACGGTGGAAGTCGTCGATCGGTCCGACGATCGCCCGGCCGCGAGGAGCCGGGCACGGGCACGCCGGGTCCTCGGACAGGTGTCCCTCGTGCATGTCGATCGAAACGATCGCGGTGTGGGTGGGGTCGAACCAGTCGCGGAGCGGACCGTGCGGGTCGGCTGTGCGCTGGGTGCCGTGGACGGTGATCGTGGTCATGCGTGGGTGTTCCCTTCGGTGCGGGGGACGAGCGGGGTGACGACCCGGCGGGGCTGACCCCGACGAGCGAGGAGCGGTCGCAGCCCGTGGTTCACCGCCCCGTGCAGCCCGAGCAGCAGGAACATGCCCATCATCATCGGGCTGGTCACGACCGTGGCGACCGAGGACGGCAGCGCCGACGAGATCGCGGTCGGGATGAACTGCGCGCCGAGGGCGACGATGAACGCGGTGGCGCCGACGGCGAGGTTCAGGTCGTCCCAGCGCACCGCGGCGAGCATCTGGATGCCGCTGACCGCGATGATCCCGAACAGGATCGTCGTCGCCGCGGACAGGACCGGCCCGGAGATCCCCGCCAGGAACAGGCTGACCGGGGGGAAGAAGGCCAGGGCGACGGCGACGCCCCCGGCGGTCATCGTGACGAACCGGCTGCCGACGCCGGAGACCCGGACGATGCCGGCGTTCTCCGGGTACGACGTCGTGCCGATGCCACCGAAGAGTGCCCCCAGGACCGTGCCGGCGAACTCAGCGAACAGCCCGCGGTTGACCCGGGCGGTGTCGACGGTCTCACCGCCCCAGCTGGCGATCATCGTGTACATCCCCATCGACTCGGTGCCGGCCTGCAGGAACGCGACGAGCATCAGGACCACGACGGGCAGGGAGACCCCGAAGCCGTACGGCAGCAGGTGCGGCGCCCCGACCAGGGGCGCAGCCGACAGGTCGGGGAACGACCACTGCCCCACCAGGAGCGCGACGATGCTTCCGCCGACGATCCCCCAGAAGATCGCACCCCGCTTGAGGATCCCGGTGCCGACGACCAGGCACAGCAGGACGATCAGCCCGGTGGCGACCGTCACGACGAGCGCGAGCACACCGTAGGACGGCGTCCCGGCCGTGCCGAACCAGCCGCCGGCCCCGATGGACGCGAGCTGCGCCCCGATGATGACGAACAGCGTGCCGAGGACGATGGGCGAGGAGACGAAGGCGCTGACGTGCCCGAACAGCCCGAAGCGCTTGAGCGGGACGGTGAGCAGCATGAAGACGAGTCCCGCGACCGCCATCGACCCGAAGGCCGTCCCGAGTCCGTACGCGGCGCCCGACGAGATGATCGCGACCATGAACGCCGCCGTCGGGCCCTGCACGATCGGGAGCTTCAGCACGCGGCTGGACTGCAGGATCGTCACGACGCCGGTGAGCAGGAAGCACGCCTGGATCATCAGGGCGACCTCGTCGGACGACAGCTTCAGCGCGCTGCCGATCACGTTCGGGAAGACCCAGATGCCGGTCAGGGCGAGCAGGTGCTGGACGGCGAAGAGCGCGGTGCGTCCGGCGGGCAGTCGCTCACCGAAGCCAACGGAGAGCACGGTGGGCGCGGGCGCGCTGGCGGGCGGTGACGGGGGAGCGGCATGGGTGGTCATCAGGTGTCCTCTGCGGATCGGGATCGAGCAGGGTGTTTCACTCTGATGCGAAAAGTTACATTCACATTGTTGCAGCTGTGTTTCCGTGTGTGAACACTGGCGCACCCGTCGCTCGACGGGCGCCACGCCGACGATGATGGGTGCATGCAGGCATCGACCCCGACCAGCGCGGACGCGACCGCCACCAGTGCCGGTCCGGACGCGGCCCCGATGCCGGACGGCGACGACCTCGACGCGGTCGTGGCCGGCATCGGCGAGCGGATCCGGGCCCTGCGGCAGAAGAACGAGCTCACGCTCCAGGACCTGGCCGAGCGCACGTCGCTGAGCCTGTCGATGCTCAGCACCGTCGAGCGCGGTCGGACCACCGCGTCGCTCGGAACCCTGCACGCCATCGCACGGGCCCTCGGGGTCCAGATCACGACGCTCTTCGCGCAGAGCGGCGCGGACGACTCACCGATCGTCGAGTTCCGCGACCAGATCCGGGACGTCACCGACGGTGGTCTGCACCGGCGGACCGCGGCCTACCGCGCCGACCTCGGCATCGAGGTCTACGTCGACGACTTCGACCCGCACACCTCGCACGCGCGGACCCCGTCGCAGCACCCGGGCGACGAGATCGGGGTCGTGCTCGAGGGTGAGCTCGAGCTGCAGTTGGGCGGCGAGATCTTCTCCGCCGCCGCCGGGGACGTCGCGCAGTTCAGCGCTCGGCGGGCGCACCTCGTGAGCAACGTGTCCGATCGGCCCGCCCGGGCGGTGTGGATCAACCTCCGCCGCCTCTGACCCGTCGCTTCCGGCGGACGCTCCGGAGCGACCCCGTGCGTGGGGAGACCGGATTGCTCGCCGGCCGGCCGGGGTGCCCCGGTCACCAGGCGAGCTGCGTGTCGTCCTCGAACACCGCGCCGGTGGGGCCGTCCGCGGGCAGGGTCGCCAGGCGTACCGCCACAGCCGCACCTTCGTCGGGTGTGCGAGTGCCGCGGAAGTCGTTGAAGTCGGTGGCGACGTGGCCGGGGGCGGCGCCGTTGATCTTCAACGTGGTGTCTGCGAACTCGCGCTGAATGCTCCTGACGATGACCTGAACGGCCTGAGCCCAGCAGCAGCCCTTCGGAACGAGCGAGCTGAGGACGTGATTCGTTCGGCCGGCCAGTCGGCGTTCCGTCGCGCCGAATGAAGGCCGACGAGCAGGCCGACTCAGCTGCTTGGCCGTCTCGCTAAGCGGACCTTCACCGGAACCTATTCCGGACCACTCATCCGGACAGTGCGTGTGGCCGTTCACGCTGAGTTGCGTAGAAGTGGTCACGCTTTCTTGCCGTAACTAGTCGGCCGTCGAACTTCAGCTACCGCTTCGTTTGGCTGTCCGCTTGGTCGGCGGGCGGGGTAGTTCCAGGCGTCCAGCGCTATGAAGGGCTAGGAGTAGCAAGCCGATGATGAGTGGGACGGCGAGGATGGTGACGGAACCACTGTCACCGACGTACCCGCGAAGCCTATTGAAGCTGAGCGCCCCGACGTACGGCACCAGGCTCAGCACGATCGTGAAGGCAGGACGCCAGTAGCGGGCGAGAGCCAGCCCGATCGCTACGAGCTCGAGGACGCCCGTTGCGTACCAGGCATAGAGGTTTCCGTTCCAGATCGATCGGCTGTAGAGCCACTCGGTGAAGTCGCTCGTCGAGGCGTAGCTGAGCGCACCGAGCAGCGCCCAGCCAACAGTCGCGGCTGCGGTGTGATGCGACCGGTGCGGCCGGCCTATCGCCGCAACGGCAGCACACATGCTGAGCAGGAACAGTGTCGCTCGATCGACGCTCCACACTCCGGACGGGGAGGCGAAGAAGTACGGCGACACCCCAGCGAGCAGCATCAGGATGAACAGCGTTGCCCTCCCGATCGCCCACCGCCCGGTCAGCGCCGCCAGGAGCGCGATGATCCAGAGCGCGGCGAACGCGAAGCCGGTGTCCCGGAACGGTCCGACCTGGACCATCAGTCCCGGAGTCGGGTTGCTGCGGATCCACGGAGACCAACTCGTGAAGACGAACTCGGCCAGGGCCAGGCCGGCCCCCATCGCGAGCGCGACGGTGCTCGCGGCGTTCCGAACCTCTGGAACGACGACACGGTCGAGGCGGGCCTCGAGCCCGTGCTCGGCGATCGCCCAGCGCTCCTTGAACGTTGGATGCGCACGGCTTTGACCGTCGGCGACGTCGAGGAGCGTTCCCAGGAAGGCTTCGCCGTGCGCCGCCCTCCAGGAGCGGGGATACCAGGCGAGAAGGCGACGGTACCGGTGCTCCATTGCGCTGGTCATGCTTCAACCGCCCGACCGGAGACCACGGCCGGTCGACGGAGGCCAGCTTCGAGAGCTCGTACCTTGAGCGCGAGGCGCTGGGTTTCGTCCTCCAAGCGCTGCGTTCCCGCTGAGGTAAGCGTGTAGTAGCGCCGGAGACGCCCCCCAACGACCTCGTCTCCGGCGCCTTCCACCAGACCGTCTGACTCGAGCCGTTCCAGTGTTTTGTAGAGCGTCGTCACTGCGAGCGTGACATTGCCCGCGGAAAGCTCGGCGACGGACTGAATGATCCCGTAACCGTGGGCCCGACCACGAGCGAGTGTGGTCAGGACCCAGAACGCCGGCTCCCGCAGTTCGGCTGTGCTCATACATCGAGCATATACCCGTATCGGGGGTATTACTAGGGCGAAAGCATCCAACTCGTGAACGGTCGTTCACGAGACGCGCGCTGGCCTTGGCGCGGAATCGGCGCGCCGCTGTCTCGTGATCCGTGTCCGTGATCTATGTACCGAACCCGGCGTTCGCGTTACAGTTCCCGCATGGCATCGGTCGGATACGCGCGAGTCTCGACGCGAGAGCAGCATGCCGAGGGGCAGACCGACGTCCTCGACGCCTCCGGCTGCGAGAAGGTGTTCGTCGACTACGCCTCCGGCACGCTCGCGACGAGGCCGGCGCTGACCGAAGCACTCGGCTACCTTCGCCGCGGTGACACGCTCGTGGTGACGAAGCTCGACCGCCTGGGACGGTCGGTGAAGAACTTGAAGCAGATCGCCGACGAGCTCCACGACCGCGGCGTCGGTCTCCGCGCGCTGTCGCAGGGCATCGACACCACGACACCGGGCGGGCGGTTGTTCTTCCACATGCTTGCCGCGATCGCGGAGTTCGAGCACGACCTCATCGTCGAACGCACCCACGACGGACTCGCCGCCGCCCGCGCCCGCGGACGCTCCGGCGGGCCGAAGTTCAAGATGACCGCGAACAAGATTCGGCAAGCCCGAGCGATGTACAACGCCGGCGGGCACACCGTCCAGGAGATCGCCGACACCTTCGGCGTCTCCCGCCCCACCATCTACCGGCACCTGCAGGGTGACGCCGCGGGAGCGACGTCACCGATGTAACGAGCGCAGCGTGGACGCGGAAGCACGGTGGCAGATCCTCCGATTGCACGTCGAGGATCGGGTCCCGCTCGCTGTCCTCGCCCGCGACAGTGGCGTCCCCGTCCGGACTCTCGCGAGTTGGTTGGCGCGCTACCGGAAAGCCGGGGCCGCGGGACTTGATACCGCCCGCCGCTCCGACAGTGGCCAGCGGACCACGCCTCCGGAACTGGTCCGACTCATCGAGGGGCTAGCACTGTCGAGGCCGCGACCATCCGTCGCGACGTTGCATCGGCTCGTGGCCCAGGGTGCAGCCGATGTGGGAACGATCGCACCGTCGTACTCAACGGTGCGACGAATCGTTCGCGGCCTTGACCCCGCGATGATCACGCTCGCCCTCGACGGGCCGACGTCGTACCGCGACAAGCACGAACTGGTGCTCCGGCGACGGGCAACCCGTCCGAACCAGGTGTGGCAAGCAGACCACACCATGCTCGACATCCTCATCCGAGGCGCCGACGACAAACCAGACCGGCCGTGGCTGACTGTCATCCTCGACGACTACTCCCGCGCCATCTGCGGCTACATGGTCTTCTCCGGCGCACCGTCTGCGATGAACACCGCACTCGCGCTCCGGCAAGCGATCTGGCCGAAACCTGACCCGTCATGGGCGATGTGCGGTGTTCCAGACGTGCTGCACGTCGACCACGGCAGCGACTTCATCAGCCACCACCTCGAGCACGCCACCCGCGATCTGCACGTCCGGATCATCCACTCCACAGTCGGCCGCCCACAGGGCCGAGGGAAGATCGAACGCTTCTTCGGCACCATCAACACGGAACTGCTCCCAACGCTGCCCGGGCACCTTGCCGCCGGTACCGAAGCCGTGCCGACGCTGCGGCTACCGGACCTCGACGACGCCGTCCGATCCTTCATCAGCAGCTACAACACCCGCACGCATCGAGAGGTTAAGACCAGCCCCCACGACGCGTGGATCGGTGACGGTTGGCTGCCCCGCCTACCTGACTCGCTCGAAGCTCTCGACGGACTGCTGCTGACCGTGCCGACCAGCCGAATCGTGCAACGCGACGGTGTGCACTTCCTCGGCCAGCGCTACCTCGCCCCCACCCTCGCCAGCTTCGTCGGTCACCCCGTAACCGTGCGCTACGACCCCCGCGACGTCTCCGAGATCCGCATCTTTGATCACGACACCATCATCTGCGTCGCCGTCGACGAGGACCACCCCAACCTCCGCCCCTCCCTGCACGACATCGACACCGCACGACGGGCACGACGCCGGCAACTTCGTGCCGGCATCAACGAACGCATCCCACGGGCCCTACCCGCGCGTGACCCCGACCAGTCTGTGCCGCCCACCCCGCGGCCCAAACCGAAGCTCCGGACCTACGAAGAGGACCACCCATGACCGGCAAGTTCATCATCACGAAGGAACACCGCCGCTTCACCGAGTTCGCCAACGTCGTCCGCAAAGAACACACCATCGGGATCTGCTACGGCGACGCCGGCGTCGGCAAGACGATGTCTGGCCGCCGCTACGCCAACTGGGACACCATCGAACCCCACCTCGGCGGACACTTCGGCCCACGGGACATCGACGACAAGCTCGTCACCGCAGCCGGGCGTGCTCGGAGCGTGTTCTACACCCCGCCCGTCACCACCGGCACCCGCAACCTCACCAGCGAACTCAAGCGACTCGGCGACGACATCGACCTGCTCATCACCCAACATCTCGACGACTGGAAAACTCTCACACCCACCAGCCCCAGCCGCGTCGAGCTGATCATCATCGACGAGTCCGAACGCCTCTCCGCCACCGCGCTGGAGATGCTCCGCGACCTCCACGACCGCACCCGCGTCGCCGTCGTCCTCATCGGCATGCCGGGCCTTAACCAACGCTTCCGCCACTACCCGCAGCTCTTCAGCCGGCTCGGGTTCGCCCACAACTATCAACCCCTCACCACCGAGGAACTCATGTTCGTCCTCGACCGGCAGTGGAAACGCCTCGGCCACGAACTCGACCCAGACGACTTCACCGATCACCAAGCCGTTGCGGCCATCGCCCGCATCACACGTGGAAACCTCCGGCTCCTCGAACGCCTCTTCCCCCAGGTCGCTCGCGTCCTCAAGATCAACGAGCTCGACACCATCACCGACGACGTCATCGAAGCAGCAGCCAGCACACTCGTCATCGGATGATGCACAACAGCGTGACCAGAACCAGGCAACACAGCGTGAACGGTCACAGCAGGACCACAGACGTTCGCGTCGCGCAACGCGGCCGCAATTGGGTGTCTCGATAGCCGATCGGCTATCGGGACTGTTGAGCGCTGTCGAGGAATGCCGTGACGGCGGGCCCCGGGTGGCCGGTCCAGATCGCGCGCAGCGATCGGATCAGTGGCGGGCCGAGTAGCGGCACTCGGACGAGGGCACCGTCGGCGAGGTCTGTGTCGACGGTGCGGAGACTCATCACCGCCGGTGCGATGCCCGCTCGAGCGTTGGCGCGGATGATGCCCGTCGTCTCCAGCACCGCCGCCGGCGGAACCAGCGTCAGACCCGCGTCGTCGAGCCATGCCTCGACCGTGGCGCGGGTGCCGGACCCTTCCTCACGGAGTAGCAGCGGCGTCTCCGCGAGGTCATCCGCGGTGATGCCCGAAGCCCTCGCCCACGGATGGTGCGCAGCGATGACGACCACCAGTTCGTCCTCGTCGACCACCAGCGAGGACAGATCAGCCGGCGCAGCAGGAGTCTCCGTGAACCCGACGTCGGCAGCGCCGGAACGGACGAGGTCGGTCACGTCGGCGGAGTTCCCCGCGATCAACCGCACCGACGCATCCGGCGCGGCAGCCCGATGGGCGAGCAACCATCCAGGCAGCAGAAGTTCGGCGATCGTCTGCGACGCTGCGACCACGAGGGATCCAGCCGGTTCCCGCAGCGCGGCGACGCCTGCTTCGAGCCGCCGGGATGCCTCCAACACCGGGACGCCCAGACCGAGCACCACCCGGCCGGCGTCGGTCAGCGCGGTCCCGGACGCCGTCCGGTGCGCCAGCGGCTGACCGGTCGCCTGCTCCGCGGCACGCAAGCGCGCAGACACCGCCTGCTGCGTCACCCCCAACACCTCGGCCGCGCGGGTCAACGAACCGGTCTCCGCGACGCGGAGGAGGACCTCGAGGGTGTCGAGGTCCAGAGTCCGGTCCGTCAACCGCCGCAGTCCCACAAACCATCATTGTGCCCTGCCAACGAGTCCGCCGTTCCCGACCCACGGGGAACACACGCACGATGGGTTCATGTCCGCTCACCTCGCCCACGCACCCGCGACGTCCGAGCACGATGCGCGCGACCGGCGGCTGTTCCGGGAGCTGGAGCGGCCCGGTCTGATCGTGTCGAACCTGACCCCGAACTGGTTCGCGTCGATCATGGGCACCGGGATCGTCGCCGTCGCAGCTGCATCACTCCCACTGCAGTTCCCGGGGCTCCGCACCGCCGCAACAGTCGTCTGGGCGATCGCCGCGATCCTGCTCGTCGCCCTCACCATCGCGACGGTCCTGCACTGGGTCCGATACCGGAGCACCGCGGCAAAGCACCACCTGCACCCGGTGATCTCGCACTTCTACGGGGCACCGCCAATGGCGTTCCTCACCGTCGGCGCCGGCACGATCCTGCTCGGCAAGGACTGGATCGGCCTCCCCGCGGCCGTCACCGTCGACTGGGTCCTCTGGGCCATCGGCACGGTCGGCGGGCTGCTCACCGCAGTCCTCGTGCCGTACCTGGCGTTCACCCGTCACGAGAACAAGCCCGACTCCGCGTTCGGCGGGTGGCTGATGCCCATCGTCCCGCCCATGGTGTCCGCCTCCACCGGCGCACTCCTCCTGCCGTACGCCCCCGCCGGACAGGCGCGCGAGACACTGCTGTGGGCCTGCTACGGCTTCTTCGGCCTCAGCCTCATCACGTCGCTGGTTGTGATCACGCTGATCTGGAACCGACTCGCGCAGCACAGGGTCGGAGCCGCCGGCATGGTGCCGACCCTGTGGATCGTCCTCGGACCGGTCGGGCAGTCGATCACTGCGGTGAACCTCCTCGCCTCGAACGCGCACACCGTCGTTGACGCCTCGACCGCCCACGCGCTGCTGGTCGTGGCGCTCGTGTACGGGTTCGCGATGCTCGGCTTCGCGCTGCTGTGGACCGTCATCGCCCTCACCATCACCATCCGGACCGCCCGAGAACACCTGCCGTTCAGCCTGACCTGGTGGTCGTTCACGTTCCCCGTCGGCACCTGCGTCACCGGCCTCAACGGCCTCGCCCTGCACTCCGGACTCACCGTCGTCGCCGTCCTCGCAGTCGTCTACTACGCCGGCCTCGCCACCGCGTGGATCACCGTCGCCGTCCGCACCTTCCACGGCTCCGTCATCCGCGGCACACTCCTCGCACCACCCAAGACAGCCTGACGACCCTGGCGCGGATCAGCCTTGCGAGCAGCCATATGGCGCTACCAGGATCCATGACCGCGTCCCGGTAGCCGATCGGCTATCGGACGTTCAAGGAGCTGTGCCACTCCCCCGGAGCTGCTGGGACAACTGGTGTCCGTGTGATGATTCGCGATGACATGCACGATCTCGCTCGCGATCTGTTGCGCTTCTAGCGGAGGCGTCCGTACAGGTGACGTTCACCTGACTGCTCCGGTGCGGTGGATACCAGCATCCCTAGCTTTGGGCGCATCGGCACTGGGCCGATCGGTTAGGGGATTGAGATGTTCTTTGGCTCGAAGCAGCGAAGCGCTGCGATGGTTCTCGCGGCCTGTGCTGCGGGGCTCGCTCTAGCGTTCGGAGGGGCGACAGCGGCGACCGCAGACACAACGCCAGGTAACGATGCGGCCGCGTCGGTGGTTCTCACGCCGGGTAGCACGGACACGGTCGCGGCGGAGACTTGGAAGATTCCGATCCCGACTGACGGCACGACCGACCCGCGATTCGGGCAGTCCAAGGTGACGATCGGGGGTTGCGAGGGCAGTTTCACCGCCGTCACTGCCGTCCCGGCAGAGCACGAGTTTCAGTGGGGATCGCAGCTACGGTGCACGGAGAGCGTCGCTGCCCGAACCGGTATCGCGATCCAGTACTGCACCCGTGACGGCGGTCCGGAAGACTTCGACTGCGAGGATGTCGCGGCGAACGGTGGGGCGTACACCGCGGGCGCGTATCACGTCGCGCACACGTACGCGAAGTGCCGAGGTAGCGCACACTTCCGACCGGTTGCATGGAACCTCAAGGTCAAGAACCGTACTTACGGCAACGTGACGGGCAACGTCAACACGATCACCTGCAGTTAGAAGCACGTCACAGGAGCAGCGTCATGTCATCCAACGACACCGCCACGACGGTCGAAATGCGGTTCTGGCGGGACCAGCTGCTCAGCAACGCTGCTTTCTGGGATCGGGTGGAAGGTCACCCTGGGACCCTCTACCCGATTCCTGGAGCAGAGCCATCCGGTAGTGCACCTCGGGAAGGAACATGGACCGTCGCTCTTGACGGAAACCGCAACGTCATCGCCGCGACCAGCTCTGGGGATCGTGACGATTGGCACACCGTGCGCGTCGTCGGATCGGTCTTCGTCACCTCGTACGACTCGGAGACGATCGAGCTCGACGGGCACGAAGTATCCGCCGTGAGTACCTATCTGGACGTTCGGCCACTCCTCGCCGACATCGACGAGCCCACTTCCGTACAAGTGGGTGCAGATGAATTCACCACGGCGACATACACCAACCCGGAGGTGATGGCTACGTTGACTCGCGCTCTCGCCCTCGTGGAGGGGGGAGAACGCCTCGACATTGCATACCGCGCCGACGCAGGACTGGTGCACTGGGTTCATCGTTTTGCCGACGGGCGCCTGTGTGAAAGCGTCACCGTCAACCTCAATGGTGCAGGTTCTCAAGACGCAGCGTCGCCTTCGACATCGCCCACCTGAGGTACACCCCAACTAGACGTCAACATGAGCGGTCGACGCGCGTCCGACTAGGGTCCAATTCGGCCTTCTCTGACAGAGGCGTGGGAGGCTCATAGACTCTAACCTGACAGATGTGGGTTGGAGGCACCGTGTCGGGTCAGAGGGTCGGGTACGTGCGGGTGAGCACATTGGATCAGAGCACTGTGCGGCAGCTCGACGGCGTCGCGCTGGATCGGGTGTTCGAGGACAAGGCATCCGGGAAGGACGTCGACCGGCCGCAGCTCGACGCGATGATCGGGTTCGTCCGCGACGGGGACACCGTGCTGGTGCACTCCATGGACCGGCTCGCCCGGAACCTTGAAGACCTCCGCCGGGTCGTGCGCCGGCTGACGGAGAAGAAGGTTCGCGTCGAATTCGTCAAGGAGCAGCTGACCTTCACCGGTGAAGACAGCGCGATGGCGAACCTGCTGCTGAACATGATGGGTGCGTTTGCGGAGTTCGAACGCGAACTGATCCGCGAACGCCAACGCGAGGGCATCGCGTTGGCGAAGCAGCGTGGCGTGTATCGCGGCCGGGCGCGATCGCTTGGTGCGGTGCAGATCGCGGAGCTGATATACCGCGCCGGCACCGGAGTACCGAAGACGGTACTGGCAAAGGAGTACGGCGTCAGCCGAGAGACGGTGTACGCCTACCTCCGCGCAGCATCACCCGCGGGTGAGTGAGGCAAGAGAGCGTGATCAGAACCGCGCAGATCAGCGTGAGCAGTCACACAGTGCGACGGCGCAGTCGTTCAAAGACCTCGTCCTCACTGCCGAGCGTCCGGTTGACGACCGGCTAACGAGACGCCGGGAGTGCCGTCCTACTGTGCTGTGAGCAGCTTCGCTTTGTGGCGTCGTTTTGGTGGCGGTCCGTGTCGGGTGAGGTCGAGCACAGCCGGCGCCGAGGTTGCGTCCGTTGTGTACCGCCCCTGGGTGGGGCGTCTGTCTGGCGGGTGTCCGGGCGGCTACCGGGGTCGGCCTGCCGGATGACCTTGTATGAAGTAAAGCTCAGTCCATCGCGGTACAACCGGATCTGACCGGGGGTTTACCTTCCGTGACCCAAACCGGTGGCATCTCGGCTCCGCCGCGCACCTCTTACGCTGCGCAAGTTGACAGCAGCCCGTGCTGTCGCCTGACTGAGGGGGTCTCGTGCTCAGCTTGCACGCTTCACGTGTTCGACAGCGCAGCGCTGTCATCGCGGCTTTGGCTGCACTGGCACTCTTGGGCTCTTTCCTGGCCGCGACGCCGGCTCAGGCGCTGAGCGACACCGGTACTGGTGGTGTCTTCGTTCCGGTTGGTGGGGCGCGCATCGTCGATAGCGCGATGACCGCCAAGCAGTGGAAGACGGTCCAGGTCGCTGGGAAGGGCGGAGTTCCGTCTGATGGTTCCGCCGGTTCGGTCGCGGTCGTCGCAACATTGATCGGGATCTCGAACCAGGGCATCCTGACCGGCCGGCCGAACGATGACGAGCCGAGCACGACGATGGGGATCTACGGCGGCGAGAACAAGCAGAACACCTCGTTCTCCGCTGTCCTGGCCATTAACAGTGACGGCACGATCCAGGTGTCTGCGGAGACGAACGCTCGTCTCCTGCTGGACGTGCAGGGCTATTACACGGCGAACACCGATGGCACCGCTCCTGGCGGCTTCGTCCCGATGAACGGGTCCCGCATCGTCGACACCCGCAACGGCACCGGCGCCCCAAAGGCGGCGCTGACGTCAGGGAAGACCGTGGACCTGCAGGTCGGTGGCGTCGCCGGCGTGCCGAAGGACGCGTCCGCGGTGATCGTGAACATGATCGCCGCGAACACGGGCAGCACCTCTGGCTACTTCACCCCGTACCCGACCGGCAGCACCAGGCCCCCGAACTCGTTCAACTACGCCGGCGGCGGGGTTGCGACGTCGATGCAGGCACAGGTCAAGCTCTCCTCTGCTGGCAAGCTGACCGTCTTCAACCAGGACAGCACCGCCGATCTCGTCCTCGACATCCAGGGGTACTTCACTGCCGCTGGTAAGGGCGGCGCCGTCTTCACTCCCGGTGCTGGGCGGGCCTACGACACTCGCACGAGCGGGAACACGGTCATGGGCAAGAACGAGACACGTTCGGTCCAGATCGCTGGCAAGGCCGGCGTGCCCGTCATGGGCTCAGGCATCAACGCTGTCGTGCTAACCCTCACCGCACTGAAGAGCACCGCCGGTTCAGGCAACGCCACGGTTTGGGCCGATGGCACAACGCGCCCGAATACGACGTCGATCAACTTTGACGAGACCACCATCCGCACCAACACCATCACCGTGCCCCTCGGCACAACCGGGAAGGTGTCCCTCAATAACGTCGCGGACGCCACCAACTACGTGATCGACGTGCAAGGTTGGTACGCCAACCCGCAGGCGCCAACTATTGTATGTAAGAACTACGCAAATGGCTTCTGGGCCAAGGAGCTCCCGTCGAGCCCCGCTGTCTGTGGCGTTACCGTTCCGGCGGCTGCTTTCAGTGGCCAGCAAGTCCGTGTGGAGTTGGACGGGAAAGAGAGTGCGCTTCTGGCGCTCAATACAAATTCGCAGACCACCGTTGAGGCTGACGTGCCGAACGCGCCTGGGCAGCACAGCTGAGTGCGAGCCTCGTCGATGCTGATGACGAGAACCAAACAGCAGTCTCGGCACCATATGTCGTCGGCTTCGGAGACTGGGCATCTGCAGCTTTCATTGAGTCACCCACGGACGGTATCACCACGAATCTTGAACCGAGTTTGAGTATTCAATCAGCAACTGATGCGATTGACAGCGGCGCGGAGGTTGTGTTCTCTGTAAGCACCACCTCGGACATGAAATCAATCATCGCTCAGTCCGACCCGACTGATGCCGCAGCGGGCTTCCCGATGCCAGACGGAGTCCTGAAGAGCGCGCAGCAATACTATTGGCGGGCATCGATTACCGGTGTGTCCGGAGGCGGTGCGACGCCGATCACGGTATTGACGCCGATCTGGACATTTACTGCGCAAGCCCCAGCGGCCGATGACGTTGACTGGACAATTCAGTCCTCGGATACACTTGCGGACGCGGTCAATCGGGCGGTGGCGGACAACGGTTCTGTTTCCACGGCGGCAAGCCTGAACGGTCTGAGTGAGGTGCTCGCCAACGGCAACTCCACGAACTTCCCAGGCTTGTCCTCGCTCAGCACTGATGACGCCGCTCGCCTTGCATCCCAGACGGCGACCGCTGTGAGTAACGGCACCGATCTGCCGGCCGAGGCGCAAACCCTGGCGGTTGACGACAGCTCGGGTAAGCCTGTGGCGACTAGAAGCTCGATGAAGTCAACGAAGTCGTCACACGGCTCTGTCGTGCTTGCTGGTGCAATCTATGGCGGTTATTCTTACGAGCAGACCAAATGGGCTAAGCACTGGGTCATCAACAGCCGTGGCGTTAGCGTGTTGAAGGATCAGGTGAAGCTTCGTTGGATTGTTGACCCAGGCAACAAAACTAGCCGCATTGAGTACAACACTCTTTATTCGCCTTCTACTGGGTTCTTCTATGGGCTGACCTATCAGTCGAAGGTGCGCGAAATTGGATTCCTCTCGCAGGCGGACCTTGCAAGTACGGGCTGGAGAAGTGGCTACATGAATGGCCACTGGGAAAAGTACCTCACAACCCCCCAGCGAATGAGTGGTAAAACAATCGACTTCACCACGGAGCTAGCGGTGAAGCATGGAAAGCAGCGTTTCACCGACTGGGAAGCTTCGGGAGATGCGAAGTGTGCAAATGGGATCTCAAGTGACTGCAAGTTCTGACAAAGAGTATCCGGGAGTTGAGGGCCTTTCTGCCACCTCGCTGCCCGCTCGGGTCGCGGCGCACTACGCCAGGTTTGGTTCCGATGAGGAGCGTCTTGCTTTGGCGGCCAATCCAGCGCTTCCGACGGATGTCGCCCTGGTTCTATCTCGGGACGCATCCCTCGGCGTTCGACAGACCCTCGCTGGAAATAACGGGACGGAGGCAGAGGTTCTGTGGATGCTTTCGCAAGATGCCGACCTCGACGCGGAGTCCGTTGGCGGCAATTGGAATGCTCCCGTAGCGCTCAAGCTATCGATGCCTTTGTGGAAAATGACGCGTCGCAGCCTGGACAAGTTTCTTTTGTCAGTGCAGGCAGATCCCGAGGAGCGCGATCGGTTGCTGATGACGCAGGCCCGCTGCGGGCCGCGATCGAAGTTGCTCCTTGGGGATGCTTGGAAAAAAATTCGTTGATTTGAATTTATGCTGAGCGCAAATAACTCATGAAGCATTCCTATTGACCGTGTTGATATGCATGAAGCAGAGGGTTAGTTAATCTCGAAGTATCACTTCTGGCGCGACTGAATCGTCTCGGACGGGCGGGTGCACTGTTGGCAGTGCGCCCGCCCTGACGCGTTCTGCCGTCGCGTAGCGCGGGGCCTTCGTTGCGCAGGTTGTGGCCGGTCTCGCGGCGAGCTTGAGGGTTAAGTCGTCCTCGGCGCGCCATGACGGTTCGTGCGCATGCGAGGGCATGTCATCGTCATTTGTCGTGGATCCCTATGGTTGCGAGACGTCTCGTCAGCGCCGCGACCGCTCCCGCAACATCCGCGAGATCCCGTAGCGCGACGAGTCTCGCAACTATGTGTCGCAAGCAACGGACAGAATCACTGTCGTGAAGGTAGGTTGCGAGACGCGGGCGGCACCTTGGTGAAGCTCATCGGGTACGCGCGCGTATCGGCCCGGCAACAGGACACCGACCGGCAAGAACAGGACCTGCTCGCCGCGGGTGTCCGCCGCGACGACCTCTACATCGACCACGGCGTGTCCGGAGCCCGCGCCTCGCGCCCGGCGTTCGACCGAGCACTCGACGCGCTGCATGACGGTGACACATTGGTCGTCACCACCCTCGACCGACTCGGCAGGTCCACGATCGACATGCTCAGCTTTGCTGCGCAGCTCCGTGACCGGAACGCTGGGCTTCGCGTGCTGAACCTCGGTGGCGGGGGCGGTGACGTCGACACGGCAACGCCGATGGGGTCCATGGTGTTCTCCGTCATGGCGGCCCTCGCGCAGATTGAACTCGAGATCAAGCGCGAACGGGTCCGCCACTCCGTCACCAAACGCCGCAACGCCAGCCAGGATCTTGGTGGCCGACGTGCGCTGTTCACGGATAGCCAGGTTCGAGCCGCAGTTCGGCTCCTCGACGCTGGTGAGCCAGTTTCCCAGGTTGCCCGCGACCTTGGGATGTCCCGCGCCACCCTGTACCGCCGCATCCGGCTGCTCCAGGAAGGCGATACGAAGCGAAGCTAGAAGGGCGACACCGAGCGGAGCTGCTCACAGGCTCCGGGGGAGTATCGCAGCTCCTCGAACGTCCGGTAGCCGATCGGCTACCGAGACAACGGTCCGCCTTCGCTGACCGAGCTCAAGATGAGAACCGGCGGGCACACTGGCACGTCCTAGGACTCCCGCCCGGCGACGTTCGTTTCCCAGTGTGCGAACACGATTGAGTCGCCCAGACCCAGTTCCCGAGCAATCGCCCCGGCCAGACGCTCACCCTTGAGTCGCTGCTCATCGCAAGTCCGTGTATCGGGCCAGCCAGTCTCGTAGGAGTACAGCGAATTGAATGTGGCAGCCCATTGGCGAATGTCTGCCTCGAGCCACGCCGGTAGCTGCGGCTCCCCATCCGGCGCTCCGCCGTCGTCCCGCCAGAGCGGCCAGTCGGCGCTGTAGTCGTTCATGAGTCGATAGCGCACCTTCACAGGATCGCACGCGCGCCTGCAACATGTCCCGATGGCGGATCGGCTACCGGTCTGCCGAACGCTGCTCGCCCTCGGGCAGAAGATGCCCGATGGCTCGTAGGACGTCGCCCAGCCAAACGAGTTCCCAGTTCAACGTCCGGTCGGCGGCCGGCGCTGACGTCAGGTTGTCCCACGACTCGGTCAGCTGCCCGATCGTGGCCTCGGGTGGATTGCTCGACACGTCGTACAGGCCCGGAGCGGGCAACGAGTAGAAGTAGTCCTCACGCAGCACGACCGACTCCCCGTTCGCATGTTCGACGTGCTGAAGGATCCGATCGAACACGAGACGGAGATCAGTCACCGGGATCTGAAGACCGTTCCACTCAGGCATCCCACGAACATGGCGCAGAGGGGCTGTCTCGTCAACCGATCGTTCATCGGACGGAGGGCGGAAGTTCGGCGCGATCCGCCCAAAGAACGAGTCCTCCTTTAGGCGGAACGGCGTGCCATCGGCCGTTGCGACGCTTCGTGCCGCCGTACCGTGATCCCATGAGGAAACGGTTGCTCGTGTTCAGCCCCCCTGCCGGCGCGCTCGTGTTGTTGGCCGCCTGGTGGGTCACCCAGCGAGCTGGCGTCGTGGATGTAGTCCCGACGCGGGACGACACTTTCCTGACGAACCCGTACGCAGTGCTCGTGATGATCGGGTAGTCGCTCGCTGCTTCATGAACGGGGGTTACCGCCGGCCTGTTGGGCTTCCCAAGCAGTTCGAATGGGATCGGTGTCGTACACGATGTGCAGGT